>JANYHV010000165.1 GCA_025362195.1 Fimbriiglobus sp. | reverse complement strand
ACACCGCGACGGCGACCGATGGCGACGGGGAAGACGGCGGGTTCTTACCGTCATCCTTCGAGCCGGAGGGAGTCCCGAGCGGGGGGTTCACCTTCACGGGTCGCAGGCGTCGAACGAAGTGCGTGGCCGGTCACGTGGAATGGTTTGAGTGGTCGAAGGGGGAGGGTGCGGGAACCGGACGTTCCTGCAAAGACGTGCTTCCGACGCAGCCACGAAGGGTCAGGCGAGAGGTTCGGTGACGCTAATCAAAACCTCTCGGGAACCGTCCTCGGTTCGTTAAGCGCAGTGGCCGCACGTCCCGTGTGTGGCACTTTCTTCGACGGCAAGGGTCGCGAGCGATGGGGCCTCGCTGTCGTAGTCGCCGGCTAGACACTCGCGGATGTAGCCGAGCGCCTTGTCGTAGTTACACCACCCGAAGGTAATGCTCTCGACCTGGCGGTGCGGCTCGCTCGGTGCGGCCGGAATCTTCACCACCGCGTACTCCTGGGCACCGTCCTCACTCGTCGAGTCGTTGAGGAACAGGTAGCCGCCGAGCCGAAACGCCGTGCAGAGCGTCCAGGTTCGGTCCGTGAGCTTCTCGGCCAGGTCCTCGGCCGAAGCCGCGTTGCAGGCGCAGAACCGTCGCCCGAACGGCGGGTCCCTACGTGGCGGTCAACCGAGGGATGGTGCAGCCGGGGGCGATTAGCATACTGAAGCGGGACAAGGCCAAGGTCAGTAAGTTCTGCAAGGCGTTCTGTACCGCCTTGAACACCAAGTACGTGGAGAATCTTCTCCGAGCAAACGCCGTTATTTCGATGTGTTGGCCCTTCCCGATAGCCTCTTCATCATCCGCGACCACAACATATCATTGCCGTGGGACCACGACTCTCGCGAGCAACCCCGCGAACTTCATAATCAGTATACACTTACATTACACGGCCAATCCGTTACAGGCGGGCAATCTTACTTCGCGAACGGCGATTGCCGCAGTATGTGGTCCAGATAGTCGCGTGTGGCGAGATCGGCCGCGGACCACGCCTCGACCTCGGCTTGATAGCGGTTCCGAAGCACGCCCGTCCGCGTCAACGGCAGGTTGGAAGGCGGCCGAGCGCCCCGCTCCACCTTCGCGACAGCCGCGTTATATCCGCCCGCGGCCGCTGAGCGGTAATGGGCCTGAGCCGCCGCCTTGTTCCGGGGTTGTCCGGTTCCGTACTCGACCAGCAAGCCGAGGCCGAATTCCCCCGCGGGGTCGCCCGCCTTCGATGCGGCCGCGAACCGTCGGCCGGCCGCAGCCGCATCTAGTGAAGCAAGTTTGCCGTCCTCGTACATTACGACCAGGCAACACAGGGCAGTCATGTCCCCGCGCTCGGCGGCCTTCTGAAAACATTCTGCCGCCCGCTTGTCGCCGTCGTCCATACGGCCCCCGATACCGTCGCGGTAGCACACGCCGAGTTGCCGAACGGCCGCGTCGATGCCCAGGTCAGCCGCCTTTTGGAAGCAGTCGCGGGCGTACGGCGGCTTCACCTCGGTCTCGTTACTCTCTAAATGCAGCAGGCCGAGGTTGTACCAGGCGGCCGGATTGCCCCGTTCCCCGGCCAGGGTATACCATTCCTTGGCCTCGTTCGGTCGGCTCCGCTCAGCCAGCACGTTGCCCATGTTGAACAGCGCTGCGTCGCTGCCGCCCTTGACCGCCAGTGCGAGCCAGGCGCGGCAGGTGTCGCTGCTATGGTCCGTTCGCATTGCGAGTGCGTTTAAGGCGGCGGCGGAACCTCTATCGTCCGATCCCGGTGCATGAGTCTTCCGGAGCAAGTTTTCCGCGAACGTAGCCGACCACCGAGTATTGCCGGGCGGGTCGGCCCAACGGGCTAGCTCTACCATGGCAAGGCTATTGTTCTTGTCGCAAAGTTCCCGCAGGAGCGCAACCCCGTGAAGGAATGATAGGGCGGTGCGACCGCTCTCGTCGGGCGGGCCGTAAGCCGCAGCCATGTACTCGTCAGCTAGGGCGAGTTCGGCCAGGTCGCATCCCTTTTGCGCAGCCTGCTTGTACCACTCGGTCGCCGTCCTCTTCCCCAGGTACAGACCCAGGCTGGCGCACCGGCCTACGAGGTAAGCGGCGTTGCCATCTCCCCTGCTGGCTGCACTCTCCCACGCCTTCAGGTGGGGCGAAGCCAAGTCCCGCACCAGGTGGCCGACAGGGTTTCCCTTGCTCAACTCGGATTCGATCAACGTGACAACCTTCTCAGCCTCCGCGCCGTTCGCGCCCGACCCCGAGCGAGCTGGTTTCGCCGCTTTTACGGCCGTCCTCAATGCGAACTCCTCCTTGTCAGTCAGTTCGCGCGGCGGCAGCGCGCCCTGCCTGTTCGCGCGGTTGGACATTCTAAAACGTCCCAACTGGGTCCCATCTTTCAGCCGCCAGTAGCCAACCACCATTTCACTCGCCAGCCATAATTCAAACACCCCCTCCCCGAGGGCCGGGGCCAACTTGTCCCCACCACCCGACTCTTGATTCTTCAGAGGCCTGCTTGAAAATATATACATTCCTTTTCCTCCGATTTTATCCAATCGGAGCATAATACGAGATTGACCAGAGGATACGTACATTCGTAAAGACTCGTTAGGCAGCTCAGCTACAGACATGTACACCTCGAATTTGGCGTCCGCCGACCATAACTCTCCGGCCCACTGGTAGAAGCCGTAGCCGTCACTCAACTTGGCTTTCAGCACCCTCGACACGTCCTCGCGCTCAGGCTCTAGGGCATTGATCCCCGGCCCGGTCCCTGACCTAAGTGAGTCCTGAGTCTTAAACTGCGGTTCGAGAGCGAAGGCACGAATCGATTCTGTGGACGACGGCCATTTCCCGCGCAGTCGGCCGTCGTCCCACTCGGCCTTGAGCGACTCCTTGCTGCCGTCCTCCCAAACCACATCAGCTGTGACTTCCGTCGCGTTTGTCCGCCCGGTGAGGGCGAATTTCAGCGGGATGCCCTCCCTTTTCGACAGCGCAACACAACCGCGGGCCGCGAAAGATGCCCCGTCCCGCTTGGTCACGGTCCACAAAATAGGGACTGGCCGTCCGCCGGTGATGAGGGCACCGTCGAACGCACACCCAGTTTTGAAAACGTCTGTCTTGTCGTCTGCTTTTTGGAACGGTCGCGGTTCTTCGTCCTGGGCCAGCAGTGTTGTGGTCGAGAGCAGGACCACAATAAGGCTTCTGAACACGATTGCATCTCCCGTGATTAGGTTCGCACTGCACCAACGGTGCGACAGTGTCGGATATAAAGGGATTGGTACGTACGAGACGCAACTGGATATCCGGGCTTCGAACGAGTTAGCGGCCTCGGCCGGTTTCGGCGTCGCACACAAGGAAGTCCGTGTTAGTCTCACCTCGCTCTTGATCCCTGTCAACCATATTTTTCCCGCCGGTGACCCCCGGCCTATTCTGGCCATGCGCCAGTTTCAGAACCCTGATTGTGGTGATGCGTCGGCCTGGTCTCGCCGGAGAAACTTACCCGCTCTATCGTTACGGCCGAGCCTCAATAGGGTTGTGAAGCGGGCACGTATCTTTGTCCCGCTAGAAGTGTCGCTTGGCTTAGG
Source organism: Fimbriiglobus sp. (assembly GCA_025362195.1). Lineage (GTDB taxonomy): Bacteria > Planctomycetota > Planctomycetia > Gemmatales > Gemmataceae > Fimbriiglobus. The sequence continues at coordinate 24,677 of JANYHV010000165.1, read as the reverse complement.
CCCAAGGCAAATCTGGTCGCGGTCAAATCGTAATGCGTTCCACTTCGTCGAGCGATAACTTGTCGTCCCGGCGGTCATAGAGCTTTGTCGTGCGTGCGCTTTCGTGATTGGCGAGGATTTGGGCCTTCTCAAGTGTACCGCCGTTCATTAGGTAGTTCGTGATGCCAGTGGCCCTGAACGAATGGCAGCCGATGGCCGTCTCGATGCCGGCGTCTTTCGCCCTTCGGCGGACCATCTCGTACACGTCGCGGCGGGTCATGCGCTTGGCGGTGAGCTTCCTCGTCTTGCCCTGCGTCGTGCGGAAGAGCGGCCCCTTCTTCTGATCGGCCAGGCCAGCGGCGTCGAGGTAGGCGTCGAGGAACTCTTCGAGCTTGTGGTGGGCGGGCACGTCGTGCAGCTTGCCGCCCTTCTCGTGCAGCCGTACCCACCAGCGCTTTCCTTGGTGGTAGTAGTCCTCCACGTTCATGGCGACGAGCGCCCCGACGCGGGCGAAGGTGTAGACCATCAGCCCGACGACGGCCCGGTCGCGCAGGCCGACGACGCTCGACGCATCGATGCGGTCGAGGAGCAGCCGCGCCTCGTCGGCGTCGAGGACGGGCGTCTTGCCCTTCTTGGTCGAGAAGCTCGGCCCGCGGACGGCCGCGGCGGGGTTCGTCTCGACGACCTGGCCGATGATGAGGTAGTCGAAGAGCATCCTGACCGCGGCGAGGTTCTGCTTCACTGTCGGGGCCGAGCGCTCGCAGGTGAGTTGCTCGACGTAGGCGGCGACGTGCAGCGGCCGCAGCTGGGCGAGTGAGAGGTTCTTGCCCTCGACCCAGGCGAAGAACTTCCGGACCGCGCGCAGGTAGGCCATGCGCGTATTCATATTCCGGATGGAGGCCGCGAAGAACTCGGCGAACTTCTCCTCGGCCCGCGGCCCGGCCCGGCGGACGACGGCCGGGATGACGGAGGCCGCGTCCAGGCGAACGACCTCTTCGTCCTTATTGACCACAATCAGTTCGCCGGCCACGGTCCCCTCCCTATCGTGAAACGCTCGCGTTGGCTGAACGGCGGCCGTCGCCGCGTTAGCCGTGCATAACGTCCTTTATGTACCTCAAAGAGGGGGAGGGCGCAAGACTACTGCCGGGACTTTGGAAAACGGATTAGGTCATGCGGGCCGGATGGTGCGATCGGGGAGATGAGTTCGCCCGCCCTTTACAATATGCGAAAAACCGGGAAAACTCATACAGTCGGCACGACCGTATTCTTGATGTTATCGGAATAATACTCACTCTATGCAGGCTCGACGCCCCCGAGTCCGCGTGCACCAAGACCCGTGGGCGTGTGGGACTCGAAATGCGCGTCGCCCTCTGCCTCCTCGCGGCCGTTCTGGCCGGCACCGGTTGCACCCACCGGCAGTTACGGAACAACACCATCGGCCAGGCGTCCACTCTGGCCGACATCCACCAGCAGCAGGTTCTCGACAACTTGGCCATGTTCGTCTCCAACTCGGATTCCCTGCCGCAGTTCGCGTACCCGGATGGTGGCAACAACCAGCTCACGGACACGGGCAGCCTGACCTCGACAGTGGCGTGGAAGCAAGCCGGGTTCTATTCGGCGAACGTGAACCCGACCGTCAGCCGTTCGGCCAACGAAACCTGGACCCTTCACCCGGTCAACGACCCCCATAAACTCGTCCTGATGCAGTGCGCGTACAAGAAAGCGGTAGCCGGCAACGATCCGAGCCGGGCCGGGTGCAGTACCCTGGGCTGCGACGCCCGCTGAACGAATTTTCCAAAGGGCACGGGATCGGCGGGCACAAATCCGAGGGCGATGGCGGCAGCCGATTGACGTTCGCGCCGGGCTGGTTCTGTACCGGAACTAAGCGGGACGTGCCGAAAGACTGTTGCGGGTACGTCGGGCACTACTGCGGGGTGTACGTGTGGGTGCCGGCGAGCGGCCGGGGGGAGTTGTCCAAACTGACCTTGGCTGTGCTGGACTTCGCCGTCTACGACCCCCAACCGCCTGAAGTGGCGACCAAAGAGGTCGTCCTCTACCTGCACGCTGCCGGTACGCCGGGCACTTCCGACAATGCGGTGAAGATGGTAACGGCGAACGTCCCGATCGATACGCCCGTGAAGACCGCGGCCCAGGTCGAGAACTTGCTGCTGAACAGCGGCGGCGGGGCGGAGTTCAAGTTCGCCCCGCGGCCGCTGACCGTTGCCCCTTCAAATCAGGGCATCCTCGAACTCCGTCGTCGGCTCCAGACGATCCGCTGATGCTCGCGACCGCCGGGGCTTTCGCACCGGCTCACTTGTTCTTCGCGGCGGCCGCCGGCGACTGCGTCGGCGGCCCGGCGTCGGGTATCGATTCGGCCTTCGCCTTTAGCGCCGCGATCAGGGCGTTCGTCTCCGCCTGCTTCTGCTCCAGTGCTTAGATCTGGTCGAGGATCTCCTTCTTCGCCCAGTCGGTCACCGGAGGAGGCTGCACAGCGTTGAATTAGCGGAACGTCATCGTCGGGCCGCTCGCCGAGATTTCGGTGATCTCGTTCACCGGCGTCACGACGTTGCCGTTCTGATGGCCATTCGTGGTCGGGTTCATCGTGAATGGAGCGAGGTCTTGAACCCGGCCCGGAATACGTCGTTCCCGTCCCCCGATTGGCGTTATTCTCCAGGTCGAAGTTCCCGTCGGCTTGGAGCAGGGCGATGCCGTAGTGTTTGCCGTAGGTGGGAAAACCCGACTGCCCTGGGAAGCCGGGGTCGGCGTTCACGGTATTATCGTGGAGCGACCCCCTCTTCTCGTCAATGTGCCAGATGGCCAAGCCGCCGGTACCGCCGATGCCGGCCGTGATCTTCAGGTCGAACTTGACCGGCTGGCGGTTCTCGATCAGCAAGAATTTGCCGGCCGGGTAGCCGGCAGTAATCTTATACACCTTCCCGGTCGTCGCCGACGCCGGGGCGGTATACACGCCGGACGCGGTCAGTTCCGTCGGCGTCACCCCCCGAGTTGATCTTGCTCCACGCCGAGAAGTGCGGCGGGTAGTGCTGGCTATTGTCGAACGCCCAACTGTTTGGGCATCATGTACCACGACACAACCCCTAGCCCCCCTGCTTACCGACGTACAGGTCCGGGAGGCGGAAGAAGTGGCCGGCCTCGTAGCTAGAGCAGGCTTCGGTCAGGTGTAGCGTCATCGGAGCGGGTTTAGTCCTCTGCGGCCAAGCCTAAGCCGCTACACTCTGCTGAAGCCTGCCCTAATCACCTCTCGCCCCGTTGACGCCGTCCGTAGTCCGGCCGGAATTTTGGGATAAGTTGTTGACATTAAGTTTACCACCCGTTGTAGTAGGCGAGCCGCCGATACCGGCGGCAACTCCTCTACTCACGAGACGCAAGACGTGTACACGCTACTCCGCAGTGTCGGAACGCGAGACGTTCTGTTAGTGGAAGCCCCGGCCGCCACCGCCGCGATCGTCGTCGCCGAAGTCTTCTACAAATTTCACAGTTTCGTCGTCGAGTGCGGGGCCTTCCTGGCGACGTGGTTCGTACTCGGTTCGGTCGTCGCCCTCGTGGTGCGCCGACCGGCCGTCGCGGCCTCGACCTTTTCAAATTGACCGTCCTCTCACCCCCCAACCCACCGTGCGCCGATGAGCCCCAAAACTGACGAGCCGAACAAGCCCACGAAGCTAGCCAAGCCGGCCGCGAAAGCCGCGCCCAAGCCCGCGACGAAGAGGCCGACGAGCGAGACGTTGCGGCGACCGGTGAAGGTGTCCGCGAAAAAGGCGGCCGAGGAGGATCACGACGACGAGGGCCCTGTCGGGTGGCTCCTGCCCGACCTGGAGTCGGCGTACATGCGACTAGTGCCCACTGGCACGGCCCCCGCCCTGGTCACCACCACCCTCCCCGCGGCTGGGTCGGCGTTCACCAGCACGTTGCAACCGAGCGGCGGCGAGGAGATGCTCGCGGCGGTCCCGGCGGAATCCTGGCAACAGTTGCTCCGCGAGTACAAGCGGCGGAAGTCGGTCGCCCAGACGGTACCGCGACCGGGGATCGCCGGCGGGCCGCCGGCCCCGTCCGTGCCTGGGGGGCGGAATTGGGTACCGCTCGGCCCTACCGTCGTCCTCGACGGGCAGACGGTCGGGGAGAACCCGGTCGGCGGGCGAACGAGCGGGCTGGTGATCGCCCCCGACGGTCAGCGGGTGTACGCGGCGACGGCGTGCGGGGGGGTGTTCCGGTCGGACGACGCCGGAACCACTTGGCGGTCGCTCATGGATGGGTTCGACGTGAACCCAACTGAATTCGCGTCGTCCAGCCTGGCGTGCGGTGCGATCGCCGTCGATCGCACCGACCCGGATCGGGTGTACGTGGGGACCGGCGAGGGCGACACTTACACGCTGTTCAACAGGCGGGTCGTGAACGCGCTGCCCGCGTACCGCGGGATCGGCCCGATCCGCACGGACGATGGCGGCCAGACGTGGGTGACCGAGCGGACCGCTGCCGCCTCCCCGTCGCTGGCGGGCCAGGCGTTCTTCGCCCTCGCCATCGATCCGGGCAACCGGGACAACGTCGTTGCCGCGACGACGCAGGGCCTGTACCAGCGGGTTACTCTCCCCGGCGGGGGGGCGGAGTGGGTCCGCCGGGCGGGCACCGTGCCCGAGACGCCCGACGCAGTGTACAGCAGTGCGGCGGTCGCGACCGACGGGGGCGTCACCCGATTCTTCGCGGCGAAGTGGGGCGTCGGGGTCTTCCACTCGACCAACGGGACGACCTGGTCGGCGACCGGGGCGGGGTTCCCAGTGGTCGGCGTCGGCCGCATCGCCCTCGGCGTCCAGCCGACGAATCCGGGCGTGCTTTACGCCTTCGTCGCCGACACGAACGGCCTAGTCCACGGGTTGTACCGGCTCGACGGCGTGACTGCAACCTGGAAGCAATTGGTCGCCGTGCCGGACGTGCTGCCGGTGAACGACGGCCGCAGCCAGGGGGACTACGACCTGACGATCGCCGTCGATCCGACGGACATCAACCTCGTGTACCTGGGCGGTAGCTACGCGGACGTACAACCCTTCCCAGGGTCGGTGTGGCGGTGCGCGGTCCAGACGTCCGGCACCGGGTACATGGTGGGCGCGTCGGCCTCGATCGGGACGAGGGCGCACGCCGATGTCCACGTCCTGACCCACTCGCCCGGCGACCCGGACATGCTGTGGTGCGGTTGCGACGGCGGGGTGTTCCTGAACCGCGACCCTAGAGGCTCCGGCGAGTTCTCCAGCCAGAACACGGGCCTGGCGTGCCTGTGCAGCAATTTCATCGCCCAGCACCCGACCGACCCAGGGATCCTGTTCACCGGCCTCCAGGACAACGGCACGGCCCGGACCGACGGGAGCCCGATGTGGCGGCACGTCAACTACGGGGACGGCGGGTACTGCCTGATCAACTGGTCGGACCCGCTGAAAGTCATGACGTTCGCCAACGGAACGGTCTACCGATCGATGACCGGCGGCGTGTCGCACACGTCCTGGGGGACGCAGTGGAAATTCCCTTGGGCCACGATGACCCAACCGATCTGCTCGCCGCCGAAATCGGCCACCCCGTCCCACGCCGACATCGTGGCCGTGGCCGCGGGCAGGCAGGTGAGCGTCTCGAACGACTTCGGAGGGTCGTGGCCGGCCGGCGGCGGGTTCGTTCTCCCGGCCGCGTCCGGCAACGTGTTCGCGATGAACTTCGCGTCCGCCAAGCGTCTCTTCGTCGGCACCACGAGCGGGCAGGTGTTCCGGGTCGACCGCGGGCTCGGCAGTTGGGCGGCCACTCGAATCGATAACGCGACGGCCGGGCCTCTCGGCCTGGTCGGGTTGATCACTGACGTGGCGATCGACTGGGCGGACGCCGCCGGCGGTTCGGTGTACGTGGCGTTCGGCGGGTCCGGAGACGCCCGTCGGGTGTGGTGGTACGACGGGGTGAACGCGCGGTGGCACGTCCGGACTGGACCGGCCGGCGGGAACTGCCTGCTGGACGTGGAGCACAACGCCCTCGCGGTCGATCCCGTAGCCCCAAACAATGTGTACGTCGGGGCGGATGTCGGGGTGTGGCACTCGGCCGACCGCGGGACGACGTGGCAGCCGCTGGAGAACGGGCTGCCCGACGCGCCCGTGTTTGACCTCCAAATTCATCCGACACAGCGACTCCTGCGGGCCGCGACCTACGGCCGGGGAGTGTACGAAATCGTGCTGATTTGACGGATTCAATTGGGTTCAAATCCGACCAATTAGAATTTGTGGCCGATTGATCACGCCGTCCCCAGGTCACGAACGTATTCGAGGACCGGAACCTGTTGGTGATTCTGGAAGAATCCAACTACACAAACCGGATGGTATGCGGGAATTATATTTGGAGGCGTCCGTTCCGTGTCGCTCAATAGTGAGTCGATCAGGCATGCTCACTAGCTCCGGACCGATAAATTCCTGTACGCCTCGCAAACGCGAAGAACCACTCTTAAAAGGGCGGTCTTCTTCGCTCCTGGGGAGTACACCTGGGGGTCGGGGCTTGGGCGACTCGACAGCCGGACGCCGTTCCCGCTCACGGACGTGGTCGGGTAGTGAACCGAGGGCCCGGTTTAGTATGGGGTGACGGAGGCGGCCCCGTCAGACCGGCCTCAGGACGTTCGCGAACCCGAACTCCGCCACCTTCGTCCCGGACTCGAACCCGCCCTCGGCGTCGATCTGGTAGTGGACCCCCAGGTAGACCCGGCTCCGGCCGTTCTCCCGCGCGGCCTCGGTGAAACTGGTGAACCGGCGGGTGAGGGCGTTCCCGGCCTGGTCCTTGGCGCTCGGGTCTTCGGTGGTGGCCGTGAACCCGATCGAGTCCCGGCCGTAGTACAGCCGCATCACGGCCGCGTGGGCCGCCCCGAACGTGGCGTGGCCGGAGATGTACGCCGGGAACGGCGGCGAGAACCGCACCCCCGCCGGGGTCACTGACAGAGGCTTCCACCCCGGCACCGGGGTCGTGCCCGGGTTCCCGTCGTCCTGCGGTTCGGCGATCGCCGTCTCCGGCCGCCACAGCCGGATTGGGGTGGTGGCGTTCGAGAACAGGTACTTGACGTGCCAGGCGACGATCGCCGCGTCGGCCATGGCGATCCCGACCAGGGCGAACAGCCGGGCGGTCTCCAGCAAGTCGTCGACCGTCTTCTCGTCCCGGGCCACGATCTGGGTGATCGTGTAGAGCTGGCCGGGCGGCTTGAACGTCCCGTTCGCGTCGTTCGCCCAGAAGAACGCGATCTGCGTCTGCTCGGGCGTCCGCCGCCCGGTCGTCTCGGCGATGTCCTGGCCGAGTTGGCGGACCTCTTCGACTTGGGCGGCGTAGTCGCGGCCGGGCAGGAAGGCGCTGTACGTCGGGTAGACGTTCGGGTTCAGGGCGTACCGGGGGTGGAAGTCGGCAATCTGACTGGTTTGCCACCCGCAGAACGGGGCGACCAACCCCCACCTGGGGGTGAGCGCCGCCCCGGACCCGGTCGGCCGCCACTCCCCGGCCTTGGCCGGATCCAGGGACGGCACCGGGGGGTCGCTCAGCCCGTCCGTAGACCCGTCCGTGCTGCGGTGGTCGAGCAACGCCTGGGCGACCGCTTCGCCGAACAGTTGCGACGGATCCGGTCCCCCCGCCGCCGCCGCGGTCGCCTGCGGGCCACCCAGTGCCGCGGCGGCGATCACCATTCCGAGGTCGAATGCCGGGTTGAAGCGGAATTGGTGTTCCGGGCCGGACCCGCCGGCGGCGACCGCAGCCCCGGCGGCCGCCCCCGCCGGCGGCGGCGGGATGATCTGGCCGATCGTGGCGAACAGGGTTTTGCTGGCAGCGAACGCCGCACTCCGGGCGGGGTCCGCCCCGAGGTATTGGGGGGCTGCCGGGTCCGGGAGGCTCGGAGCGTAGGGCGTGTACGTCTTCCCGGTGAGCAGGTTGACCGTGTCAAAGATGGCGACGTGCATCATCGCCCCGATCCGGGCGATCGGCCCCGGGGCCCCGCCGAGCCCGCGGACGGCCTGCAGGAAGATGTTGTTCCACGGGATCACGACGGTGTCTTTGATCGGCTGGGCCATGGCGTTCCCTCGACACCAACGACAGTTCACGGTTGGCACGACGGGCCAATCAAACCGGGGGGAGTCGCGGGTGGTTGGGAAGATATTAAACGGTTGGTGCGGCCACTGCAAAGAAATTGTCGTAACAGCCGCTATCGCGGTGAGCTCAACCGAATAGCTGCGGGACGGAGCGACACGGGGCGGCCGCCCCTCCAGCCATTCAAGTCCGGGACCGTTAGTCGGTTTCCTCCCCTCCTATTTGGCAGCCCTACGTACCAGGTCCTGATTAACGTCTCCTCGGTTCGGTTGCCTGGCGTACAACCCGAGTCATCACCGAGTCACCCGGCCAGAGCCTTCAGTCGCGATACTGTGTCCCATAAGTTTCGCTGTGCCGCTAAACGCGAAGGGTCGTCCCCACCGCCGGGGCGGCTCTTCGCGTTGCGGATGATTCGCAGTATAAATAAGCACTTCCTGATGTGCTTACCGTGCATAACCGTTCACTAATGAGGCATAAATCGTTCTGGCGCAAGACCCCGTCAAGCCAAGTCACCTCAGCTACGGCATTTGAGTGTCAGGACCCGCGAGTTCGCCAAATTCCCGACAATCGCTAATAATTTAGCCTATCGGCATCCGATCATACTTGTGTTGAGCAGTTCATACATTTACAAGGCCGGCGAGTCCGGTTAAGGAGGGGAAAGATGCCCGCCCCACGCGTGTTCCGGATCGTCTCCGCGGTCGGCCTGACCGCCGGCCTCTACGGCTTGGTGGGTTGCCGCTCGGCGGTGAGTACCCACGTCGCCCCGGCCCCCGGCGGCGTGGGCTGGGAGACCCGCAAGCTGCGCGGGGTGCCGGTCAAGGTCACCCTGCCGACCCACCTCGAAATCACCGTCATCGAGCAACAGTTCTACGACCCGGCCGGGAAGGTCCTGCTGAGCGGGACCGATGGCGTCTCCGTTCTCAAGGGCCGGCGCGTCGAGGTGGCGGTCCGCGAGCGGGACCAGATCTTCACCGTCGACGCGGTCCGGCCGGCGGCGGGCAAGCTGACGTACACGGCCGAGTTCGAGAACCAGTACTTCAAGTCCTTCAACACGAAGGTCGAGGACCAGACGATCCAAGACATCACCAAGGTCATCGGAAACTTGGCCCCGACGATCGAGAAGGCGCGGGCCGGGGCGGCGAAGTCCCTGGCGGTCGCCGGCGGGGCGGCCAACGTCAAGCCGATCGAGAGCGTCGTCGCGTCCCAGATTTTCGACCTGCGGGACCCCGGCCTCGAGTCGCGCGTCCAGCAGTTCCTCCAGACCTACGTGAACGGGTGTGCGGACTGCCCGGTCCCGCCGGTCGTCGTCACCGCTGCCCCGGTTGTGCTTGAGGCCCCCGCGGTCCCGGCGGTTCCGCCCCCTCAGGCGCGCTTCGCTCCCGCGGCACCGTTCACCCAAGCACAAGCAGGTAAGTAGCCTCAACCCCATCACGTAGAGGATCACGACGATGCGAGCAAAGCCTATTACTCGGTACGCGTTTGCCCTCGCAGCAGGCGGTGCGGTCTCGGCGGCCGGCTGCGCGACGATCCACAGCCGGCTGTACGAGACCGACGAGACCGGCGTCCGGCAGGAAGTCAAACTCCGCGGCATGCCGGTCACCATCGACGTACCTACGCACCTGAAGGTGGAGGTCGTCGAGCACCACTTCTACGTCGCTGCCCCCGACGGCAAGCTGACCCGAGCACTGATCAAGCCGACGCGGGAGCTGGCCTACGACCTGAAGTCCACGAAGGAGCTTTACACGACCGACTTCAAGCGCCCGGCGTCCGGCTCGGTCGATCTCGGGCTGACGATGAAGGGCCAGTACTTCTCGAAGATTACCGACAACACGGTCGACACGACCATTACGGACGTGGCGGCCCTGGTTCAGGCGGTCATCGCGAACAGCCCCGCCTTGTTCGGCGCGACGAAGGCGGTCGCCAAGGCCGACCAGGCCGCGGGCGGCGACGCGGGCCTCCAGGTCGTGACGCTCAGCGTGGCGAGCGAGGTGTTCGACATCCGGCAGCCGAACCTGGAGGGCCGCATGCAGGCGTTCCTGGACCAGCACGTCAACCGGTGCGGGGAGCGGTGCGCGGCGGTCGCGGGGCCGTGCATCTCTGGGCAGGCCGCCTTTTCCGTCCTAGGCCACTAACTAGGGGTTGTCATGGCCAAACGAAAGTTGGGGGCACCGCCCCATGTGACTGTCGAGGGCCCGAGCCTCAAGAAGGTCCGGGCGGCTTACGAGAAGTACCGCCCGCTCTTGATGAGCAACCCGGCCGTAACCCGCGTCAGCTACGGGTGCAAGCGGACGGAGGGCCGGTACGGCTTTGAGGGCGAGGCCAAGAAAGTCCGGTACGCCGTTATTGTCTTCGTGGCCATCAAGAAGAAGGTCGGCCCTCACGACGAAGGTTACATCCCGGCCACCCTCGACGGCGTGCCGACGGACGTGCTTGCTGACGTGCCTGTGCTCATCCGGCGGGCCAGCACCGAAGGAGGTGCAGCCGTCGCAGTTGAGGGCGGGGCAACGATTACGCTTTCTAGGAAGAAGTTGGTACTCAAGGGTACGGTTGGCGTTGTCGTGAAAGATAACACTACCGATGAGCTATTCGCACTCACGTGTTCCCACGTGGCCTGCGGCCCGACCGTCCAGTCAGTGCAGGGGGACGTACTGACCGTTATCGTCAACGCGACTCAGGTGACGTTGGGATCCGCGGTCCGGAACGGGTTTAGCCTACCCTTTGGGGGCACGGTCGATGCCGCCGCCGTCCCGATCGTGTCGCCGGGAGGCGGTACCCGCGCTCTAATCCCGGCCTTCGGTCGCGTGGTGAGTCGGGCGGTCGAGGACTTAAGTTCGACCGCCGTCGAGATGGACTCTAAGGTCCATGGCAGGGTGGTCGGTCACCTCGTTGACGTCCACGCCACCGGCACACTCCAGATGGGCCCCGGCGGGGTAGGCCGCACGATGACGAACCTGCTGGCTATCGCGCCCGTCCCGTTCGGCGAGGGGGGGGATAGTGGGTCCGTCGTCGTAGTGCGGGTAGGCGCGCGGTTCGCCGCCGTCGGTCTCTTCATCGGTGTGAGTAAAGACAACACAGTCGCTTTCGCCCTCCGCCTTGAGGACGAAGTGACCCTCGACGGGGTCACCATAGACGACGGCGTCTTGACCCGCCTCAAAGTCCTCATCTAACCGGTGGCCGCCCCCTGTACGTCTGCCCGCCTGGAGTGGTCACGATGGTCCGATTAATCCGCGCTGCTTTCGCGTCGGCCCCCGCGGTCGCGACGCTCCTGATGGCCGGGTGCCACTGCTTCGATCGTTGCCCAGCCTTACCCTCCCCCGTCGTCGGCCCGGTGGCCGTCGTCGGCGCGGTGGAGTTGCCGGGGACGGTCGGGGTGAGCGCCCGGGGAGGGACGCTACGGGAGGTTGTGGCCGCCGCCGGGGGGCCGAAGGCCGCCTCGGCCCGCGGGGACGCGGGCTCGACCTACGTCCGCCTGAGTCGGCCCGAGGCGGACTACTACTTCGCCGCGCCGCTCGTCGCGGCGGGACCGGCCGGGGCCGTGGCGGTCCGACCGGGCGACCGGGTCGAGGTGGTGACCTGGTCCGATACGGACCTGGCGCGCGGGCTGGCGGCCGTTGAGGTCGCCGACTTGACGCTGCACCCCGCGACGTACGACCTGCGGTCGGTCTACGGCTGGGTCGTCAAGCTGTACGGGTCCCGGGACCGACTGGGGACCGCTAAGTCCGCACAACTCGACGACCCCGCGAGGTTCGCCGAACTCGTATCGGACATCGCCGTAGGGTACAAAGTAAGTGGGCTACTTGACGGTGCAAACGGTCTAGACGGTATAAGCTTGAGCGTTGGCGTGGCACAGCAGGTTGCGGCCCAGGCGACGCGGGCCGCCCAGGCCGCGTGGCTCGAAACGGTGTTCGTCCCGGCCGTCCTGGCCGAGCCAGTCGCAAAACAGACCTTAAAATTAGGCGGGCGAGCCGGTACCACCGTTGAAAGATACTCGATCAACTGGGCCGCGGTGTGGCCAGCGTATAAGGACGCGGCCTGGGTACCTTCCGCGGTCGCTCCCGGCTCAGCAGCGCCGGGAGCGGTTGGGGGGACAGCCGGGGTCGCCGCTATGACCCCTAAAGCCGCGCCGGTCATCGGCGTAGCGTTCTCGGGGCCGGGGGAGGTGCTGCCGCTAGACCGGTCTCTCCTTACGGTCACCCCGCCAGTCGGTGAGACGCCCGCCGGCCACCCGAGCTTGAAAGCGTTCTTCACGCTCCTCACCGAGTACCCAAGCCCCGGCGTCGTGCACATCGTCCGGCAGGTCGGTGGCCGGCGCACCGAGTTCGCCTTGGAGTACCTGGTGCGTGACAAGAACAGCGCCGGGTGGGACATTTCAAGGGTCCAAGACTACCAGCGGCTCCAGAGTACGCTCGCGTTCGACGGGGACGTGATCGAGGTCACCAACCTGGGGCGGCTCCCCATCGTGCTGGCGGGCATCCTCGCACCGCTCGTCGAGCAGCGCGTGGGCGTTCCCGCTCGCACGGGGCCGCTCGTGCGACGGTTCCCGCGCTTGGGTAGGTGACGACCCCCTCCTGAGCCGCACACAGGACCCCGGCCCGAGGCCATCACGGGCGCGGCCGGACCAGGACCACTCCGGCTACCGCCCTAGGGCGTACCGTACGAAGTCCCGGAGGGCGTAGCCGGCACCCAGGGACGGCCGCCAGTCCGGGGCCTGGTTCAAGAGCGACTTGCCGTCGCCGAACATCAGCCCCAGGAACACCTCCGCGACGATCCGCCCGCCCACCGGCCCCAGCCGCGGCGTCGTCAGGCTCTTGTCCTCGGTCACCGGCAGCTTCACCAGCTCCTGGAAGTTCCGCGTCTCCGCCAGGATGTAGGTCCACAGCGGGCAGTTGCCGGCGAACGCCCCGCCGGCGACGGACGCGATCGGCACTAGGGGGTCGGGTTGCTCGGGCGGTTCGGGCGGGTCGGTGAACTTGCCGAGCAGGATCTCGTCGTCGCTCAGTGGCGTCACGCCCATTGCGCAGGCGACGGCCTGGCCCGTCGGCAGGCCCAGCCGCCACCCGCGGAGCAGGTTCAGCACGGGCAGCGAGGCCGGCGGCCCGGCGACGGTCGGCGGGAGGTTAGTGAGCGGGTTGACCGCAGACGTGTCGATCCGGTAGGCGAACTGGAGCCGCTTCGTCACGTCGCCCGGTGCGTCGTAGGCCCGCGTGTCGATGTCGATGAGCCGGCCCCAGTCGATGCCCCAGGCCGGGTTCATCTCGCGGAAGCCCGTCAGCCCGTCGGGCTTGTTTTCGGCGGGGACGGGGAAGATCGGCAGCAAGGTTTTATCGCTGTCGTTCAGGCGGTACCCGGGGCGGACCATCGAGTGGCCGAGGCGGTACGCCGCGGCCGAGAACTCGACCGGCATGAACGGCTCGTTGCGGGGCCGGTAGAACCGCAGCTTGGTGCGGTCGTAGCGCCCGCACGCCCGCAGCCCGTTCAGCACCGACGAGTGGACGATGCGGGGCAGGAAGTCGTTCAGGACGACGTACTGGTAGTGGTAGCGGACGAGCTGCTGGAGTTCGGCGAGCTCCAGCCCTGGGTTCTCGGCGGCGGTGCGGTTGTGGAACCGCAGGAACAGCCCCTGGAGTTGCGAGACGATAACGTTCTCGTCGTTCCGCGGGTCGCCGATGAGCGCCCTCCGCCGGCCGGCCGGCGCGGCGTTGCGGGGCAGGTCGAACGCCCCGGGGTCGCCGCCGCCGATCGGGTCGCCGAGCAGGAACGTCCTTCGGTCGTCGTACAGGTAGGGCTGGTCGTCCGGTCCGCGGCCGTACACGTTGTCGAGGTCGAACGCCGGGGTGCGGAAATCGACGAGCGCGTCGGGGTCGTTCTGTTTCTGGAGGCTGCTGGCGGGGTCGAAGGTGATGTCGTGGTCGATGAACTGGCCGAAGTAGGTGTAGAGCGCGGGGGTGCCGCTCTCCTCGGCGTCCACGCCGTCGAACGGCTTGTCGAAGCCGGACGACATCGCGTGGCCGAGGGCGGTCAGGTTGGCGACGTTCTCGGCGTCGGTCCGGCCAAATGTGGCGGGCCGCAGGCGGCGGAACATCCGCCCGAAAAAGCCCTGGAACAGGGGCGACGACTTTGTCGCCATGAGGCCGCGGAGGGGGGTCCCGTGCTTACCGCTCATCGTGTGGCTCCGAGTTGAGGTGGGCCGATCAGTCCAACCGCGGACGGCGCGTGCCGACTGGCACGGCCCTTGCGAATTTCGGCGGCAGTTGCGTATCGGAGGCACACCGTGCGGAATGACGGCGTGGTCCTACAGGCGGCCTGATGATAGCGGTGGCCATTTGTGCGATCAATCGCAAATGTCGCACAAAAACGATTGTTATTTGGCAATAATTCCCGAGATTTGAGGTCTCGGAGCGCGCGGAAATTGCTGGCAGGTGTTTGGTCGCGTAACCCGCCGGCGCGATGCGTGGCGATAGGGCACTGCCGTCTCGGAAAGCGGCGTGAAGGCGATGTGCCAGAGGGGCTATATTATGGCCAATTTGATGCTACGGGTTGCTCCCAGGGGGAGTGGCATTCCTCGTTCCCCAGTTCGGAGTGTTCTACCCAGCGGACTGTTTGGCGGTTATGGGCGATGCCCTTTGGCGTAGGAATGCCATGAAAATTGGGGGTGCCGTGGCGGTTAACGGGGCCGGCGAGCAGGCCATCCGTCCGTTGGCAACTGGTCGTTCCAACTGGCTGCACGTGGGCGGCGACGGCGGGTTGAAGACTGCCGCCGTGCTGTTAAGCGTCTGCGCTAGCGCAACGCGGTACAGCCTGAGTCCGTGGTCGTACCTCCGCGACGTGCTGGACCAACTCGCAGTCCGGTCCGCCGCTGCTGACCTGTCCGACCTGCTCCCCGACGCCCCGGCCCAGAGCCGAATCGCCACGTGAGACCTTACGCCCTCCCTTCCGCACGAGCGAGCCGCCGCGCCTCGACCCCCGCAGCCGGCTGACGCTCCCGGTTCATTCCCGACCAAGCTCTTCACCGGTCGGTACCCTACAACGCCAACAGGCCACCACCGAAATCCGGCTACCCCAGTGAGCGGCTACCCACCCACACCTCAAATTGCGATAGCACACTGGGTGACCTCCAACCGGAGGCAACTCACGTCGGGCCGGTCGCCGTAGTCGTTTCGCCGAGGATCTGGTCGTCCATGTACAACTCAGTGACCATGATCGAGTACCACGATGTCGCGCCGTCGTCCTCGGGATCCCAGTATGCCGTGTGCGCCTTCAACCCGCCGAGAAAGACCATTTCGAGCACCGACTGCTTCGCGAACGGTCCGTCGCCGTACTCGATGTTCTTGTGCGGTTTGAACGTCCACTCTCTGCTCGGCTTCGTCACGGCCGGGTCGGCCCCGTCATGCCGGACGGGTTCCGCTGCGCCGGGAGTATCACGCCACTCCTTTCCTTCCGCCGCGGTCGGGCCTGTCCCGCTCGCATACCGCGGCTTGCACTCGATCCCAATATCTTCCTCGGGTTGGCCGGGCTTGTCGTCGTTCCGGAAGTTCGACCCCAGAATGTCCTTCGGCGAGTACACGTTCATCCACCGCGTCTTCGGCATCTCGTCCGGATGCCGGTCATCGAAGTAGTTCGCCCAGTAAGTGCGTATGACATCGAATGGGCAGCCGATGGTGAACAGCGTGTCGACCTTACTGCAGGGCACGCTGGAATGGCCGGCGAAGGGGAAAAGGGCGTCGAGCGTGATGACCGACCCGAAGCTGTACGCGATCACGTCAACGCGCCGGTACAGGCTGTCCTTCCCGTCGCCGCCCTGTTTCCGGAGGACGTGCGCGAGGATGTCGGTGACGTCCCCCACCAGCACCGGCCGCCCGTCCCCGGCGTCGAGGTAGCGGACGGCGCATAGATAGAGCACGGCCGCGCGGGAGAGTTGCTTCTGGATGTTCGGCCAGATCGCCAGGAGGAACGCCCCGATTACGGCGATCCGCTGGCTCCAGCGCGTCCACCACTCCGACGGTTGGGAGGCGGCCGCCGGCTTTTCCGCGGCGGGCTCCCCTGTCGAGGGCTTTTCGATCGCCCCCTTTCCGTCGTCCTTCCCCTCGCCTTCCTTCTTCTTCCCGTCGGACGGTTCCTGGGGGGCAACGTTGACGTTGTCCCTCACCAACTGGGCCGTCGTGGCGTACACCGCGAACACCAACACGCCCATGTATACCCAGAGCAGGGACACGAGCACCCCCGCCCACACGAGCTGCACTTTCTCGCGCCCCGATTTTCCCGTCTTCCTGAAGAGCGACCGCAGCACGGGCCACGTGTACCGGAGCAGGGTGAAGAGTAGCAGCAGGCACTTGTAGAACAGGCTGCCGCGCTCGTAGGGCCCGGTGAATTTGTCCGAGTAGTTGCGGGCGTACACGTCGAGCACCGGCTGGGGGTCGCCCTTGTCCCCGACCCGCCGAACGATCGTCCGCACCCCGACGCTCACCTCCTTGCCGCTCCCGTCCTTGCCGATCACCTCGTCCTGCCCCTTGGGGCTGAGCTCGAACCGTACGGCCCGATCCCGGCACGCCCGCTCAAGGGCCTTCGCCGCCCGCCTCGCCACGCCCTCGCTCGACTGGTCCGGGTTCGGCCCACCCATTCCGGGCACGAACACCAGTGCGTCGTACTTCCGCCGCTTGGCCGGCGGGTCGGAGACCTCGGGTTGCTGTTGCGGGGGCGTCGGCGGTGCGGCCGGAGGCGAAGGCGTGGCTGGACCGACCGAGGCGGGCGAATCGGTCATTTCACACTCCAGGGAACGGGACTAGAGGCTTGCTCGCACGTCCGAGTTTCGGGTCAACCGAATGGATGTGGTTGGGTAGGCTATAGCAGGCTGCGGTCAGGTGTAGCGGCTCGGGCTTGGTCGCAGAGGACTAAAACCGCTCAGATGACGCTACACTTGCCCGAAGCCTGCTCTAACACGCCCGTCGGCCTGCGACGATCACACACCAAGGACGTGTCAGGCCTAAATAGAAAATTCTGCCGCTTGTGCCCGACAAAAAGTCCGCTTTCGGGGGCCGTCGGGCATCACTTATCCCGCCCGTTCGTCCGGGTGATTGCCCGCCGGCTTGTGTGGCCGCGAACCCATCGACGGCGTGGCGGGTTCCACTTCGCTGGCTCGCACTCTCTCATCTCGACTGCCGTCTTCTCCTCCCCGTTCTGATCTACTGATGCCGCAGGCGGTGACTGGCGAACCGCATCACGGCGGGGCATCGACGCGGGAATTGGCACAGCAACATCCTCCACGGAGAAACGGATGCCGCCGACGATACCTCACCCGTCAATCACGTGTTCCGCCGGACAGGTACCCTGGAGTGGGAATTACCGCAGCCGCTTCCATGGCGCAAGGGGGGCGGGTAAACTCGCACATCGGGATAGCTAATTAGCGAGCGTGGCGGCGGGGGCTGCTTTGGCGAAGAGATCCATGCGGCTCTACGGCCGGCGCTGACAGAGTTGAAAATCCGCGACGCAGCGAAACGCATGCTCGACCTCGCCACATAGGCGCGATGAATTTACGGATGGACCAGCGAGGCACTTACTGTGTGAATAAGCTACTTATGGGGCGTACTATTCGGGACGTTGCCACGCACCTGCGCCAGCGGCGGTGCGCAGGCGGACTGAAAAGCTTCATTGCGCAAACCCTATTTGCCAGGCAGTTGAAGCTCCTTCCTGTCGCTCACCTGCAGCGTCTTCGGATCGACGCCCCACTTGTCGCAGAAGTACCGGAACGTGTCGGGGTACTCTCGACGCCAGGACGCCGCGAGTGCGGTCGCCCGCGGGATGTACTCGCCGTGGAGGACTACCATGACTGACTCGCCCTCCATCAACTGGACTAGTCGCCGCTCCCCCGGCCCGCCGCTCTTGCCGCCGGCTTGCGCCTGGAGGCCCTCGTCGTGCAGACCGCGCCCCTTTACCCGCCGCTGCCGGTCCAGGTCCTTGCTGAACGAGCCCCCTTCGAGGATCTCGACGAAGTTGTCGATCGTGCCCTCGACGAACTTCCGGTCCCCTGGGCCGATGCCCTCGCCCTGGTAGGCCTTAACGAGGTGACTGAGGCCCCGGTGCCAGTCGTCGTGGTACGTGCCGTTTTTGCGGCCGTTGCGGACTTTATGACCGCGTCCTTCGAGGACCATTTTGCCGGCCCGAAAGCTGCAAACCGTGTTTCCCTTAGCGGCCCCGCGGGCGAACCCCTCCAGGGCGCGTTCGTCGCTCTGCGGGTATACCTTCCCGGCCAGGTACCACTCCCCCTGGACCTGGTCGGCCCACGGGTGGCCCAGCCCCACGGCCTTCTCCAGGCGGGCTCGGGCCTCGGTTGGGTTGCTCGGGACCCCGAGGCCGAGGGCGAGGAGCCGCGCGGTCTGCACCAGTCCGAGCGCGTTGTCCCGCTGGGCCGCCCGGTCGAGGTGCCCGAAGCCCTGCTCGTAATTGGCGCGGAGCTTCAGGCGGCCGGACTGCCCGCTCAGTTCGTTCCCCAGGTCGACCAGCGCCCCCACCGAGCCGAGTTCGGCTGCCCGGCGGAGGTGCTTCTCGGCCCGCGTCACGTCCTTGGCGGGGTAGCCCGGCCTGTCCTCGGAGTACGCGCCGAACAGCTGGTGGTGGGCGCGGGGGTGGCCGCCGTCCGCGGCCGCGTGGAGCATCCGCATCGCGCGTTCCGGGTCGGCCCCGATCGACAACATCAGCACCGCGAGGTCGACGCGGGCGGCAGGTAGGCCGTCGGCGGCGGCCCCCTCCAGGAGTTTCGACGCCTGTTCGGTTCGCGCGTCGTCGAGCGGGCCCTCACGCAGGACCGCCATCGCCGCGGCCCAGCGGCCCGGCCCGAACCCGCGGGCCGCACTCTCCAGGTAGAGTTCCTTGGCCCGGGCTTCGTCCGCCCGGCCTGAGAGGGCGGCCCCCGCCTTAGCCTCGTGGCACCGGCCCAACAGGTACCGGCCCACCCCGGCCGGCGTGGCGACGCGGTCGGCCTGCCGGGCCAGGAGGTAGGCCTTCTCCGCGTTCTTCTCGGCCCCCAGCCCGGTCTCGTGGCAGACGCACAAAGCGGCCGCCGCCCAGACGTTGCCGACCGCGGCGTTCCGCCGGAACCGGTCCGCCCGCTGCTCCCACTCGGCCCGGAAGTCTTCCTCCCCGGCGGCCGGACGGAAGCTCGCCGCGTCGAGCGCCGCGAGGAACTCCTCGTAGGTCGTCTGCTGCTTGCCCTCGGCCTCGGCCCTCCGGACCGCTACGGCGACCCCGCCGTCGCCCCCGGCCCCGTTCAGGTCCTTCTCGATCTCGTCCCGCGGGATCGACTGCGGGACGAACACAAACATGCCGTCCCCGGACCCGAACTGACCGAACTGCGGCGTCATCCGGCCGTTGGTGGACTTCGGCACGCTCCGGGAGAGCGGGTAGAAGATGTCGAGGGCGGTCGCCGCGTCCTGGGCCCGCAACTCGCGGAGGAGGGCGGCCGTGAACTCCCCGTGCCCCCGGGCCGCGCCCTCGCCGGCCTCCTGCCGCCGGGTGGTGGCGGCGAGTACCGCCCGCGACCTGCCGAAGCATGACGCCTTGAGGTCCCACCGCTCCATCCGGCCCCGCGCGGTCATGAACCCGCTGCAGCAGGCGTCGGCGATGAACAGAACGTGCTGGGCGGACGCCCGCTCCATGAGGTCGGTGAGGAGCCGCATGTCGATCGCCTGGTCGGCCCACCGGGCCGCGTCCGTCGTGTCTCTCAGGTCGAGCCGGGCGTCGGCCGGGACCAGGTAGCCGGCCTCCCCGCGCGCGGGCGACTCGACGACCTGGCCGTGCCCGGCGAAGAAGACGACCAGGGCCTCGCCGTCCCCGAGGTCCCGGCAGTAGCGGCGGACGGCGTCCTCGACCGCCGCCTTCGTGGCGTCCGGGCCGAGCAGCCGGACCACCTCGTAGCCGAACTTCTCGGCGAGCAGGTCGCCGACCGCCTTCGCGTCCCGCTCCGCGCACTTTAAGTCGGACGGCGAGGTCAAGAAGGGGTAGCCGTCGATGCCGACGACAAGGGCGACCACACGGCGAAACGGGTAAACCCGGCCGGCCGAAGGGCGGCGTGGCGCGTCCACGGTCGCCGTCGGCGGCAAGGAGGCCGGGTCCGGGCCGGCGGCCGGGGCGAGCAGATACCCTACCGCGGCGGCCGCAGCGACGGCCGTCACGAACGCGGCGGTCGCCGCGGCACGCTCGGGGTTACGCACGGTGCTGTCCTCTAGAACTGGGCCATGGTCGCGGCCGCTCCGGCCGGACTACGGGCCGGGCGGGCCTAGCTTCACCACCTCGACCGCGACGCCGCGGTAGCCGGCGTCCTCGAGGGCGGCCTTCAGGCGGTTTCGGGCGTCCTCGGCCTGGGCCGGGGCGACCGGCTCGGCGGCCAGGCCGAGGACGACCTCGCCCGACGGCGTGGCTGTCAGCACGACGAGGGCTGCGGGGCAGCCGTCGAACCCGGCAGGCAGGTTCCGGACGGTCCGGGTGCCCCCGGCGGCGATGTCGATGAACTGCCGGTCCTCGCGGTAGTGGACGGCCGGCCGGCGGCCGGCGGACAGCCCGACGACGGTGAGGTAGGCCCGGCCGTCGGAGCGGTTCTCGACGGCGACCTCGGCGACGGTGCCGGGCCCGCGGGTCTGCTCCTCGCGGGCCGTCGCCCGGGCGGCGAACGCGACTTCCCGGCCTCCCCCGCGGCCCAGTCCCACCCCGACGGCGACGAGCAGGCACGCGGCCAGAACGGCCAAGGCCGCGTACAGCGGCCGCGCGGGCGACCTCACCCGGCGAACGGGCCGGTCGCCGGCGGCGGCGGAGGTCGGGGCTGCGGGTTGACTCGGCCCGGCGTCAGCGGGTTGCGCCGCGCGCTCGCGTTCCATCAGCCGCCCGTACCAGTCGTCGTACGGGGCGGCGTCCTCGCGCCGCCGCAGCGCGTCGCCGAGGCCGCGGGCCAGGAGGCTCTGCGGGTCGGCCAGGGCGGCCTCCACCGCGGCCGCCGTGCCCGCGTCCGCCCGCCCGCTCAAGTACGCCTGCAGCGACCGCAGGTCAGTAGCCATTGAGAAACCTCCAGTCGGGGCGGACCTCGTCGAATAGCGTGTACGCCACGAGCCACCTGTCCATGATTTCGACCAGCCGGGCGGAGTCGCTGACCGGCAGCTCCGGCACCCGCTCGATAATTGCCTCCGCGACGTCTATACGTTTCGTTCCGGGTCCCGGGAGCAGCCCGATTCCCGCGCCGTCGCGCTTGACGGCGCCCACGCAAGCCAACTCGTCGAGGCCGATGACGGCGAACTCCTCGCCGAGTTCGTTGACGCGGATTTGTTGGAGTGCGACCGCCAGCCCTCTTGGTATGGCGGACGCGTAGCACGCGGGACTGAAGACCCTCTCGTGCGACGCGGCCCAGTCCGGGGACAGGTCCCGGACGTCGATCGACCACGTCAGGGCGGCCAGGAAGAACTTGTTCGCGGAGGGGACGGTCGTCCGCCCCCACCGCCCGAGGTTGCTCGCCGAGACCCCGAGCGCGGCCGCGACGGCGGCGAGGGTGACGGGGGGCTTGCGGACAGTCAACAGGTGGCCCCGCACGGATTGCCAGAAGACGAACGCGAGGCTGTTGGCGGTCCGCTCCTTCGTCGCCTTCGCGAACCCGGCGACGAGGGCATTGTCCACCGCATCCCTCAGATTAGTTTTGAAGTCTTTCGTAATCGAATGCGACAGTGGCTCCTGCTGTTGCAACCGCCTCCGGCACCGCCTCTCGACAACCGGCAACGCCGACTTCCGCGTCCTCCTGAGGTGATCGACCAGCAGCGCCTTCCAGCCGTCGTGCATCGTGTGTTCCTTTGCCGGTCTCAGGTACGGACCGCGGGGCGTCCCTGCCCGCCAGTCGAACGAATCGACGACGCCAACCCGACAGGAAGGCCCGACAAGCGATCGGCACCGCTAAGTCTGGGGCGGCCCGCCTTCCTCGCGCCGCCGCAGCGCGTCGCCGAGGCCGCGGGCCAGGAGGCTCTGCGGGTCGGCCAGGGCGGCCTCCACCGCGGCCGCCGTGCCCGCGTCCGCCCGCCCGCTCAGGTACGCCTGCATCGCCTGAAGCTCGCTGAGCCGTGGGCGAGCCGCGGGGGCGGTCGTGTCTGCCAGCGAAGCGTCCTCTCCCACCCCGCCAGCCCGTTGTTGTGCCGTACCGTCTCCTGGACTCGTCTTATCCACGTTCGAGATCATTTTCACCCTTTGTTTGTTGACCGCTCCACCGCGAGTGCGTGTCCGGAGTCGGTTTGCGAAGGGCGTTATGGGTGCGGGGCGCGTGCGCGTGCCGTATCGTCGTGGCCCCGCGACGCCCACGTCGCGGTCACGCCGGACGGTGCGGGGGCCCTCGAACACGGCCGACCGCCCGCGCCGCCGGTCGCCCGGCCTCCCTGTCTTTACTCGGCCTCGACCGACCGAGGACTCGCCCGTTTGAGTGCGGGGCCGGAGACGCCCCGCTTCGCGAGTCCCGCCGATTACTTGCACGCGTGACGCGGGGCGGGGGCGGCGGGGTGCGAAACTCCACTTCTCGACCGCGGCCCCGCCCGCCACGAACCACAGGGCTTTTCCATGACCCCCCACTCCCGCGTGGCCGCCCCGGCCCGCGGCACGAACCACCGCCCCCGCCGCCCGACGCCCGGCCCCGCATTCTGCGGCCCCGACTCGGCCCGGCGGGGCGCGGCACCGACCGCCCGGCCGGGACTTCCCCGGTCGGGGGAACTGTCCCCGTCGAAAGCGAGACCCGTGATGGCGTTCCACAAGAAGACCGCGGCCGAGGGCACGCCGCCGGCGTCGCCCCCGACGGCCGCGCCGATGTCCGCCCTGCCGCGCAAGCTCGGCACCGTCGATATTCTCTATGACTTTTCTCAGAGCATGGAGGATTTTTTCAGCGCCCAGCCGCGGCTGCTCGACGAGGTACGCAACATCCTCGCCGCCGTTGACGAGCGCGGCCTGGACGTCGTCCTCGGGGCCGTCTCGGCGATGGGCGACCTGTCGCCGCCCCGCGCCCCTGGCGACGGCGGCGTCGTGTTCGCCCCGGTCGCGAGCTGGCGGCAGATCCAGGCCCCGGAGATCAAGCCGGGCGGCACGAGCCCCTGGCCGCGGCTGCTCGCCGGCCACGCCCGCCGCAAGCGCGCCTGGCTCGCCGAGGCGGTCGTCGCCCAGAAGAAGCACCACGTGTCGGGCACCGTCATCGCCTGCTCCGACTTCTTCGTCTCCGGCGTCCCGCTCGGCGAGGCGCAGGCGGCCTTCGAGGAGTGGGCGGCGTTCGTCGCGGAGACCAAGACCCGCGTCGTCCTCGTCGCCCCCGAGGGCCCGCACGACGCCCACGTCGCCCGCCTGACGTTCGCCGGCAGCGCGGGCGAGTTCGAGGTCCACACGCTCGGCCAGGCGGAGGCCGTCAACTCCGGGCTCATGAAGCTGATCCTCTCCGAGGTCCTCTCGGCGACTAGCCGCGTGACCGGCAGTCGCAAGCCCGAGGCCCCGGACGGCCGGCTGGTCATCCGCGCGACCGAGAAGGAGTAGCCGCCGTGGCCGCCCCCCCGCCCCAGTCCGTGTTCGGCCTGACCACGGGCCGTCGCTACGTACTTGACGCGCCGCTCGGCGCGCCCGGGGCGGAGGGGGCGGCGTTCCGCACGAAGTGCGGCAAGGCCGTCAAGCTGTACTTCGTGGTACCCGATGCCGCGACCGCGCGGAACGTCGAGGCTCACCGCTTCCTCGCCCACGTCCCCAATGTCGCCTGGTGCGACGAGAACGTGTCGCTCACGCCCGGCGGGGCCGTCGCCGGCGTCGTCATGCCGCTCGCCGCCGGCGACGACCTGCAGTCCGTCCTCGACGACCCGGCCTTCGCGGCCCGCTCGGCGCGGTCGCGGGCCAGCCTCTGCCTGGCCGTCGGCCGCGTCATGCTCGGCCTCGAGGCGTGCCGCGGGGTCGTCCCCAACGAGACCGACCTCAAGCCAGGCAACCTGGTCGTCCGCCAGGTCTCGCGGGGCGGCGACTGGGCCGCCACCCTCATCGACACCACGGCCGTGTTCGTCACCGGCCACCGCGACCCCTCCGGCCAGGTCGTCACCCGCGTTCCTGACTACATCGGGACTCCGGAGTTCCGCCCGCCCGAGAAGGTCAACGACCCCGCCCTCGCCTTCGACGCCTCCCACGCCCTGTTCTCGATGGCCGTCATCTTCCACGAGGTGCTGCGCGACTGCCACCCGTGCCTGCCGGGCGGCATGGCCGCGGTCGGTCTGGACCTCGACGAGCAGGTGGGGAAGCTCGCCTTCCTGCGCTACGCCAACGTCCCCGGCCTCACGCCCCCGGCCGACCGCACGCCGGTCCCCGCCGGCGTCGACCGCCTGCTCGCCGCCGCGTTCGTCGGGCCGGCCCGCCACCGGCCGGACGCCGCGATGTGGTGCCGCGAGTTCGAGGCGATGGTCGCCGCGCTGCCGCCCGACGGTGCCCCTCCCGCGGCCCCGCCCCGGACGCCGCCGCCGGCCCGGGCGGGACTCGGCCCGTGGCTCCGGTCCCGCCTCGGCCCCCTGACCGCGCTGTGGGCAGTGGCCTTCCGCGAACTGCCCGTGCTGGCGTTCGTCGCCGCGGCCGTGCTCGGGCTG
>JANYHV010000086.1 GCA_025362195.1 Fimbriiglobus sp. | reverse complement strand
CCGCCGGGTGCGGAGTGAAGGTTTCGTGGGGGGTTTCGGTGTGCGGAGTGGGAAACGCTACGGATTCCGGCGTTTCCGTCGGGGCGTCGCTTGCCTTGGGAGCAAGAGGTCGTCGGTTCAAATCCGGCCACCCCGACTCGTTGTAAAGTCTTTCGCCGAACGCCTTTGCGGCGTACCCTCCGACGGTCGGGGGCGCGGTCGAGTCCCCCGAAAGTGAGTCGTCCTACTCACTTCGACCCGGATCGAGCCGCCGTGACCCCGCGAAAAGTCCCCAGCGACCGCCTCCACAAGGCCTCCGGCCAAGCCGTCGTCGTGCTGAACGGCACCTCGATCAACCTCGGGGCGTTCGACTCCCCCGAGAGCCGCGCCCGCTACGACCGGGCGGTCGCCCGGTACCTCACCGACCGGGCCGACCCCGGGCACCCCGCCCCGCGCGGCCGGCCCAGCCCGGCCCCGGGCGACCTGACCGTGGCCGAGATGGTCCTGCGGTACCTGGACCTTCGCCAAGGGCTACTCCGTCAAGAACGGCAAGCCGTCCGGCGAGGCCGCCCCGCTCAAGCAGGCCCTGCGGGTCCTCCGCCGGCACGCCGGGGACGCCCCGGCCGCCGAGTTCGGCCCGCTCGCCTGGAAGGCCCTGCGGGACGGCATGCTCGTCCAGCCGATCACCCGCCGGGTCAAGTGACCGACCCGGCGACCGGCCTGGCGGCGTTCGCCGACAAGGTCGTCCGCGTCGGCCCGGCCCGGCGGACGGCCAACAAGCAGGTCGGCCGGGTCAAGCGGGCGTTCGCCTGGGCGGTCGCCGAGGAGCTGATCCCGGCGCGGGTGCACGAGGCCCTGGACCGCGTCGCCGGGCTGCGGCAGGGGCGGTCGGCGGCCCGGGAGACGCCGCGGGTGCGGCCGGCCCCGGACGCCGACGTGGAGGCCGCGCTGGCCCACGTCCCGCCGGCGGTCGGGGCAATGGTCCGGGTCCAGCGGCTGGCCGGGTGCCGGCCGCACGAGGTGGTCATGATGCGGGGGGCCGAGATCGACACGTCCGCGGCGGACTGGGAGTACCGGCCGGCGTCGCACAAGTCCGAGCACCGGGCCGGGGACGACCGGGCCGCCCAGGACCGGGTCATCTTCCTCGGCCCGCGGGCGCAGGCGGTCCTGGCCCCGTTCCTGGCGGACGCCCGGGGCGGGTACCTGTTCAGCCCGCGGCGGGCGCAGCGCGAGCGGGTCCGGGTCCGCGGCCTGTCCGGCCCGGGCTCGCCGCGGGGCGAGCACTCCGGCGTCGGCGGGTACCGGCAGGAGGTCCTGCGGGGGTGCGACCGGGCCGGGGTGCGGCGGTGGGTGCCGCTGCAACTGCGGCACGCGGCCGGCACGGCGATCCGCAAGCGGTTCGGGCTGGAGCGGGCGCAGGCGGTCCTCGGGCACCGCGAGCTGGGCGTGACGCAGGTGTACGCCGAGGTGGACCGGGACGCCGCGCGGGCGGTGATGGCCGAGGTCGGGTAGCGGGCGTAGTCGCTTATGCCGGGGCCACCCGGACCCGACCGTCGCAACATCAAGGGGTTCGCCAGGAGTGTCCGAAGTGAGACCCCTCCGGCGGCCGACCCGTCGCCGGCAGCCCCCGTCGCCACTGCCGCCGCAGGCATGCCCCTTCGCGTTCGGGAGAACCTCGCCGCGGCGGGGCGGCGGGCCGCCGCGTTCGAGGCCGGTCGGCACTTCCACCGGGCCCGGGTCGGGGTGTGCGACCTGGCCTTCCGGCCCCAGTCCCTCCCCGCCGGCCGCTGGACCGGGGTGGCCACCCGGGGACTCCTCGCCGCCGCGGCCGCGACGTCGTCCCCGGCGGACGGTGGCGTCGGCCGGAGCCTCGAACTCAGGGCGTCCGCAACGTCTTGCACGCCTTCGCCGCCCGCGGCACCGCCTGCCTGCGGCGCGCCTCGTCGGCCAACACGACGCCCCGCCGCGCCTGGCCGCGCGACCGCGACGGCGATCTGAAGGCGCTGCTGCACCGCCCGCCGCGCGACTTCGGCAAGCCGACCGGCCTGTGGACGCTGGCCCTGCTCGTCTCGGTCTGTCACGAGCAGGGCTGGACCGGCCGCGCGCGGAGCGGCGAGGCGATCCGCCAGGCGCTGGCGCGGCTCGGGGTATCGTGGCGGCGGGCCGAACACTGGCTGGCCAGCCCCGACCCCGAGTACGCCGTGAAAAAAAAGCGCGCGACGACCTGATGGCCGAGGCGGCCGGCCACGCCGACTGGGTGCCGGGGTTCCAGGACGAGTGCTGGTGGACGCGCCTGGTGCAGCCGGGCCTGTCGTCGTGGACCGGGGGCGACCCGCTGCGGCTGGGGGCGAAGGCCCGCGACGCGGGGCCGGCGGCCGAGCGGGGAGGCGGTGGCCTGCTACGGCGTGCTGCGGGCCGACACCGGCGGGATGACGCTGCGGTTCGCGGACGGCCGCCCGGTCGGCCGGGTAACCGAGGACTTCCTGGGCTGGGTCTGCCGGGAGCTCGCGGCCGAGGGGAAGCGGGTACTCGCGCTGGTCTGGGACGACGCGAGTTGGCACGCGAGTCTGCGGGTCCGCGAGTGGGTCGAGGCCCACAACGCGCGGGTCGGGCGCGAGGGGGGCCGCGCGATCCGGGTGTGCCGGCTGCCCGTGAAGGCGGCGAGTCCGGCCCCCTTCTCCTCCCGTGGTCGCTCTGCGCGATCCGGGTGTGCCGGCTGCCCGTGAAGGCCCCGTGGCTGAACCGCATCGAGCCGAAGTGGATGCACGCCAAGCGGGCGGTCGCCGAGCCGGTGCGCAAGTTGGCGGGCGCGGAGTTGAACCAAAGGGTCTCGATTCCTCCGGCTGCGACCCGACGCCCGACCTACAACAGGCAGCTCGATCCTGCATTAAGACGCGTCACTTCGTTTCCAACCCCCTCATGGTCCCGGTCGCACCGGCGAACTTGTCCGATTCGATGCCGAGGCGCTGGAGCATACTGACGAACAAATTGGGGAGCGGGTAGTTGTTGTCCTTGTCGAAGGCCAAGTGCTGGCCGTGCTTGAACCCGCCGCCGGCGAGGAGGATCGGCAGGTTCTTGTTGTCGTGGTTGTTGCCGTTGCCGAGATTGCTGCCGTACAGAACGCTGGTCCGGTCGAGCAGTGACGCGCCGCCCTCCTTCGCCGCGCCGAGGCCCTTGAGCAGCTTGGCCAGCTCGACGAACTGGGCCAGTTCGAGGTTGCGGAGCTGGTCCAGTTTGTCGGGCCGGCCGACGTGGTGGGACAGGTTGTGGCTCTCGTCCGAGACGCCGGGGACCTGCGCCCCGAAGCCGTCGGTCTTGACCATCAGCGTGACGATCCGGGTGGAGTCCGTGATGAGGGCGAGGCGGATTAGGTCGTACATCGCCCCGAGCTTTTCGAGGAGGTGCTCGCCGTCGCGCGGGGGCGGGGCGTCGACTTTGGGCTTGGGCTTCTTCTCCCACTCCTGGGCGGTCTGCAGGCGACGCTCGACTTCGCGGACGGAGGAGAAGTACTGGTCGAGTCGGTCGCGGTCGGCGTTGCCCAGCGATTTTTGCAGCGACTTGGCCCGCTCGCCGACCGTGTCGAGGATGCTCCGGCCGACGCGCAGTTGCTCGACCTGGCGCTCGACGGCCGCCTTGTCGCCCTCCACGAAGAGCGTGCGGAAGACCTGGGCCGGGCTGCGTTCCGCGGGTAGCATCACGCCGTCGGACGTGAACGACAGCGACTGGTTGCCGTTCTGGGCGACGACGAGCGAGAGCGACGAGAAGCGCGTCCGCTGGCCGATGCGCTCCGCGGCGTACTGGTCGAGCGAGATCGTGTTGCGGAACGACGCCGCGCCGGGGTGGGGGGCCGCGGTGAGGAACGCGGCTTCCGCCGAGTGGCCGCCGGTGACGTCCGGGTGCGAACTCCCGGTAATCACGGTGACCTGGTCGCGCACGTCACTCAGCGGCTGCAGGTAGGGTGTCAGCTCGTAGCCCGCCCCGGTCTTTTTGGGGACGAAGTGGCGCTCGAGCACGCCGAGGTTCGTACAGACGGAGACCATCCGCCGGGGCGTCCCGTCGGGCTTGCCTGCGGGCGACTCCCCACCCAGCGCGGGCCGCATCGCCTCCAGCAGTGGCAGCGACAGGGAAACGCCCGAGGCGCGGAGAAACATTCGGCGAGAGAGTTGCACGTTGAGGCTCCGAACAAAGGCCATTTGGACTGAACGGTTGTGACGACGCCAATTCACGACATTACGGAGGGCTTTGAGAGCGTGTAGCGGCTTCGCCTAGGGGGGAAGCGTAGGCCGGGTACCCACAAGGGGCACCCCTACCACGCTGAATGTAGGGGTGCCCCTTGTGG
>JANYHV010000065.1 GCA_025362195.1 Fimbriiglobus sp. | reverse complement strand
CTATGAGGCCGACCCCGAGTTACGCAAGTACTTCAAGGCGATGATGTGGTGCGGCCGCACCGACCTGCGCGTCGCCGGCGGCTACGACGCCAGCGGCGTGCTGTCGAGCGGCCGCGAACTCGGGGCGGCGGTGGTGCTGCTCGACCTGCTGCGGCGGTCCGAGCGCGAGGAGTCGTGGCGGCAGTTCGACCGGGCGATCCAGACCTTCGTCGGCCGCACCGACTCGGCGACCTTCGACGACCTGGCCCGCGTCACCGCCGCGGCCAAGGTCCACTCGCCCGCCGACCTCAAGACCGACGACGACTTGAAGGCACTCAACGAAGTGATCCTCGACTCCAGCGCCGGCAAGCAGGACGTGCGCGGCGACATCTACGCCTCGCCGCACCCGGGCGTGAAGGTGTCGCTGCCGCTGTCGTTCACGGTGCTGGGGCAGAAGTTCGTCGTCGATAGCTGGGCGACCGCGAAGGTCGTGTACGACGACATCCTCTGGGACGGCGACAAGGTGGTCCGCCGGGTGCCGAGTTGCCTTGATGTCGCCTTCGCAGCATTGGGCAACAACCACGTCGTGCCGGACCTCGTTGGGCGCATCGAAGGCGGCTCGCACCCCTTCCGCGACGGCAAGCCGTACCAGCACAACCTTGCCGCCGTGCGCAACGTCCTCGACGGCCTCGACGCGAAGGCGTGGGACGAGAGCATGTATATGGCGTGGCTGAAGACCCTGCGCACGCTGTCTGCCCCGGCCGACGCCCGGATGCCGGAGGCGATGCGCACCCGCGCTTGGGCCATGAAGCAGACGAACACGCAACTGGCGTCGTGGTCGCAACTGCGGCACGATACCATCCTCTACGTCAAGCAGTCGTACACGGCGGAGGCGAGTTGCTACTACCCGGCCGGGCTGGTCGAGCCGGTGGTGCCGTTCTGGGCGCAACTCGAAGCGACCGCGGGCCGCTCTGCCGACCTGCTGGCGGCGACGCCCTTCCCCCCGGCGGTCGCGGCGACGCAGGCCAAGCAGGTGAAGTTCCTGCGCGACTTCGCGGCGCAGATGGGCCGGCTAAAAGTCGTGGCGACGAAGCAATTGGCCCAACAAGAGTTGACCGCCGACGAGCGGAAGGTGCTCGAAGACGTGATGCAGATCGGCCACCAGGCCGCCGGCAGTGCGACGGTGCCGAAGTACACCGGCTGGTACCCGGCGCTGTTCTACCGCGGCCCCGAGGACTGCGTGAAGTGGGACGCCCTCGTCGCGGACGTCCACACCGACGTGCCCTGCCCCGACCACAGTGACCCCGGGTGCGTGCTGCACCAGGGCGTCGGCGGGGTCGATTTGCTCATCGTCGCCGCGGAGAACGGCAGCGACCGCGTCGCCTACGCCGGGCCGACGCTGAGCCACTACGAATTCGAGATGCCGGGGGTGTCGCGGAAGACCGACAAGGAGTGGAAGACCAACCTGCTCGACGCGAAAGTGCCGCCGCGGCCGGAGTGGACCCGCGGCTACCTCGTCCCGCACCCCGACCGCCAGCCGGCCGACCAATGGACCAAGCAGCGGCTGCTCGTCGAGCCGTAACCGGCGAGCCAAGAGCGTCAGCGACTGGAAGTCTCGAGCGCGGCCGGCTCAGGCCGGCTCGTCGTCGAGTTCCGCGTCCAGTTCGTCCGCGCGGTCCTGGTCCGCGTCGCTCATGGTCAGGCTCTGGCGGTACTGCGCCGCTTCGGGCACGGCGAGGTATTCGACGCGGTCCATGTCCACGTTTTGGGCCTTGGCCGCGGCGCTAATCTCGTCGAGCGTGACGCGGAAGAACTCCTTCCGCGGGTTCGCCCGGTTGACCTGGCTGCGGTGCAAGGCCCGGTGCAACTCGTGTTCGAGGGCCGGCGCGTCGTCGGCCGGGATCATCATGTGCACGTCGAACGGGAACGGCACGGACGCCGACCCCAACTCGTCGATCCGGTCCTGCGGCGTCAGGCGGCGGGTCAGGCCGATCTTGTACACGTTCTCGCCGAACGACCCGATGTTCGAGATGACGTACACGTTGCCCTTCTTGGTCTTTTGCGCTTCCGACATCGCCCGCACGGAATTCGCCACCGCTTCCGCAAGTTGTTCGCGGAGCCGGTCCACTTCGACGGCGTGTTCGCCGTGGGCCTGCGCGATGGCCACGGCCAGCGCCTCCTCGACCAGCCGCCTCTCCCGGGCCGCGACTTCAATCGCCTGCTGCACTTCGCGCTCGCGGAGATTCTCCTCGCGGATTTGGGCCTGCACGCCGGCTTGAATCTCCCGGGCTTGCGCCGACCGGGTGGCGCGGGCGTAGTCGCTCTCGAGCCGCGCGAACAGGTCTTCGGCCACCCCCGGCGGCAGCGTCAAGCCGAGCGCGGCCGTGCGGTCGATCGCCTTGCGGAGCCGCTGCGTGCTCGCGCCGTAGTTGCCGACGGTCAACGCCTTGGCGATCCAGTCCCGCGTCTCCTCCAGGTGGCGGCGGCCCAGCGCGTCCGCGACCCGGCTCGCCGCGTCGGACCGCGCGACGAGTCGCCCGGCCTCGAACGTCTGCTTCGCGGCTTCGAGGATCGCGTGCCGCAGGTGCGACTTCAGCAACCGGTTCTCGGCCTCCAAGTCCGTGTACACGACCGCACGCCCGTCGAACTCGCGGCGGTCGGCCTGCAACGCCGACAGTTCCGACCCGTGGGCCGCGACCTCGGCCGTCAGCTTTCGCTCGCGCGCCGCCAACTCCCTTCGCGCGGCCTGCAGGTCTTCCTCGTCGTCGTCGAGCCGGTCTTCGCGGGCCTCCAGTTTGGCTAGCGCGGAGAGGTGCTTCCGGCGCGGGCCGTCCATCACGAAGTACACGGCGACCCCGGCGCCGGTGGTGCAGAGAACGAACAGGAACGCGGTTAGCATCGGGCCTGGACCTCGGGATCGGCGTCGCGGAGGATCACGAAATCGACGGTCGCCGCACAGCCCCCGCAGGCGAGCGGCGTCAGCATGGCGAGTTTGGGCGTGGTTTGGCGCACTCCGCAGCGTGGGCAGATGCCCTCGAACGAACCGCTGCTCGTCGCCGTGAACGGCCGCGGGACCGGCCGGCCGGAGGACGCACCCGGTGCCAACAGGCCCAATCGCGCCCAAACCTTCAGCGCGCCGTTCGGGCCTTCGGTGCGGCCCGTCGGTCGGTCGAGGGTGTGGGCGGCCCGCCCCGAGCACCGGTCCCAGTCTTGAAGTGCGGCGGCCATCGCCAGACGGCACGTCCGCAGTTCGAGGGCCAAGTCCCGCCCCAACTTGGTGGACAATTTGGGATTCTCGGCCAACAGCGTCGCCACGGAATCCAGCGCGTCCGAGCGGAACAGGGCGGGCGAGTAGTCGAAGATCACGGCCAGTGTCGGCAGCGCGACGTGGGACGCTTTGGCGTACCGCGCCTCGTAGTTGGCGTACCCGGGCAGGGCGTCCAAACTGAAAACCGCGTGGTCGATGGCGCTCCCGAGCGCGAGCGACCGCACCGCCGCGGCCGCTTGGCCGGCGAACATTCGGTAGGTGTTGTGGAGGGCTTCGAGGTCCGACTTCTTGGCCATAACGGGGTTCGGCATTCACAGAGGACGGGAGACTCCGGCAACACAAGTGTAGCCGCAAGACCCTCGTCGTCGATGGCGATTCAACGCCCGGCGAGCCAGAAGCGTGAGCGCCCGGAGGTCTTGAACGCGGCTACGGCACCGGCAGGTGGTCGAGGATGCGGCGGATCAGGTCGTCGGGCTTCAGGTCTTCGGCCTCGGCTTCGTACGAGACGATGACGCGGTGCCTCAGCACGTCGGGGGCGAGTTGCTTCACGTCGTCGGGGACGACGTACCCGCGGCCGGCCAGGAAGGCGTGGGCCTTGGCCGCCCGGACCAGCGACAGGCTCGCCCGCGGGGACGCGCCGAACTCGATCAGCCCGGCCAGGTCGAGGCCGTACTCCTTCGGCGTGCGCGTGCACCGGACCACGTCGAGCAGGTAATCGGTCACGGCCGGGTCGAGGTGGGTCGCGTCCACCGCCCCGCGGAGTTCGGCCAGCCCGGCCGCACTCAGCACGGCGGGGATGTCCGTCTTCGCGTCCACCGACCCCATGCGGGCGAGCATCGCCGCCTCGTCCGCCTTCGACGGGTAGTCGAGCAGCACCTTCAACATGAACCGGTCGAGCTGCGCCTCGGGCAGCGGGTACGTGCCCTCCTGCTCGATGGGGTTTTGCGTGGCGAGCACGAAGAACGGCCGGGGCAGCGGCAGGGTCGATTCGCCGATCGTCACCTGGCCCTCTTGCATCGCTTCGAGCAGGGCCGATTGCACCTTGGCCGGGGCGCGGTTGATCTCGTCGGCCAGCACGACGTTCGTGAACACCGGGCCGTGCTTGACGGTGAACTCGCCGGTCCGCGGGTTGTAAATCTGCGTGCCGATCACGTCCGCCGGGAGCAGGTCGGGGGTGAACTGCACCCGCTTGAACTGCAGCGTCAGGGCCTGCGCGACGGTCCGCACGGCCAGGGTCTTGGCCAGCCCGGGAACGCCTTCCAACAAGACGTGGCCGTCGGTCAGCAGGCCGATGAGCAGGCGTTCGACGAGGGGCCGGCGGCCGACGAGGACGCCGGCGACGGCGGCGAACAGGGGGTCGAGCTTGGCCCGCATCGCGGGCACGTCGTGCGGCAAACCGGCCATCGTCGTCCCCGGGGGTGAGAAATCGTCCTGCTGGTGTAGGATGGGCGTTCGCAACGGGCCATCGTTCCGGTAGGATCGTGGGCGTCCCGTTCGCACTCGGCGGCGGTCCCCAGGAGTTTCGCGTATGGTCCGGTGGTTCCTCGCGGTGGCGGTTCTGGTCCCGTTCGGCGCGTCGGCCCAGGACGCGCCGGCGAAGAAGCCGATCACCCTCGACGCGATGCTCGCGGGCAAGCTCGGCGGCCTCGGCGGGGGCCGCCGCGGGGACGCCGGGGCGGTCCTCGACTGGGCGGCCGACGGCCTGAGTTACCGTAGCGTGAAGGACGGCAAGCCGGTCCTCGTCACCGTGGCCGACGGCAGTACGAAGCCGCTCGACGGGGCCGACGGCTTCGCCAAGTCCCTGGGGCAAGTCGCCGGCCTGTCGGACGCGACCGTGGAGCGGTTGACCGCGCCGCCGGTCC
This sequence comes from Fimbriiglobus sp., assembly GCA_025362195.1. Lineage (GTDB taxonomy): Bacteria > Planctomycetota > Planctomycetia > Gemmatales > Gemmataceae > Fimbriiglobus. Next base: position 2,260 of record JANYHV010000065.1, on the reverse strand, counting down.
GCGGCGTGACCCCGGACCAGTCGGCCGCGCTCGTCACCGACGGGGCGACGCACTACGCCGCCTACGCCGACGGGTCGGCGGCCAAGAAGTTCCCCACCGGTCCGTCGGGAAAAGGGGCCGCGGCGCGGGAGTTCTTGACCCTCAGCCCGTCCGGCCGGCACGTCGCCTACGTCCAGGCCGGCAACCTCGTCGTCGCCGAAGCCGGGGCCGACGCGGCCGTACCGTTGACCACCGACGGCGGCACCAAGGACGTGCTCAACGGCCGCGGCGACTGGGTGTACGAGGAGGAGATTTTCGACCGCAACGGCAAGACGTACTGGTGGAGCGAGGCCGGGGACAAGATCGCCTGGCTGCGGTTCGACGACGCCCGGGTGCCGAAGTTCCCGGTTACGGGGCTGCTCAAGACCGGGGCCGACGTGGAGAGCCTGAACTACCCCAAGGCCGGCGACCCCAACCCGCTCGTCACGATCGGCGTCGCCACGCTCGCCACCAAGGCGACCGTCGTCCTCGACCTCGGCGACGCGAAGCCCGAGAGCCTCGTCATCGCCCGGGTCGGCTGGATGGCCGGCGTGCCGTTCGCCTACGTCCAGAACCGCGAGCAGACGTACCTCGACTTCCTGACCTGGCCGAAGCTCGACGGCCCGCCGGTGAAGCTGTTCCGCGACACGACGAAGGCGTGGGTCGAAGACCTCGGCCCGCCGCGCCTGTTGAAGGGCGGTGCCTTCCTGGTGCAGAGCGAGCGGACCGGCTGGAAGCACGTCTACCGCTACCACGCCGACGGCACGCTCGCCAACGCCGTGACGGCCGGGGACTGGGAGGCGCAGACCGTCGAGCGCGTCGATGAGGCGGCCGGGGTCGTCTACGTCACCGGGACGAAGGACGGGCACAACCGCAAGCACCTGTACCGCGCCAAACTCGACGGCTCGGGCGTCGAGCGGCTGACCCCGGCGGGGTTCAGCCACACGGTCAACGTCGCCCCGGCCGGGCCGTACTTCGTCAGCACCTACTCGAACATCGAGACCCCCCCGGCGACCGCGATCTTCAAGGCCGGCGACACGGACCCGGTGCGCGTCCTGAGCGAGTCGAAGCCGCCGAAGGACCGCGCCGAGTACGCCTACGGCAAGGTCGAGCGGGTGCAGGTGCCGATGAAGGACGGGTTCGTGCTGGAGGGGATTTTGACGTACCCGCCGGACTTCGACCCCGCGAAGAAGTACCCGCTGTGGCTGCTCACGTATGCCGGCCCGCACACGCCGACGGTGAAGGACGCCTGGGCCGGCCGGGTCACGGAGCAGGTGATCGCCGGGGCCGGAGTGGTCGCGTTCAACGTCGATCCGCGGGCCGCCTCGGGCAAGGGGGCCGTGAGCGCCTGGGCGGCGTACAAGCAGCTCGGCGTGCAGGAGTTGAAGGACTTCGAAGAAGCGGTCGCGTGGGTGAACGCCAAGGGCTGGCTCGACCCGACCCGCGTCGGCCTCCAGGGCCACAGCTACGGCGGGTACATCACGGCGTACGCCCTGACGCACTCGAAGGTGTTCAGCGCCGGCATCGCCGGGGCACCGGTCACCGACTGGGCCTTGTACGACACGATTTACACCGAGCGGTACATGGGCCTGCCGAAGGACAACAAGGCCGGGTACGACACGTCGTCGGTCGTGAAAGCCGCCGCCGACCTGCACGGCCGCCTGCTGTTGATCCACGGCATGATCGACGACAACGTCCACCTGCAGAACAGCGCGCAACTGATCGCGGCGCTGCAGCGGGCGGACAAGGACTTCGACGTGATGTTCTACCCCGGCTCCCGCCACGGCATCGCCGGCGGCAAGCACTACCAGCGCCTGATGGCCGAGTTCGTAGTCAAGACGATGCGCGGCAAGTGACCCGGCGAGCCAAGAGCGTGAGCGACTGGAGGTCTTCGATGGGCAATCACTTGAAAGGGTGCGGGTGCCGACGCTGCCGCGCCGGGATGCACACGAAGTCCGGCGGCACCACGGTCCAAAAGATCGTCCGCAGAATCCGCCGCGCGACGAAACAGATGCTCCGCCGCGGCGAAGAGCCACCCCCGACGCAGTCCCTGGAGTACACCGATTGACCTCGTGCGACCCGGCGAGCGGCCCACGCGAGTGCAATGCCACTGAGTTAAGTGATGCGGACGTGGTCTTGGAAGGGTTTCACGTGGACTTGCCGGTGGTGCGGCTTCTTCGTCGGGAACTTGTTCCGGCCCGCTTTGACCACGCGGGGGTACAGCCGCAGTCGCCTCGGCGGG
>JANYHV010000024.1 GCA_025362195.1 Fimbriiglobus sp. | reverse complement strand
ATCCGCGAGGCCAAGCGGCGCGGCAACTCGTACTTCGGCATTTTAGGCGGCGAGCCGTTCCTGCACCCCGACCTGTTGGACGTGTTCGACGCCCACCCCGACTGCTACTTCCAGGTCTTCACCAACGGCCAACTCATCACCGACGCCGTGGCCCGGCGGTTGCGCGACGCCGGCAACGTCACGCCGCTGATCTCGGTCGAGGGCACGTCCACGGTCAGCGACGAGCGGCGCGGCAAGTTGAACGTGCTGAACCGCACGATGGCGGGCCTCGAAGCCTGCAAGCGGGCCGGTCTCATCACGGGCGTGGCCACGAGCGTTTGCCGCACGAACATCGACGACCTGCTCAGCGAGGCCTGGTTGCGCCGGCTCATCGACCTCGGCATCCATTACGCCTGGTTCCACACCTACCGCCCCGTCGGCCCGCAACCGAACGAGGGCCTGGCACTGTCGCCCGAGCAGATTTTGCAGGTTCGCCGGTTCGTCGTGACCATGCGCAGTAAACTCCCCATCGCGATCGTCGATCCGTACTGGGACCACAACGGCGAAGCACTCTGCCCGATGGCGACCGGCGTGAGCCACCACATCGGGCCGTCCGGCGACATCGAGCCGTGCCCGATCATCCAGTTCGCCAAGGAGTCGATCCACGACGACCGCGGGATTTACAACCTGCTGACGCAGTCGGCGTTCCTCAAAGACTTCCGCGAAGCTTCGGCGCAAGCGACCCGCGGCTGCGTCGTGTTGGAACGCCCCGACCTCGTGAAGGCGATCGTCCTGAAGCACGCCGCCTACGACACGACGAGCCGGCAAACGGCCCTCGAAGAACTCGACAAAATGACCCCGCGGACGAGCCAGCACAACCCCGGGCACGAGATCCCCGAAGAGAACTGGGCCTACCGCCTGGCGAAGCGCAACTGGTTTTTCGGCTTCGGTGCGTACTCTTAACGGTGGCGTTGACCGGCGAGCCGAAAGCGTGAGCGCCCGGAATCGGCACAAGGACTCCGGGCCCTCACGCTTTCGGCTCGCCGGGCATTGATTGCGATTCTTTCGGAGTCTTCTTGATGCTGTTGCCGCTGCTCACGCTCCCGCGGGCCATGCCCGTCGCCTCGAAGCGCCCGACCCAGTCCGGCGTGCCGCCGACGCGCGAGGACCGCGAGCGCGTCCGCACCCTGGCCGCGCGCTACGTCGCCGCGGTCAAGCCGGTCATCCCGATCTCGCTCGAAGAGTTGCGGACGCACGCCGAGAAGCTCACCGCCGCCGAGGGGCTGAGCGAGGCGTTTCAAAATTACGTCGGCGTCGTCATCAACAGCGAGGCCAACCGCGAGGCGCTCGCCGGGGTGCCGTTCGAGCGGCGGCTGCTGCTGTTGCCGAAGTGCCTGCGGGTCGAAGACCGCTGCCCCGCGCCGTTCGACGAGTTCGGGCTGCTGTGCAAGCAGTGCGGGCTGTGTACGATTCAGGACCTGCAAGCCGAGGCCGAGAAGCTCGGGTACGCGGTCCTCGTCGCGGAGGGGTCGGCGCTGGTCATGGCGATCATCCAGACGGGCAAGATCGACGCCATCATCGGCGTGAGTTGCCTGTCGGTGCTGGAAAAAGCCTTCCCGTACATGGAAGCGGCGGCGATCCCCGGCGTCGCCATCCCGCTGCTGCAAGACGACTGCAAGGACACCGCGATTGACGTGGAGTGGGTCTGGGACTTCATCCACCTCAGCAGCGACAACCGCACCTTCCGCCTCGACCTCGACGGCGTGCGGGCCGAGGTCGATACGTGGTTTACGCCGGCGGCGCTGCGTGAGATTCTGGCCGACGGCGACACGCAAAGTGAGCGCATCGCCCGCGACTGGCTGGCCCGCGCCGGCAAGCGCTGGCGGCCGTTCCTCGTGGCGTGCGTCTGGAAGGCGTTGCAAGACGACCCGACGACGCCGTTCCCGGACGACCTGAAGAAGCTGGCCGTCGCCGTCGAGTGCTTCCACAAGGCGTCGCTGGTCCACGACGACATCGAAGACTCCGACGACCTGCGTTACGGCGAAAAGACCCTGCACGCCGAGCACGGCATCCCCGTCGCGCTCAACGTCGGCGACTTACTTCTGGGCGACGGCTACCGCCTCATCGCCGAGACCGACGCCCCGTCGAGTGTGCGGGCGCAAATGCTCCGCATCGCCGCCGAGGGCCACCGGACGCTTTGCCTGGGCCAAGGCAACGAACTGACGTGGGCCAACGAGCCGACGCCGCTGACGCCGCTGGAAGTCGTCGGCATTCACCGGCAGAAGACGGCCCCGGCCTTCGAGGTCGCGCTCCGCATCGGCGCGGCCTTCGGCGGGGCGGACGCCGAGTTGCACGCCACGCTCACCGCCTACAGCGAGGCCCTGGGCATTGCCTACCAGATCCGCGACGACATCGACGACCTGAGTAACCCCGACGGCGACGACCTGACGCTGACCCGCCCCGCCTTCCCGTTGGCGGCCGCCTACGAGCGGGCCAAGGGCGAGGACCGCGAGATGCTCGAACGCGCCTGGCGGCGCGCCGCCGACGCCCCGGACGCGGCGACCTTGCGCGAAGTCATCGACCGCCTCGGTGCCGGCGAGCGCTCCGAACAGTTGCTCGACAGCTACAAGGAGCAGGCCGTCCGCGTGCTGTTGGAGGTGCAGAACCCGAGTTTGAAGGGACTGCTACGGCGGGTCGTGGGCAAGATCTTCAGCGTCGAGATTCGGAGTTGGTGCCGTGAGTTTGAGACTCGAAATGCTGCAAGTCGCCCGGCTGGCCCCGAAGCTGTTGGGTGACAGCGCCGACCTCGTCCGCAGCTTTCTGCTGAGCCAAAACCACCCCGGCGGCGGCTTCACCGACCGCGCCGGCAACCCCGACCTCTACTACACCGTCTTCGGCCTCGAAGGCCTCCTCGCCCTCCGCGCCGACCTGCCGGTCACGGCCACCGCAACGTACCTCAACAACTTCGGCGACGGCCGCGACCTCGACTTCGTTCATTTGGCGTGCCTCGCCCGCAGTTGGGCCGCGCTGCCCAAAGAGTTGCGTGCCACCGTCCCCGCCGACGCGATCCTGGAACACGTCGAGACCTACCGCAGTGGCGACGGCGGCTACGCGGTCACGGCCGGGCAGGCCGACGGCACCCTCTACGGCTGCTTCCTCGCACTCGGCACCTACCAGGACCTCGGCCGCACGTTGCCCGACCCCGCCGGAATGCTCGCCTGCGCGACCCGGCTCCGCGCCGACGACGGCGGCTATGCCAACCAGCTCGACGTGCCGCAAGGCCTGACGCCCAGCACGGCCGCCGCAGTGACGCTGTTCCGCACGCTCGACGGCCCGCCGCACCCCGACCTCGCCGCCTGGCTATTCGCGCGGTGTCGCCCCGAAGGCGGCTTCTTCGCCACGCCGATGGCCCCACTCCCCGACCTGCTCTCGACGGCCACGGCCCTGCACGCCCTGAGCGGCCTGCACGCCGACATCGACGCCATCCGCGAGCCGTGCCTGGACTTCCTCGACACCCTGTGGACGGCCAAGGGCGCGTTCCACGGCCACTGGGCCGACGACGCGATCGACTGCGAGTACACGTACTACGGCCTGCTCGCGCTGGGCCACCTGGGCGTGTAACGGCTCCGCCGCGGGCGCGTTAGTCCGACGCGCGAGCGAGGGACGCGCGAGGACAGCACCCATGAGGGGCAAAACAGCCCCGTGAGGAAGTCGTCGCGCGTCCCTCGCTCGCGCGTCGGGCTAACCCGAGTCGCCTGCGGCGGAGCCTAAGACCCGACAGCTTGTAGCGCCCCAATCGCCGCCGCGCGGGCCTCGGCGTTGTCGCTGGTGTCGCGGACTTCGATGAGTAGCGGGACGGCGACGCGGGCGGCCGGCCCGATCGAGCCTAGGGCGTGGCACACGTTGACAACATCTTCCGGGGCCCCGTCGGCCAAGTCCTCGCGCAAGCTGTCGCAGAAGGGCGGGACCAAGAAGGCGGCTTGCGGCCCCAACCCCCACGCCACGACGTACCACGCCATCCCGCCGAACGCCTGCGCCGGCGACAGTCCACCGAGTAACAACAGGGTAATCGATTCGATCTCGTCGATCCAACTGTCGAGCCGCGCCTTGTCGGCCGGCGCGATGAACTGGCGGCCGTGAAACATCGGCTCGTGCGGCCCGCGGGTCCAGGCGCGGGCGGTCCGGCACAACTCCCAGAAGTCGTGGACGACGACGCGATCGACGGTGGCCGGTTCACTCAGGGTCGGGGCGAGCGTCCACAGGGCTTCGAGAATCTCGACGAGGTGGCGTTGCTCCACGCCGCGGTGCGGCCGGAGCCACCCGAGAAGGGTGTCGTCCCCCAGATCGTTGTCGACGTGGCGGCGGAGGGTCGCCTGAGCCTCGGGTAACGTCATGGCTGTTCCAAACTCGTGTGTGGCGACCCGACCCGGCGAGCGCCGGAGACTCTCGGCCGGTTGAGTTTACCCATTCCGGGCTGAATAGGCCGGGGCCGCCCGTCGGGGGTCGCGGCCGTACAATGGCCCGCACGACACCGGTACGAACCCCGAGGACGGCATGGCCGAGCACTACATCTTCACGATGCGGAACCTGACGAAGCACTACGGCAAGCGGGAAATCCTCAAGGACGTGAACCTGTCGTTCTACCCCGGGGCCAAGATCGGCGTGCTGGGCACCAACGGGTCGGGCAAATCGACCCTGCTCAAGATCATGGCCGGGGTCGATAAGGAGTTCATGGGCGAGGCGGCCGTGCAGAACGGGGCGAGCGTCGGGTACGTCCCGCAGGAGCCGCACCTGACCGCCGGGAAGACGGTGCTCGAGAACATCGAGGAAGCGGTCGCCAAGACCCGTGGGCTGTTGAAGCGGCAGGAGGACATCGGCGACCTGATGAGCGCCGACGGGGCCGACTTCGACAAGCTCATGAACGAGATGGACCGGGTCCAGGCCGCCATCGACGCGGCCGACGCGTACAACCTCGACCGGCAACTCGAACTGGCGATGGACGCGATGCGCCTGCCGCCGCCGGACGCCCCGGTCGAGCGGCTGTCGGGCGGGGAACGCCGCCGGGTCGCTCTGTGCAAAGCGCTGCTCCAACGGCCGGACTTGCTGCTGCTCGACGAGCCGACCAACCACCTCGACGCCGAGTCGGTCGAGTGGCTCGAACGGCACCTGGCCAAGTACCCCGGGGCGGTCGTGAGTGTCACCCACGACCGGTACTTCCTGGACAACGTGGCCAAGTGGATTCTCGAACTCGACCGCGGCCGGGGCATCCCGTGGACCGGCAACTACACCGGCTGGCTGGAGCAGAAGCGGAAGCGGCTGCTCGTCGAGGAGAAGCAGGAGTCGTCCCGGCACAAGGAACTCGAGCGCGAACTCGAGTGGGCCAAGATGGCCCCGCGCGCCCGCATGTCGAAGTCGAAGGCTAGGCTTGCCAACATCGACAAGTTGCAGGCCCAGGAAGTGGACGACAAGGAAGACGCGCTGACCATTCAGATCCCGCCCGGCCCGATGCTCGGCGACCTGGTGGTGCGGGCGGAGAAGGTGGCGAAGTCGTTCGGCGAGAACCTGCTGTACGACGACCTGACGTTCAACCTGCCCAAGGGCGGCATCGTCGGCATCATCGGGCCGAACGGCGCGGGCAAGACGACGCTCTTCAAGATGATCGTCGGCGAGGAAACCCCGGACGGCGGCAAGCTGACCGTCGGCCCGACCGTGAAGCCGGCCCACGTCGATCAGAACCGCGACGCCCTGTCGCCCGAGAAGTCGATCTTCGAGGAGGTCACCGGCGGCACCGACTACATCATGCTCGGCAACCGCAAGGTCGCGTCGCGGGCCTACGTCGCCCGGTTCAACTTCCGCGGCCCGGACCAGCAGAAGCTCGTCGGCACCTGCTCCGGCGGGGAGCGGAACCGCATCCACCTGGCCAAACTTTTGCGCAGCGGCGGCAACGTGCTGCTGCTCGACGAGCCGACCAACGACCTGGACATCGACACCCTCCGCGCGCTCGAAGAGGCCCTGCTGAACTTCGGCGGGTGCGCCGTCGTCATCAGCCACGACCGGTGGTTCCTGGACCGCATCGCCACGCACATCCTGGCCTTCGAGGGGGACAGCAAGGTCGTCTGGTGCGAGGGCAACTTCCAGGTGTACGAGGAGCAGCGCCGCGCCCGCCTCGGGGCCGCCGCCGACATCCCGACGCGGCTCAAGTACCGCAAGTTGCACGTGTGACGCGGCGGCCGCGGCCTCGCCGGAACGGGAATCGCGGGTAAAATCCCCGCATGACCGACGCCGCCCCCTACGCCATGACCGACGCCGCCTCGGGCGGCCGCCGGCACCCCGAGCCGTTGCACGAGTTCCGGTCGCCGTTCCAGCGCGACCGCGAGCGGGTCGTCCACAGTTCGGCCTTCCGCCGCATGACCGGCAAGACGCAAGTCCTCGTGGCCAGCGTGAACGACCACCACCGGACCCGGCTGACGCACACGCTCGAAGTCGTCCAGGTGGCCCGCACGGTCGCCCGCCGGCTGCGGCTGAACGAAGACCTGACGGAGGCCGTCGCGCTGGCCCACGACATCGGCCACCCGCCGTTCGGGCACGCCGGGGAGGCGGCGCTGAACGACTGCCTGAAGGAGTACGGCGGGTTCGACCACAACCTGTACGGCCTCCGCCGCGTGGACGAGTTAGAGGAACGCTACCCGGACTACCCGGGGCTGAACCTGACGTTCGAGTTGCGCGAGGCGTTCGTCCGGCACGCCGGGCACCCGGACGCGCCGCAGGCGGCCGAATTCCGGGGGACCGGGGCGGCGCTGCTCGAAGCCCTCGTCGTCGATGTCGTCGATAGCATCGCGTACTCGACGCACGACACGGACGACGCCCTCGGCCTGGGCTTCATCACCCTGGCCGACCTGCACGAAGTCGAGTTGTGGCGGGACACGGCCGCGACCGTGTCGGCCGGGCATTCCGCCCTGCCGCCGCACGCGTTCCGCACGGCCGTCGTCCGGGAGATGCTGGCCCGGCAGGTGAACGACCTGCTCGCCGAGACGGCCGCGCGGCTGACGGCCCACCGGGTGCGGACCCTGGCCGACGTGCGCGGGGCGACGGTCGAACTCGTCGGCCTGAGCGGGCCGATGGCGCGGCAAAAGTCGGAATTGGCGAAGTTTCTCCGCGCCCGGGTGTACTGCCACCACCGCGTCCTGCGGATGACGGCCAACGGCAAGCGGGTGCTGAAGGCGCTGTTCGCCGAGTACCTGGCCGCGCCGGAACTCTTGCCGGAGCGGCACTTGCGGCGGTGGGCGGGGTCGGGCGGGGTCGTCGGCCCGCCGGCCGCGGCGGCCCTCCCCGGCCGCGACCCGGTGCCCGATTTGGCCGTCGTCGTGGGGGATTATCTGGCGGGCATGACGGACCGTTTCGCCCAACAGGAGTACCGGCGTCTATTCTCGCCGACGACGGACCTGTAAGATTGAAGCATTCGCCCCCATCCCCCACCATCATTCCGAGACCCTCCCGTGCTCATGTGGCTCCTCCGCGGCTTCTACGCCGCGCTCATCGTCGGCATCGCCGCCGTCTTCTTCGCCTTCTTCACTGCCGACGACAACCCACTCGGCGGCCTGTTGAGTGCCGCGACCGTGCTGGCCATCGGCGGGGTCGTCCTGTTCACGGACGTGCGCGAAAAGAACAAGCAGATCGGCACCATCTCGTCCGCGTACTTCGGCCTGCTCTTCGGCCTGCTCATCGGCTACCTGTTCTCGCTGGTGCTGGAGCCGATCGTCGATTCCCTGTACCTCAGCCCCGACCCCAACCGCGTGCGGCAGGTTCAAGTCCTGTGGCGGTTCGCCGTGACGGTCATCTGCTGCTACGTCTCGATCTCGACCCTGTTGCAGACCCGGGACGACTTCCGCTTCGTCATCCCCTACGTCGAGTTCTCCCGGCAGATCAAGGGCAGCAAGCCGCTGGTCCTGGACACGTCGGTCATCATCGACGGCCGCATCGCCGACCTGTGCGACACGCGCATCGTCGAGTCGAAGCTGATCGTCCCTCGGTTCGTGCTGCAAGAGTTGCAGGGCATCGCGGACAGCTCGGACAAGCTGAAGCGGAACCGCGGCCGCCGGGGGCTGGACATCCTCAAGCGGTTGCAGTCGAACGCCAAGGTCGAACTCATCATGCACGACGGCAACGCGGGCGAGTCCCGGCCGGGCGAGAAGATCCGCGTCGATGAGCGGCTCGTGCTGTTCACCAAGGGCGTCGGCGGTCGGGTTGTGACGAACGATTTCAACTTGAACAAGATCGCGCAATTGCAGGGCGTGGACGTGATTAACCTGAACGAAATCGCCAACAGCCTCAAGACGGTGGCCCTTCCGGGGGAATACTTGCAGGTGAAGATCGTCAAGGCGGGGGACCAGATCGGCCAGGGGGTCGGGTACCTGGACGACGGGACCATGATCGTCGTCGAGAACGGCCGCAACTCGATCGGCCAGGAGACCTCGATCCTGGTCACGAGCGTGCTGCAAACCCCGGCGGGGCGGATGATCTTCGGCCGGCCCGAGTCGCGGCCGTCCGGCAATTACGCGCCGGTCGGCCCGCCGTCGAGCGGGTTCAGCCCGGTGTCGTCGGCGTCCAGCCCGACCCTGCCGTCGATCTCCGCCGAGACGGGGACGCACAGCCCGGTCCGGCCGAACGACCGCGGCAGCAGTGGGACCAGCAGCGGCCCGGGCAGCGGCCCGCCGAAGGTGTGACGCGAACCCCGTGCGGGAGAACCCCGGGCGTTCGCCCGGGGTTCTTTCGTTTCCGCAGGGGAGTTTCGCCATGATCCAGTTCCGGGCGCGGTCGGCCGCCGCCGTCGTCACACTCGCCGCCTTCGCCGTCCTGGGCGTCGGGGCGGACAAGCCGGCCCCCGTCAAGCCGGGGCACGACGACGACCGCATGATCCAGCGCGTCGTTACTGCCCGCAGCGAGTACCAGTTGTCGCTGATCGCGCTCTACGACCACTACACCAAGTCCGGCGACCGCGAGAAGGCCCGCTGGGTCGAGGAAGAGTTGCGGACGTACCACCTCGCGTGGAAGCCGTCGTACTCGCTGGAGATTCAAGACCCCCTGCCGGACAACCCGCCGCTGTCGAAGAACGACGCGGACGCCAACGACCTGTTCAAGCTCGCCGTGCAGTACAAGGCGAAGGGCGGGACCGACGCGACGCTGAACATGCGCCGCGCGGAAATCCTCCTCCAGGACATCGTCCACAAGCACCCGGACATGGACAAGCTGGCCGACGTGGCGTACGAACTCGGCGACCTGTACGAGGGCAAGGCGTACAAGCAGTACGAGCGGGCCGCCCGGTACTTCGAGCACGCCGCGATGTGGCGTAAGGGCAGCAGCGGGGACGCCCTGATCCGCGCCGCCCGCCTGCAAGACCGCCAGTTGAACGACCGCAAGA
>JANYHV010000017.1 GCA_025362195.1 Fimbriiglobus sp. | reverse complement strand
CCCGCCCGAGCAGCTCGCCTTCTACGAGAAGGAAGTGCTGCCGCTGCTCGCGGCCAACTGCCTGAAGTGCCACGGCAACGACCCCAAGAAGCTCAAGGCCGGGTTCGCCCTGACCAGCCGCGCGGCCATCTTGAAGGGCGGCGACACCGGCCCGGGCGTCGAACTCGGCAAGGTCGAGGAGTCGCTGATCGTCAAGGCCGTGCGGTACAAGAACGAGGAGTCGGGGTACAACATGCCGCCGACCGGTAAGCTGACCGACGCGCAGATCGCGGTCCTCGTCAAGTGGGTGACCCTCGGCCTGCCGTTCCCGTCGGGCGGCGACGCCGGGGTGACGCACGCCGAGAAGCCGAAAGGGGCCGACAAGAACTATTGGGCGTTCAAGGCCCCCGTCAAGCCGGCCACGCCGGCCGTCAAGAACGCCGCCTGGGTGAAGACGCCGATCGACGCCTTCGTGCTCAGTAAGCTCGAAGCCAAGGGCCTGGCCCCGGTCGCCCCGGCCGAGCCGCGGGCACTGGTCCGCCGCATGACCTACGACCTGACCGGGCTGCCGCCGACGCCGGCCGAGATCGACGCCTTTGAAGCCGCCGCCGGGCGGAACCGCGAGTCGGCCGTCGCCGAGTTGATCGAGAGGTTGCTGGCCTCCCCGGCCTACGGCGAGAAGTGGGGCCGGCACTGGCTCGACGTGGTCCGGTTCGCCGAGACCAACGGGTACGAGCGGGACGGGGCCAAGCCGTTCGCCTACCGCTACCGGGACTACGTCATCCGCAGCCTGAACGCCGACAAGCCGTACGACCTCTTCTTGAAGGAGCAACTCGCCGGGGACGAGATGCCGCGCGACGGTGACAATGCCGACCCCGTCATCGCCACCGGGTTCTACCGCCTGGGCGTGTGGGACGACGAACCGGCCGACCGGCCGCTCGCCATGTACGACGGCCTCGACGACCTGGTGACGACGGTCGGCCAGGGGATGCTCGGCATGTCCTTGAACTGCGCCCGCTGCCACGACCACAAGGGCGACTTCTTCCCGCAGGAAGACTACTACAAGCTCGTCGCCTTCTTCCGGGACATCGGCCCGATCGACAACAACCGCGACCCCAACTCGTCCACGAACGTCAGCGACGTCAGCCCGCGCGACCGCCGCAAAGTGTACGAGGTCGAGTTGAAGGCGCGGAGCGTCAAGACGGACGCCCTCCGCGCCCTGATGCGACCGATCGAGGACGCGGCGATCAAGACGATGGCCCCGAAGGACCAACTCGCCGTGCAGGACGGCCAACGGGACGAGATCGTCCGCAAGGTGCCGGGCGTGCTGACCGGCGACGCCAAGGCGGCGTACCTGAAGTTGCGCGGCGACCTGGAAGCGTTGAAGAAGATGCCGGAGGCCGACCGCGAACTGGCCTTGAGCGTCAACCACCCGAACGCCAACCCGCCCGAGACGAACCTGCTGATCCGCGGCAACCCCGGGTCGAAGGGCAAGGTCGTCACTGCCGGTTTCCCCGAGGTCTTCGGCGTCCCCGACCCGGCAATCAAGTCGGGCACCGGCAAGGCCGGTCGGCGCACGGCGTTGGCCGAGTGGGTCGCGTCGCCGACCAACCCGATGACGGCCCGGGTGATGATGAACCGCGTCTGGCACAACCACTTCGGTAAGGGGATCGTGCCGACGCCGAACGACTTCGGCAAGTTCGGCGAGAAGCCGACCAACCCCGAACTGCTCGACTACCTGGCCACCGAGTTCGTCGCCCGCGGCTGGAGTCTGAAGGCGATGCACCGGCTCATCCTGGGGTCGAGCGTCTACCAACTGTCGGCCGCGGCCAGCCCGGACAACCTCAAGCTCGACCCGGCCAACACGTACCGCTGGCGGTTCGACATGCGCCGCCTAGGGTCCGAGGAGATGCGGGACACGATCCTGACCGTGTCGGGCAAGCTCGACCGGACGATGTACGGGCCGAGCGTGTTCCCGAAGATCCCCGCCGCCGTGCTGGCCGGCCAGTCGGTCCCCGGCCAGGGCTGGCACTACGACGGCGCGAAGCCCGACGCCGCGAACCGCCGCAGCATCTACGTCCACGTGAAGCGGAACCTGCAGGTGCCGATCCTGGCCACGCACGACCAGGCCGACCCGGACACGACCTGCCCCGTGCGGTACACGACGACGGTGCCGACGCAAGCCCTGGGCCTCTTGAACGGCGAGTTCGCCAACGAGCAGGCCGCGACCTTCGCCAAGCACATGACGAGCGAAGCCCCCGGCGACCTGGGCAAGCAAGTGACCGCCGCGCTGCGGCTGACGACCGGCCGCCCGCCGACCGCCGCCGAGGTCGCCCGCGACGCGGACTTCGTGCGGACCCTGCAAACGAAGCACGCCCTCGACGACGCGACCGCCCTGACCCGCTATGCCCTGCTGCTGCTGAACACCAACGAGTTCGTGTACGTCGATTGACGGCGGGCGGGGGTAAGATGGGTCAGAAGTCCCCACCGAAGGAGACCGCGATGAACGTCCCGATTTGGCTCGAACAACGCGACGGCGTTTTCATAGCGAGTTCGGTGACCGACCCGGAAGTCCGGGCCGAAGGGCTGACCCGTGCCGCCGCACTCCGCGACATCCGGCGACGGCTCCTCGACCAAGCGGGGGGCCGCGAGCTGGTGTTCGTGTCGCTCGACGACACGCCCATCGACGACATTTTCGGGTCGATGGCCGGCGACCCCGACTTGCAAAACATTTGTGACGAAGCGTACCGCCTCCGGGACCAGCAGTTCCGCGAGGAGTTCCCCGATGACAACGTTTGACACCGACATCTTGTCCCTCGTACTCCTCGGCCACGCGAGTTACACTCAAGAGTTCGAGGCAGTCCCGGTCGGGCAGCGATTCGTAACAATCGTTAACTGTGAAGAAGTCTTGCGAGGACGGCTCCATGCCATCCGTTCTGCCGAAACGACCAAGAAAGCCGACCTGTTGATGATGAAGTACGAACTGCTTCACAGCTCACTGGACCAACTCGGGAAACTGCAAGTGTTGTCTTACAACCAACTGGCACACGGCCTGTTCACCCAGTGGCGGGCCGCGAAAGTCCGCATCGGGACGCAAGACCTCCGCATCGCCGCGATTTGCGTGGCCCACGACGCGACGCTGGTGAGCCGCAACCAGCGCGACTTCGACAAAGTCCCCGAACTCAAACTGTCCGTGTGGAATTAGGAGTTTCTCGATGATCTCTCCGAACCAGTTCTGCGGCCGCACGCGGCGCGAGTTCCTCTGGCAGACCGGCGGCGGGTTCGCCGGGGCCGCGCTCGCCGGGATGATGGGCGACTCCGTCGCCGGGGCGGCCGAAGTCGCGCCGACGCGGTTCACCAACCCGATGGCCGCCAAGGCGTCCATGAAGCCGGCCAAGGCCAAGGCCGTCATCTTCCTGTTCATGTACGGCGGCCCCAGCCAGGTCGAGACCTTCGACTACAAGCCCGCCCTGTACCCCCTCGACGGCAAGACGATCACGGTCAAGACCTTCGGCCGCGGCGGGCACAAGAACGAGGGCCGGGTCGTCGGCCCGAAGTGGAAGTTCAAGCAGTACGGCCAGTGCGGCAAGTACGTCTCGGACCTGTTCCCGAACGTCGGCACCTGCGTCGATGACATCGGCTTCGTCCACTCCATGTACGCCGAAAGCCCCATCCACGGCTCGGCGATGTTGATGATGAATGCCGGCCGCGTGCTGTCGGGCTACCCGTGCCTCGGGTCGTGGGTGACCTACGGCCTCGGCTCGGTCAACGAGAACATGCCGGGCTTCGTCGTCATGCTCGACAAGACCGGGGGGCCGATTTCCGGGCCGAAGAACTGGGCCTCGGGCTTCATGCCGGCCGCGTACCAGGGGGTCGTCGTCCGCGCGGACAAGACGCCGATCCACGACCTCGCGCTACCGCCGGGCATGACCCGCGACCAGCAGCGCGACATCCTCGACCGGCTCAAGGAGAAGAACGAGGCGCACCTGCAGAGCCGCGCCGACAACTCCGAACTCATGGCCCGCATCGCCAGTTACGAACTCGCGTACAAGATGCAGCAGCACGCCCCCGAGGCGGTGGACTTCACCAAGGAGAGCAAAGAGACCCTCGAAATGTACGGCATCGAAGGGCCGACGAAGGCCCGCACCGCGGACTTCGGCCGCAAGTGCCTGCTCGCCCGCCGGCTCGTCGAGCGCGGCGTCCGCTTCATCCAGATTTACTCCGGCGGGGCGCACAACGACGACAACTGGGACGCCCACACCGACATGGTCGCCAACCACGGCAAGCACGCGGGGAATACCGACCTGCCGATCGCCGGGCTGCTCAAGGACTTGAAGCGGTCGGGGCTGCTCGACTCGACGATCGTCGTCTGGACCGGGGAGTTCGGCCGCCAGCCGACGGCCGAGTACGCCTCGGGCACCGGCCGCGACCACAACGCCTACGGCTTCACGAGCTGGCTGGCCGGCGGCGGCATCAAGGCGGGCGTGAGCGTCGGCGAGACGGACGAACTGGGCGGCACGGCGGTCGTCGATCGGTGCCACGTGAAGAACATTCACGCGACGATCCTGAACCAGATGGGCCTCGACCCCAACAAGCTGGCGTACTTCTACGGCGGCCTCGACCAGAAGCTCGTCGGCGTCGAAGGCGCGGACCCGATCAAGCAGTTGGTGTGACGGGTCAGTCCGTCCCGGCGGCGGCCCGCGCGGCGCGCTCGGCGTAGCGACCGGCGAGGAAGCCGGTAACGGCACCGTAGGGGGTGATGCCGAGCAGGAAGGCGACTTCGCGGGCCGGCAAGTCCGTTCCCCGCTCGAACACCACAATGTAGGCCGCGAGGGCGGCAAGGGGGGCGACGATGGCGACCCCGAGTGCGGCCCCGAGCCACTGGCCGCTGCCCCCGCCGAACGGGCCGATGCTGTCCGCGACGGCCAACACCCCCGCGAGGAAGCCGGCCGCGCCCCCGACCAGGACGAGGAGAGGGAACACCCGGCCCCAGCCGGCGGCACCCCACGGCACCGCCGCGACGACGCCCAAAGTCGCCCCGACCCCGGTCGCCAGAAACACGTGAACCAGGAATCGCAGGACCATGACGCATCTCGTGGAAGTCACTGAACGGCAGGGAGTTACCAGTCGTCGCCGGGTTGGTCGCCGGCGCTCTTCGTGACTAGGGCGGCGAACGTTCGCGGGCTGATCGTTTCGCGGAGGAAGCGGACGCCGCCGTCGGCGAAGGCGACGTTCGCGCCGCCGGGGTGGAACGAGTACATTTCGTTGTCGTTGGTGCAGTTCATGACGCACGGGCCGAACCCCTGGCCCTGGCCGGTGGTCAGCGTGTCGGACCCGTCGAGCGCGACCTCGACGCTCGGGTCCGACCAGCCGCCGTTGCCGCCCACCCCGGCGGTCCGCCGGCCCATCCGCCACAGGTCGGGCCGCCCGCCGTCCTCGGCCACGAGCACCGTTTGCGCCGTGCCGTCGGTGATGTCCAGGACGCGGCAGGCGACGCGGGTCATCGCGCCGTTCTCGGCGACCGGGCTGTAGTACGGCCAGCCGGACAGGTCGCAGTACCCGGGGTTCACGCCGTGGTAGACGGTGTAATCGCTGACCGCCGCGCGGAACGGCGCGTCCGGGGCCGTGCGGCCGGTGTCCCCCGGGACCGACGGGCAAAACAACAGCTTGATCGGCGTCTCGCCGGCGGCGAAATTGACCGGGTCGTCCCAGTTGCGGGCGGCGTCGTACCGCACGTTTGGCTGCTCGATGTACGCCAACAGCGGCGGCACGAACGACCGCGTCGGCGGGTCGAACCGGTACCCCTCCGGGAACCGGCCGTGCGCCGATTCGAAGTGGTGCAGGGCGAGGGCGAGTTGTTTCAAATTGTTCGCGCAGCTCGCGCGGGCGGCGGCCGCGCGGACCTTCTGCACGGCCGGCAACAACAAGCCGATCAGCACCGCGACGACGGCGATGACGACGAGCAATTCGATGAGCGTAAAACCGCGGCGGACGTTTCGCATCGCCCGATGGTACCGCGCCCCGCCGGCCGCGCCAACAGGCGGCGGCCCGTTACCGGGACCACGCGAAGCGTTCGCGGCACGCCATCCCCGGCCGCTCGACGCCCTGGTACAGCACTTCGGACGCGGCCAGACTGAGGACCAGGATCGCCGCGACGGCGGCGACGGGGTCGGCCCCGGGCCCGGCCCGGCCCACGCCGTCCATGACGAACTGGTGGGTCAGGTAGAGCGCGTACGACCGGGTCGAGACGTACTTCGCCAGGCCGCCACACTTGAAAGCCCCGAGCCACGGCGTCCGCACGGCGACGACGACCAAAAGGCCCGACAGGCCGGCGAAGCCGACGGTGTCCAGGCCGAGGCTGTCGAGCCGGTAGCGGCACCAGCACTCCACCGCCAGCCCCGCGACGACCACCCCGACCCAGAGGCCGCTCAGCCGGCCGACGGCGGCCCACACCTGCGGGCGGTAAACGGCCAGCGCCGCCAGGCCGACGCCGATCGCGCACCCGTCGAAGCGGACGTGGGTTTCGGCCTTCTCGGTGTACCAGCCGAGGGCGCGAAAGACCGTCGGGGCGGCGACGACGGCGGCGAGCACCAACACGCCCCACCGCCGCCGCGCGATTAACAGGAGCGGACCGATGGCCAGGTAGAAGTGCTCTTCGACGCAGAGCGACCAACTCGCCGGAAAGTAGGGGATCGACCGGAAGTGGTAATTCTGCACGAAGACGAGGAATCGCCAGTCGAGATTCGGGTCGGAGGTCGCCAGCACCTGCCAGCCGAACACCAGCCCGAGGACGGCAAAGTAGGCCGGCAGTGTGCGCAACCAGCGGCGGGCCAAGAACCGGCGGACGTCGAGGGTTCCGGTCGCCCGGAGTTCGGCGAGCAGTTGGCGGCCCAGCAGCCAGCCGCTCAGGACGAAAAACAGATCGACCCCGTAGGTGCCGATCCCGAAGACCGGTTTCGCCCAATCGACGGCGTACTCGGTCGAGAGGTGCGTGGCCTGGACGCCGCCGATGGCCGCCGCCCGGAGGACGTCGAGGCCGGCGTTGCGTCCGGCCGGCGGGTTCGTGGCGGCGGCCATCGGGGGGGCATTCCGGGGCCGGGTTACTTGTTCTTCGTGCCCTTGACTTCGATCTCGAACACGAGGGTGCTGTTCGGCGGGATGTCCGCGCCGGCCCCTTGCTTGCCGTAGGCGAACTCGGGGGGCAGTTCCATCAGCCGGACGCCGCCGACCTTCATGCCGGGAACGTACTCCTGCCAGCCCTTGATGAGGCTCGCCAGGGGGAACTCGACCGGCTTGCCGTTGTCCGACCGCGAGCTGTCGAACACCTTGCCGTTGAGCGTCCAGCCGGTGTAGTGGATGGTCACCGTCGCGCCCTTGGCGACCACGTCCCCGGTGCCTTCCTTCACGTCCCAAAGGCGGACGCCGTTGGCTTCCTTCTTCCATTCCTTGGCGTCGAGTGCGGGCAGTTTCATGGGGTCCCTAAAGAGTTCGATTTCAAACACCAGAGTCGCCTTGGCGGGGATGCTCGGCGGCCGGCCGGCTTCGCCGTAGGCCAGGTCGTACGGAATCTTCAGCCGCCGCACGCCGCCGGGCTTCATGCCGGGGATGCCCTCCTGCCAGCCCTTGATGAGGTTGGGCAGGGGGAAGGTCGCCGGGGTGCCGCGCTTGACGCTGCTGTCGAAGATCTTGCCGTCCACGGTCCACCCGGTGTAGTGGATGGTCACGGTCGCGGCCTTGACGGTCGCGTCCCCGGTGCCCTCTTTCACGTCCCAGATTTCGAGACCGCTGTCTTGCTTCTTCCACTCTTTGGCGTCGAGGGCGGGGAGGATCGGGTCGGCCACTTTAACTTCCTTCTTGGCGGCGGGGTCTTGCGCGACCCCCGGGTTCAGGGCGGTGAGGGTCGTCAGGCCCGCCGCCAGGAGCAGCGTGCGCAGGGTGCGAGTCGGCATCGTCGGAGTCCTTCCAGGGAGTGAAAACGGGGTCAATTGAAGCCGAGCAACTTCATCTCGAACACGAGCGTCGCGTTCGGGCCGATCTTCGGCGGGCTGCCCGCCGGGCCGTAGGCGAGCGGGCCGGGGATCAGGAGCCGGCGGACGCCGCCGGGCTTCATCCCGGGGATGCCGATCTGCCAGCCCTTGATCAGATTCCCGAGCGGGAACGTCGCCGCCTTGCCCCCGCTCCGGCTGCTGTCGAACACGGACCCGTTGAGGTTCCAGCCGGTGTAGTGGATGGTGACGGTCGCCCCGGGCGGGCACTCGGCGTCGCCGGTCCCGACTTTCACGTCCCACATCTTCAAGCCGCTGCCGATGTCCTTCCAGTCCGGGGCGTCCACCGGCGGCAGGGAGTCGGACATGCCCGAGTCGTTCACCTCGTCCTTGCCGACCGCGGCCGCTTTGCCCCCGCCGGTCGGATTCGGCGCGGGGGTTTTACCCGGCCCGCCCGCCGTCGGGTCGGTCCACTCGCTGGACGCGACGAGCAGGCCGACGACCAGGACGACGGCGGCCGCCGCCAGGCCCGGCCCCAGCACGCGCAAGATGCCCTTTTTGTCCACGACGACGCTCCGCCAGAATGAGTGCCACGGCCGATGATTCAGCGATTATAGTAAGCCGCACGGCGCGGGCCGGGAAATGCGAAACGGGTGCCCCGGGAGGAACGGCTGTGGCGCGAACGAACTGGCTGGTGGTGGCGGCGGTGGCGGTGTGTGCGGCGGCCGTCGGGCCGCGGACCGGGTCGGCCCAGACCGACCCCCTCCGGCTGGCCGAGGAGGCGTACCGCAAGGACGACTTCAAGACGGCCGTCGCGCAGGCCAAACTGGCCGCCGCGGCGGACCCGAAGCGGGTCGAACCGCGGGTGCTGTTGGGCCTCGCGTGCGGCCAGACCCGCGACCAGGCCGGGGCCGTCGAGGCGTTCACGGCGGTCCTCGCGCTGGAACCCAAGAACGTTTTCGCCCTCGACCGCCGGGGGGACGCGCGGCTCAAGTCGGGCCAGTTCGCCGACGCCGTCGCCGACTTCGACGCGGTCCTCGCGCTCAAGCCGGAACTCGCCCCCGAGCACTGGCGGCGCGGCATCGCCCTGTACTATTCCGGCAAGTACGCGGACGGGGTGGCGCAGTTCGAGACGCACAAGAAGGCCAACCCCGAGGACGTGGAGAACGCCGCCTGGCACTACCTGTGCAACGCCAAGGTCGTCGGCCCGGCCAAGGCCCGCGCGCAGCTCATCGCCGTCACCCGCGACCCCCGGGTGCCGATGGCCGAGGTGCAAAAACTGTACGCCGGCCAGCTCAAACCGGCCGACGTGCTCGCCGCCGCCGACAAGCTCAAGGCCGACACGGACGCCGGCAAGGAGGCCCGGTTCTACGCCAACCTGTACGTCGGCCTGTACTACGAGTCGGCCGGCGACCCGGCGAAGCGGACCGAGCACCTGACCGCGGCCGTCGAGAAGTTCAAGATCGGCCACTACATGTGGGACGTGGCGAACGCCCACCTGACCGCGCTCAAGGCGACCGCAAAGCCCCCGGCGAAGTGACCCCGGCGGGCACCAGCGGAGTTCAAGTTTGAGTAGCGGGTCGTTGGTTCAGTCGAACCGAACGCCACAGGCTTCGACGCGATCGACGACACGACGTGACAAATCGAACTCTGCTCTACCGGACCAGGCCGCGGGACCGCAGGTAGCCCAGGACGAGCTTCTCGAACGGCACCTGGTTGCTCGTGAACAGGTAGGACATGCCGCGCTTGGTGCAGAAGGTGTTCAGCGCGCCGCGGTACGCCGCCAGCGTCCGCTGGTAGCGCTCCAGCAGGGGGGCGCTGATCGTCACCTCGGCCTCGTCGCCGTCTTCCAGGTCGGTCAACTTCAAGTCCCCGGTGTACGGCGGGTTGATCTCCTCGTCGGCGAGGATTTGGACCGCGTACACGTCCAGGTTGCGGGTGGCGAGGTACTTCAGGCCCTCCTCGTAGCCGTCCTTGTCGAGGAAGTCGCTCAGCACCAGCGCGACCCCTTGGCCCTTGGCCCGGCTGCTGAACCCGCGCAACGCCTTGTTCAAGTCGCCCGTCTCGACCGTCGGCAGCGCCTCGATGTGCCGCATCATCCGCCACAGACTCGGCCGGCCGCGGAACGCCGGCACCCGCGGGGACACGCCGGGGCCGCCGACCCCTTCGACGACGACGCGGTCCATGTTCGCCAGCCCCAGGAACCCCAGCGCCGCGGCCACCTGCTTGGCGTACCGCAGCTTCGACGGCGTCCCGAAGGCCATCGACTTCGAGTTGTCGATGAGCAGGTAGACGTGCAGGTCCTCCTCCTCGCGGTACAGCCGCAGGAAGAGCTTTTCGACGCGGCCGAAGACGTTCCAGTCGAGGAACCGCAGGTCGTCCCCGGCGGTGTACGGCCGGTAGTCGGCGAACTCCGACCCGCGGCCCTTGCGCTTGCTGAGCCGGTCCCCCTTCATGCGGCCGGCCAGCACCTTCTTGGCCGACAACTCGAGCTGTTCGAGCCGCTTGAGGAAGTCACTCGACAACAGCGGTTCGGCGGCGGTGTCATTCATGTTTGCAGTCTACCTACTCCGGCGTGTCTCCGCTAGAAGCATCGGGTATGGGGTATCGGGTGTGGGGGGTCGCAGAACCGGGTATGGGGTATCGGGTGTGGGGTATCGCAGAACCTCCTGCGGCTGTTGCGGTTTGACTTGGTTCGACCATACCCCAGACCCCACACCCCATACCCGGTCGGGTCACCGCCGCTCCCGCGCCATCAGCCAGGCCGTCGGGCCGAGGACCATGCCGGTGCCGAGGATCATGACCGGGGTCACGGTCTTCCACCCGAGCGCGGCTTCCAGCGCCATCACCATGACGACTTGCGACAGGCCGACGACGGCCACCCGGGTCGCCCGGCCGCGGCTGAACGCCAGCGTCAGGAAGACTTGCCCGACGGTCGCGGTCAGGCCGACGCCGAGGATTTCGACCCAGACGCCCGGCTGCCGGTACCACTGCGGGTCGCCGGCCGCGTCGAGGTCGAGGCCGAGGCCGTCGGAGAGGAACCACGCCGCCCCGCCGAAGACCGCGGACACGGCCGAGAAGTGCGTCACAATGGCGAACGGGGCGATGCCACGCAGCCGGTTCAGCCCGAGCATCGCCACGGCCGTGAAGAACGCGGCGAAGAGTGCGAACAGGGCCGGGACGATTCGGAAGCCGTCGCCGTGGGGTTGCACGGCCACCGCCACGCCGCACACCGAGAAGGCGATGGCCAGCGCGACGCCCCACGTCGGCCGGTCCTGCCCCAGTGGCCACGCCAGCAGCGCCACCCAGATCGGCGAGGTGTTCGTCAGCGTCAACACGTCGGTCACGTGCAGGTGCGACAGGGCGTAAAAGGTCGCCACCATGCTCGTGCTGCCGGCCAAACTGCGGACCCACAAGCTGCGCGACGAGAAGGCGACCAGTTTCGCCCCGGTGCCGAGCGCCAGGGACGCGGCGAAGGCCGTGGCCACGACGCTGCGGACGAAGCAGACGACCGTCCACGGGCACGCCGGCGTGCCGGCGGCGTCGATCGGCCGGCCGAGGTCGTGGGTGAGGACGCCCATGACGGCGAACCACAGGCAGCCGCACAAACTCCAGACGTACGGCTGCATCCCGCCGCGCGACCGGACGATCGGTTCGACGGCGGGCGGCGGGGCCGGGGCGAGGGTCGGGACGAGGGTCGAATCGCTCATGGTGGCGTGATACGAAAACGCCCCCCGCGAGCCAGCAACGGCCGTATACTGAAGCACCCCTGACCCCCGACCGCCGAGGCCCCGCGATGATGTACCCCTCCGGCACGTGGCGCGGCTTCTGGGACCAGCAAGCCTTCGGCCGCCAGGAGATGCACGCCTTCGAGCTGCACTTCCAGCCCAACGGCCAGGCCCGCGGCCGGGGCATCGACCTCGTCGGCCCGTTCACGTTCACCGGCAGCGCGTACCCGGTCACCGGGCACGTCACGCTAGTCAAGCAGTACCTCGGCAAGCACGCCGTCAAGTACGTCGGCCAGCCGGACGGGGAAGGGTGCATCCTCGGGCAGTGGACCATCGACCACCGCGTCAACGCCGTGACGTACCGCGACACCGGCGCGTTCCTGATGAAGCCCGACCTGCCCCCGCCGACCGGCGACGAGCCGATCGTCCGCCTCGGTCAGGCGTGACGGGTTCGGTAGAACACCAAAGACGATTCACCCCAGACGATTCACCACAGAGTTCACGGAGCAAACAGAGCAGAATTCCGAGAGAGCTTCAGAGTCCGATGCTGCCCGCGAAGGGGCGCGAAGCACGGTATTCCACTCGGAATGCTTGGGTTTGATTGGGTTGAATCTGCTCCGTTTTCTCTGTTAACTCTGTGGTTAAGCCGCTTTCCGATCTTAGGATTTCGCATGTCCACAGCCGTCGTCGGGATTGACTTGGGTACCACGTTTAGCCTGGCCGCGCGGATGGTCAACGGGCGGCCGGAGGTCGTCCGGGACGCGGCCGGGGTCGCCCTCGTGCCGAGTTGCCTGAGCTTCCACGACGACGGCACCGTCCTCGTGGGGAGTGCCGCCCGGGCGCGGGCGCTGCTCGACCCGGAGCACACGATCTTCAGCGTCAAGCGGTTGATGGGCCGGACGCTCAAAGACCTCGAAGCCGAGTTGACGCTGATCCCGCACCAGATCGTCGAGCGCGAGCAGGCCGACGGCCGCAAGGTGCTCCGCGTGCGGCTGAACGGCCGCGAACACACGCCCGAAGAGCTTTCGGCGATGATCCTGCGCGAAGTCCGGCGGCGGGCCGGCGACCCGACCAAGGCGGTCATCACGGTGCCGGCGTACTTCGACGACGCCCAGCGGCAGGCGACCCGGGACGCCGGGCGGATCGCCGGGCTGGACGTGCTGCGCATCGTCAACGAGCCGACGGCCGCGGCCCTCGCCTACGGCCTCGACCGCCTGAACGCCGGGACAGTCGCCGTATACGACCTCGGCGGCGGCACCTTCGATTGTTCCATCCTGACGCTCCAGGACGGCGTGTTCAAAGTCTTGAGCACCAACGGCGACACCCGCCTCGGCGGCGACGACTTCGACCAACTGCTCATGCACCACTACGCCGCGAAGGCCGGCCTCGACCTGACGGCCCGCGACCCGCTCTTGCTCCAAACCCTGCGCGACGCGGCCGAGCGCTGCAAGGTCGCGCTCAGCACCGCCGACGCGGCGACGATAGCACTTCCCGGCCGCGAGCCGTTGACGGTCACCCGGACCGAGTTCGACGCGCTGATCCTGCCGCTGGTCGTGCGCAGCATCAACAAGTGCCGGGCCGCCTGCCGGGACGCCGGGATCGACCCGAAGGCGGTGAGCGACACGGTCCTCGTCGGCGGGTCGAGCCGCGTGCCGCTGGTCCGCCGCATGGTCGCGGACCTGTTCGGCAAGGAGCCGCAGACACACCTCAACCCCGACGAGGTCGTGGCGATGGGGGCCGCGGTGCAGGCCGACATTTTGACGAGCGGCAAGCGGACGGTGCTCCTGCTCGACGTGGTGCCGCTGTCGCTCGGCATCGAAACCCTCGGCGGCGTCGTCGATAAGGTCATCGACCGCAACACGACCGTGCCGTGCCGGGCGACGACCCGGTACACGACCTTCGTCGAGGGCCAGACGGCCGTGAAGTTGACGATCTTCCAGGGCGAGCGCGAACTGGCCCGCGACTGCCGGCGGCTCGGCGAATTCACCCTCGGCGGCATCCCGCCGATGGCCGCGCAGTTGCCGCAACTCGACGTGACATTTTTGGTCAACGCCGACGGCATCTTGACCGTCTCGGCGGTCGAGCAGCGGAGCGGTCAAAAGGCGTCGGTCGAGGTCAAGGCGTCGCACGGGCTGTCGCAGGACGAGGTCGAAACGCTGGTGCTCGAAAGCGTCGAACACGCGCACGCGGACTTCCGGGCGCGGCAGTTCATCGAACTCACCAACAAGGCCGACGCCGACCTGCGGCACACGACCAAGGGCCTGGCCGCCGCCGGGGAGGCGCTCAGCCCCGAGCAAGTCGCCGCCGTCGATTTCGCCGCCGCGGACTTAAGGCGTGCTATGAATGGGACCGACGTGCCGGCGTTGCAGGCGGCGTCCGACCGGTTCAACACCGCGACGATCCCGCTGGCCGAGGCGCTGATGAACGCCGCGGCCAAGCAGCTCTTCGGCGGCCAATCGACCGCCCGCCTGGACGCGGACCAACTGTAAGGGGCGACCGATGCCGTGGGTTTGCGAACCGTGCCGCGAGTACACGACCGACGAGGCCGACAAGGCGTGCCCGAAGTGCGCCGTCCCCCGCAAGTTCACGCTGCTGTGCAAGCCGGGCGACACGCCGGACGCGCTGGAGGGCGTGGCCACGACGGTCCAAGACCGCTACGGCAACGACGACCACCAGGCCGAGCAGAAGAGCGGCGGGGTCGGCCAAATGTCCACCGGCGCGTGGGCGACGTT
This sequence comes from Fimbriiglobus sp., assembly GCA_025362195.1. Taxonomy (GTDB): domain Bacteria; phylum Planctomycetota; class Planctomycetia; order Gemmatales; family Gemmataceae; genus Fimbriiglobus. Next base: position 10,825 of record JANYHV010000017.1, on the reverse strand, counting down.
CCTCGTCCCGGCGGGCATGGCCGTGTTCGTCGTGCTCCGGTTCTTCCTGAAGCGTTACCTCCGTCACGGGGACTACTAGCGATGGCACTCGGCTGGCGCGACGCGCGCGACCTCGGCGAACTCTTGCACGAGCGGTACGACACGCTCAACCCGCTGACCGTGCGGTTCACCGACCTGCACAAGTGGGTTATGGACCTCGAAGGCTTCGCGGGGCCGGCCGCGGAGTCGAACGAGAAACTCCTCGAAGGCATCCAGATGGCCTGGTACGAGGAGTGGAAGGACGCCCAGGACGCCGACTGACGCCCGGGGTCGGAGCGGAGTTCACAACCGTGGAGCGGTTCCGGCTCCGCGTTGAGGGGGCGTAGGCCGGGTACCCACAAGGGGCACCCCTACAGTGCGTTCTGAATGTAGGGGTGCCCCTTGTGGGCAGGCCTTCCAAGGTGGATGAGAGTTGCTGATCGCCTTGTTTTTCCAGCTGTTTCATCGATCCGGTGTGCCACCCGTGCGACAAAAATCTTGGGGATCGCCAGTGACAACCCGTTGTCACTCATAAATCCGCTGGAAAACAAGCACTCGGCTCTCTCACAACTCTCTCATCCACCTTGGAAGGCCTGCCCCTCGTGGGTGCCCGGCCTGCGCTTCCCATCCCCGGCCTACATTTCTTCGCTCACAACCCCGCCCACGTCGGCGGCTCCGGGGCGGTGATCGTCAGGGGCGCGTTGCCGAAGGGGTGCGCGAGCGTTAGCGACCGGGCGTGCAGGGCGATGACGGCGTCGCGCGGCAGCTCCGCGGCCGGGCCGAACGGGGTGACGCTGCCGTATTGCACGTCGCCCAAAATGGGGAAGCCGCGCCACGCGGCTTGAACGCGGAGTTGGTGCATCCGGCCGGTGACCGGGGCGAGTTCGAGGGTCGTCGTGGCGTCCGTGCGGCCGACGACGGTGAAGTGCAGCGTCGCCGCCTTGGCCCCCGGCTCGCCCTCGGTCGCGCGCTCGACGCGGGCCTCGTCGGGGACTTTGCGGACGAAGTCGTGCCACGTCCCGGCGTCGTCGGGGACGCGCCCGGCGACGACCGCGCAGTAAATCTTGACGACGGTCTTCGCCTCGAACTGGGCCTGCACCCGCTGCGCCGCCTTGGTGTTGCGGACGAACAGGATGACGCCCGTGACCGGCCGGTCGAGGCGGTGCGGCACGGCCAGGTAGACCCCGGCCGGCTTGGCGTATTTGTCTTTGATGTACGCCTTGACCAGCGCCTCCAGACTCGGCACGCCGGGCGGGGCCTGGGTGAGCAGCGGGGCCGGCTTGTTGACGGCGATCAGGTGCGGGTCTTCAAAGAGCACGTCGATCATCGCACGGCCCCGCCGTTGACGCGGACCGTTTGCCCGGTGACGAACCGCGCCGCCGGGGAGGCCAGCCAAACGGCCGCGGCGGCCACGTCCTCGGGCAGCCCCCAGACGCCCAGCGGCGTCTCGCGGCGGACCCGCTCTTGCCAGGTGGCCGACGCCGTCTCGCCCCACGCCGTGCGGACCCACCCGGGGGCGACGCAGTTGACGCGCACGGCCGGGGCCAGGCTCAACGCCAGGCTGCGCGTGAAGGCCATGACGGCCCCCTTGACCGCGGCGAAGAGTTGGCCGCTGTCGCCCTCCATGCCGGTCTCGGCCTGGTCCCAGCCGACGGTGAGAATCGCGCCCGAGCCGCGCGCTTTCATGCGGTCGCCGAAGGCCCGGCCGAGGAGCACCGTCGATTTCAAATCGACGGCCAGTAACTCGTCGAGCTTGCGGGCGAAGTCCCACTGCGCCGCCGGCCCGGTGAGCGTGTCGGCCCCGGCGTTCAGCACGACGATGTCGAGGCCGCCGGCGATGTCCCAGGCCAGCCCCGGCAGGCGTTCGACGAACTCGCCGTCCGCCAGGTCCCCGGCGACGTGGGCTTCGCCGGGCCGTTCGCGCCGGCCGTGGCCGACGACGTGCGCGCCTTCGGCGACGAACGCCGCGCGGACCGCCGCGCCGATGCCGGCCGTCGAGCCGGTGACGAAGGCGTTCAAGCCGCGCAGCGAACCGGCCGTAACCTGTGGCGCGGTCCACGGCACGACGGTCGCGTCCGGCGGCAGCGCGGCGAGCAGCGCGCCCACCGTTTTGCCGCCGACCGGGTGAACCATGTCCGGCGCGATTTCATTCAGCGGCACCAGCACGAAGGTGCGCTCGGACAAGCGCGGGTGCGGCACCGTCAGCGTCTGGGATTGGACGACGCGGTCGCCGGCGAGGAGCATGTCGAGGTCGAGGGTGCGCGGGCCGTCGAGGACGGCGCGGACGCGACCGAACTCGTGTTCGACGCGGTGGAGGAGTGCGAGCAGGTCTTCGGGCGAGCGCTCGGCTTCGACCACGAGCGCGCCGTTCAGGTACGCCGGCTGGCCGCCCGGCCCGCCGACGGGGGCGGTCTCGTACCACCGGCTCACGGCGGCGACGCGGACGCCCGGCTCGGCCCGCAGGCGGCGGACGGCGGCGGCCAGGGTCGCGGCGCGGTCCCCGAGGTTGGCACCGACGGCGAGGGCGTATAGCACGGGCGGCTCCCGGTCCGGAAACGACGAAACCGCCGGCCAGTGCCGACGGTCCCAGTCCGCCGACGGGGGCGAACTACTTCTTCTTCGCGCCGGCGGCCGGGGCCGCGGCCTCTTCGCCCTCGACCTTTTCCTTCTTCTTCTTCAAGACGACCTTTTGCACGCGCGTCTTCGGCAGGGCGATCGGGCTGCGGCCCTCGGTCCACTTGCCGTCTTCCATCATCTTGAGGATGCGCTCCGTGCGCTTCATCACGCTGCGGTTCGTGTTCCCGCCCGTTTTGCTCTTCAGGCTCTTATCCATCGACATGGCAGGTGTCCGGTACGCGGGGTGCAATTTTCGCCAAACCGCCATGATAAGACGGCCCCGCGACTCGGCAAGTCGAACTCGCCGCCCGCCCCCGCCGAAAACTCCCCGCCCGTCGGTCGGACTTCGGCCGCGGCGGGGCTTGACCTTGTCCGCCGGACGGTCCGCCGGGTAGATTGCACCCGTCCCGATCCTGCGGAGGTGCGGCACGGCGATGGGCGACGCGGCCACGGTCACTCGGACTCGGATCCTGCGGCGGCGCACCCTCTTCTGGGTGCTGCTGATCGCCGTCGTACTCGTGTCCGGGTACCGGTACGTCGAGAAGGTCCGCAAGCCGAGCCGGGACGGCACCCAGACGAAGTCCGCCATCCTCCGCTGGCGCGACCAGATCGAGGGCCTGGCCAAGGGCGAGGACATCTACGCCAAGTACAACTACCCGAACCCGCCGGTCCAGGCGATCATCCTGTCCCCGCTGGTCGAACTCGACCGCGTGCCGGGGGCCTTGCTCTGGTTCGCGCTCAAAGTCGGCATGGCCTGCCTGTCGATTCTGTGGGCGTTCCGGCTGGTCCGCGGCGACGGCCCGCCGCTCTCGGACGGGGCCAAACTGCTCGCCGTGATTTTCGCCGCGCACGCGATCCTCGGCGACTTGTCGCACGGCAACGTCAACATCTTCATCGCCTTCCTCGTCTTCGCGGCGCTCGAACTCCAGCGCCGCGGCCGCCCGGTCGCCGGCGGGCTGACGCTGGCCTTGGCCGTCGCGTGCAAGGTCACGCCGGCGCTGTTCGTGCCGTACTTCGTCTGGAAGCGGGCCTGGCGGATGGTGCTGGGGTGCGTCCTCGGGTGCGGCCTGTGGCTGCTCGTCGTGCCCGGGTTGTTGCTCGGCTGGCAGCACAACGCCGACCTGCTGGGGAGTTGGTTCCACACGATGGTCAAGCCGTTCGTCATCGACGGGCGGGTGACCAGCGAGCACGCCAACCAGTCGATCCCCGGGCTGACCTTTCGCCTGCTCACGAGCGAGCCGTCCACGATCCACTACCTCGAGGACGACGACGGCAAGCCGCGCGGGGACGAGTTCCACAACCTCGCGGACATCGGCCCGCGCGGGGCCAAGTGGGTCGTCCGCGGCTGCCAGGGGCTGTTCGTCCTGGGGATCGTCGGGCTGTGCCGGACGCCGACGCGGACCGGGCGGATTTACGCCGCCGAGTGCTCCTACGTCATGCTCGGGATGCTCCTCTTCTCGGAGCGGACCTGGAAGCACCACGGCGTCGTCCTGATCCTGCCGTTCGCCGTGCTCGCGGCCGTGGCCTTCGACCGCACGGCGAAACCGTGGCTGCGCAAGTCGGCCGTCGGCCTCTTCGCGGCGGTCCTCGTGCTGATCCTCGGGCCGAGCCTGATCGGCGGCGAGGGGCAAGACCTGGCCCTCACCTTCGGCAGCCACACGGCCGTCTTCCTGCTGCTCACGGCCGGGGTCTTGATGGTCCTGCTGCCGTCGGCCCGGCGGGTCACGCCGCCGGGCGTTGGGCCATCGGCCGGAGTAGCCGGCACGAGTACCGGCCCAGCCGCATGAGCAGCAGTCGGTTGAGGTAGCCGGTCGTCGCCTTGGCCCCGACCTTGCCCAGCACTTTGCCCGCCACGCCCGCGCCCATGCCGACCCCGACGACGTGCAAGCCCTGCTCGAAGACGTGATCGGTCTGGCCTTCGATGACGCTTTCGAGGTCGTTGAGTTGCCCGGCCAGGTACGAGTTGAAAAAGACGCGGCCGAGCAGCACGGCGGTGCCCGACCGGCCGGCCCGCAGGTGGTAGATGCGGCACAGGTCGGTCAGCATGGCGAAGCTGAAGTACCCGGTCGAGAGGGTGTCGATCAGGCCGTTCGGCGACAGGGCGGTGACGACCATCGCGCGGTTCGACCAGTACTTGATGCGGGCCTCGGCGAGGTCGTCGAGCGGGGCCTGGAAGCCGGCGTGGAAGCGGTCGAACCAGACGGCCGAGCTGCCGAACCGGTCGGCGTCCGTCAACTCGGTGCGGGCGGCGAGCAGGCGGGTCGCCACCTCCGGCGTCAGGCCGACCCCGGCGAGTTTGCCGGCCCGGTCCAGCGGGTAGACCTCGACGTACCGGGTCAACTGGCCCCGCGCCTCATCGACCTTGGCGTTGACCAGCCAGCGGAGCCGGGTCCGCGCGTTCAACTCGTCGAGGCCGCCGACGCGGACCTGGCGGTTCCGCTGCATCCGGGCGTAGACCAGCCCCAGCCGCAGCATGGCGAACAGCACGCAACTGCTCAGCAAACTCAGGCCGGCGTAAGCAAAATACTGCGCCCAGACCGGTTGCGTGGCGATGTTGGCGAGGATGCCCAGGACTTGCGAGTACAGGAACAGGCCGAGCACGCCGACGCCGCCGAGCAAAAAGGCGGCGGCGAGCGGGTGGGCGAACCAGCCGAGCCAGCGGAAGACGGCGGGGTCGGACGCGAGCAGTTCCTCGGCCCGCGCGACCTCGTCCCGGACCTCCGCCTCGTCGGCCTCGCGGATGGCCCGCAAGTCGGCGTCGGTGTGCGCCGAGAGCGTCGCCGGCCTCTGCGGGGCCTTGCCCAAACCGTAGTCCCCCTCGCGGCCCCCGGGGTAGTCGTCCATCGGGGGCGGGGGAACGACCGGTCGGCTGACCGGCTTACCCCGGGCCAACCCCACGCGGCCGTCGGTATCGTCGTCGTCGAGCATGGCGGTTCTCGTAAGTACGTGCGCCGGCGAGCCAAGAGCGTCAGCGACTGGAGTTCTTCGCGTCAGCGACTGGAATCTTGACGCGCGTCGAACTCCGGGCGCTGACGCTTCCGGCTCGCCTTGGTTACGCCAGAATCTCTTTCACCACACGGCCGTGAACGTCGGTCAGGCGGTAGTAGCGGCCCTGGAACTTGGACGTCAGCTTCTCGTGGTCGATGCCGAGCAGGTGCAGCAGGGTGGCGTGAACGTCGTGGACGTGGACGGGGTCGGCGGCGATGTTGTAGCCGTGGTCGTCGGTCGCGCCGAAACTCGTGCCCGGCTTCATGCCCCCGCCGGCGAACCACATCGTGAAGCACCGCGGGTGGTGGTCGCGGCCGTAGTTGCCGGGGCTGAGCTTGCCCTGCGTGTACGCCGTCCGGCCGAACTCGCCGCCCCAGGTGACCAGCGTGTCGTCGAGCATCCCGAGCCGCTTCAAGTCCTGCACGAGGGCGTAACTCGCCCGGTCGATGTCGGCCGCCTGCCGCTTGATCGCGCCGGGCAAGCCGCCGTGCTGGTCCCACCCGGGGTGGTAGAGTTGGATGAAGCGCACGTCGCGCTGGGCCAGGCGGCGGGCCAACAGGCAGTTGGCCGCGAAGGTGCCGGGGGTCTTGGCCTCCGGGCCGTAAGCGTCCAAAACCGCCTGCGGCTCCTTGCTCAGGTCCATCACGTCGGGCACGCTGGTCTGCATCCGGTACGCCATCTCGTACTGCTGGACGCGGGCGCTGACCTCGGGGTCGGTTGCGGCGTCGGCACTGGCGGCGTTCAACTCGGCGAGCTTGTCGAGCATCTTGCGGCGCGACTCGGGCGTCACGCCGGCGGGGTTTTGCAGGTAGAGCACCGGGTCTTTGCCGCCGCGGAACTGCACCCCCTGGTGCGTGCTTTCGAGGAAGCCGTTGCCCCACAGCCGCGCGTACAGCCCCTGCTCGGCGCGGTCCTTCGACACCAGCACGACGAACCCCGGCAGGTTCTCGTTGGCGCTGCCGAGGCCGTAGCTGAGCCACGACCCGAAGCTCGGCCGGCCGGCGAGTTGGTGGCCGGTCTGGAACAGCGTGATCGCCGGGTCGTGGTTGATCGCGTCGGTGTGCACGGACTTCACGAAGGTCAGGTCGTCGGCCATCTTGGCGATGTTCGGCAGGAGTTCGCTGACCGTCGCCCCGGACTGGCCGTGCCGGGCGAACTTGGCGAACGAGCCGACGAGCGGGAGCGACGACTGGAAGCCGGACATGCCGGTCAGCCGCTGGCCGCCGCGGACGCCGTCGGGGATTTCTTGGCCCTGGCTCTTGAGCAGCAGCGGCTTGTCGTCGAAGAGTTCGAGGTGCGACGGCCCGCCGGCCATGAACAGCGAGATGATCCGCTTCGCCTTCGGGGCGTGGTGCGGCCGCGCGAGCACCCCCGGCGTGCCCCGGCGGGCGGTGTCGGCGGCGACCGCGTCCCGGCCGAGCAGGCCGGCCAGTGCGACGCCGCCGAGGCCGAGGCCCGACTGTTGGAGGAAGAGGCGGCGGTTAGCGGCGGGGAGGATCGTGTGCATGCCGACATTATGGCCGACGGCCGGCGGGAACTCAAGTGCCCCGTCGATCCGAGCCGGGTCAGCCGAGAGTCTCGGCCAGCGCGTCGATCTCGTCGAGGTCGAAGGTGAGGGCGTTGCCCGTGAACAGCGCGGCGACGGCGGCCTTGTGAATCTTCATCTTCGTGCCGCCGACGCCGAGCGCACCGTAAGCCGTGTGGCCGTCGCGGTCGGTGCCCTTATCGGTCAGTTCGACGCCCTCGATCCCCGTCGGCGGGACGCCGTTGAGGTCGATGGCGACCTTGAGCGCCGTCGCCCCGGCCCGCAGTTTCTTGGGCAGCAGCACGGTCCCCGGTGCCCCGGCGGCGACCACGAGGTGCTTGCCGTCGAGCGCCTTCGGGCCGTCGGCACTCGACGCCACCGCCACCGCTTCGACGTGGGCGCTCGGGTAGGCGGCGCGGATGCTCCGGGCGACCGCTTCGGCGCGGTCCAGTTGCCGGCTGCCGATGGTCACGCGGCCGCCGTGCTTGGCCAGCAGTCGCGCGACCCGCCGGCCGACGGGGCCGGTCCCGCCCAGGACGAGCGAAGTCGTCGCCGCGAGGTCGAGGTGCTTGGCCGCGGCACGGACGGCGGCGACGGCGGTCGTGTTCGCCCCGTTGCTGTCGAGCATGACCGAGACGCTCAGGCCGTAGGCGGGAATGAGGTGCTTCTTGACTTCGGCGAGGACCGCTTCCCCGGCGTCCACGTCCGACCCGCCGACGAAGATGGCCGTGCGGTGCAGGTCCTTCGGGCCGCGGGTGAAGATGCACCCGTGGACCAGTGCCACGACGTTGGCCGGGGTGACGCCGCCGTAGCTGAACAGGTGTTGAACGCCCGCGTCCACGGCGACGACGCGGTCGAACACGCTGGGCAGCGCGTCGGTGTCGAGGTGCAGCAGAACGAGGGGTTTGTCCATATCGTCGATCGGGTATCGGGTATGAAATCGGGTGTGGGGTGTCGGGTGTCGGGTTTGGTCGGAACAGATCACTTGATGCGTCCGACCGCGGGCGACTTCTGCGATATCCCACACCCCACACCCCACACCCCACACCCCACACCCGATTTTGATTTCGTCGGGACTGGTGGGGCATCGGCGAAGGTTGTCTGCGATACCCCAAACCCGACACCCGACACCCGATTTGATCGGGCCGGGTTATTTGGGGCTGTAGGGGTGCTTTTCGTTCTTGCGGGCGACGATCTCGTCGATCGCCGGGGTGCCGGTCATCGCGCCCTTGATGGCGAGCTTCGTCGCGTCGTAGTTGTACTGGTAGATCTTCGTGTCGTCGGCCGCGGCCGGGTGGATGAACACGCCGCAGACGATGACGAGGTCTTCGGCCTTGTCCTTCGGGATGACGCCCTCGGCGACCGAGTCCACGACCGCGCGGGCGACGGCGGCCTGGGCCGGGCCGAACATCTGCACGGCCTGCTTCATGCCCTTGATCGTGACCTTCGTGATCATGACCGTGGCCGGCTTGCAGACCAGGTTCGGCGTGACCACGGCCAGCAGGCTCGTGTGCCCGGCCGACTGGTTGGCCAGGGCGTTGGCGAAGGCGGTCCCGACGGGGCCGTTCTTGTCGCCGATGAGCAGGTCGATGTGCGCGATCTCGTTACCGTCGCCGACGAGGCCTTCGCCAATGAACATGGACATCGTTTCACTCCGCAATGGGGGGGGTACTTCGGGACGACTCAGGTTTAGTGACGGGCCGGTCGTTTGGCCTTCGTTCCTAACAATTCGTGCGCAGAGGGCGGCCCGAAAATCAGCTTCCGGCTGCGGTCGGGGCGCTCGCAACGATGACGCTGGCCGGGCGGATCACGCGGTCGTGCAGGACGAACCCCTGCTGCATGACGCTGACGATGCTGCCCGGGGCGAAGTCGGCGGTCGGCTGCTCCATGACCGCCTGGTGCAGGTTCGGGTCGAAGACCGACCCGGCCCCGATGTCCATGCGGTGGACGCCGAACCGCTTGAAGATGTCGAGCATCTGGTGCGTCGTCGCCGTCACGCCCTTGGTCAGCGCCCCGCCCTCGCCGGTCGCCTGCGCGGCCTTCACGGCGAACTCGAGGTTGTCGAACGCCGTGAGCAGGTCCTTGACGAGCGGCTCGACCGAGTACTTCCGCTGGCGGTCGGCGTCCTGGGCCAGCCGGCGGCGGGAGTTCTCGAAGTCCGCGATGATCAACTTGTAGTCGCCGATCTGCTTGGTCAGGTGGCCGACCTGGAGGCGCAAGGTCTCGCTGTCCGCCTCGCCGCCGGCGGGGTGATTGCCGACCTCGGGGCCGAACGGGTCGTCGGGGGTCTCGGACTTGCTATCGGACACGGGAAGACTCCGGTTACTTGGTGTCGTCTTTGGTCAGCCAGTCGGTCAGCTTGCCGAAAATGCTCTTCTTGGCCGGCGGCCGGTCGCGGTGGGAGTGCTCGATCTCGGCGAGCCGCTTGAAGAGCTGCTCCTGCTCCGCGTTCAGCGTCTGCGGGGTGTCGATGACGACCTGGATGAGCAGGTCGCCCTTGCGGCCGCCGCGGCGGGACGGCAGGCCGTGGCCGGGCAGGCGGATGACCTCGTGGGACTGGACGCCCCGGGGCAAATCGTGCGCCACCTTCTCGCCGACGAGGGTCGTGATGTCGATCGTCGCGCCCAACGCGGCCTGGCTGAAGGTGACGGGCCACTGGCAGATCAGGTTCTGGCCGTCGCGCTGGAAGAACCGGTGCTCGCGGACGCGGATGGCGAACTCGAGGTCGCCGCGGGCCGCCCCGGGGTCGCCGGCGTCGCCCATGCCGGTGAAGCGGATGCGGTCGCCGGTGTCCACCCCGGCCGGGACTTCGACCTCGATCGTCCGCGTGCCGACGGTCCGGCCCGCGCCCTTGCAGTTGACGCACGGGTCGGCGATGATCTGGCCCGACCCGTTGCACGACCGGCACGGCGACTGGACCTGGAAGAAGCCCTGCTTCTGGATGACGACGCCCTGGCCGCCGCACCGCTTGCACGCCGCGGGCTTGCTGCCCGGCTTGGCCCCGGTGCCGCCGCACGGCTCGCAGGTGTCCTCGCGCTTGATGGTGACCTGCTTCTTGACCCCCTTGGCCGTCTCGATCAACTCGATGTCGAGGACGGCTTGCAAGTCCTGGCCCCGCTGCGGCCCGGCCCGCCGGCGACCGCCCCCGCCGCCGCCGCCGAAGAACGAGCCGAGGAGGTCGCCGAACAGGTCGCCGAGATCGACCCCGCCCCCGCCGCCCATCCCGCTCCCGTTGGCGAACGCGGCGTGCCCGTGCCGGTCGTACAGCGGCCGCTTCTGCTCGTCGGCGAGGATTTCGTACGCCTCGGTCGCCTCTTTGAACTTGTCGGCCGCCTCGGCGTCGCCGGGGTTGCGGTCCGGGTGCCACTGCATGGCGACCTTGCGGTACGCCTTCTTGATCTCGTCGCCCGAGGACGTGCGGGTGACGGACAAAACCTCGTAGTAGTCGCGCTTAGTCATGCCGTGTCCGAAAGGGTGTCCGCCGTCGCCGCCGAATGCCGCACGGCGATTATATCCCACACCGTCGCCGCCCGCAGAGGGTCTTCAAACGCCGAGGGCCGCCCCCGGTGATTGGGTGCGGCCTCTGATGGTTGGATCAGTCAATTCCCCCATATAATAATATACTTGATCACTTTTACCTAAAAGCAATGTTAATACACCTGAGTTCTTAACTTTTAA
>JANYHV010000070.1 GCA_025362195.1 Fimbriiglobus sp. | reverse complement strand
GTTCTGGGCGAAGCTCAAGCAGTCCCGGCGGGTGGCGACGCGGTACGAGAAGACCGCCCGGAACTTCCTGGCGTTCGTTCAGGTGGTGTCGATAATGGTCTTGCTGCAATAACCGCTACAATCTGTCCACACGGCCTAGTGTCCTGAGTTGTGAGTTCGCTGACTTCCTCTTGCGCTAGCCGGGGGTTACCGGTACCCTCCGCGGAGGAGGTCCCCCTGCCGCGACTCAAGCCCCTGACCGTGACCGACGACGAGCGCGCCAAGCTGGAGGCGTGGGTCCGGCGGCCCAAGACCGCCCAGCGGCTCGCGCTGCGGTCCCGCATCGTCCTCGCCGCCGCCGACGGCCTGGGCAACACCGCCATCGCGGCCGACCTGCGCGTCTGCCTGCCGACCGTCGGCAAGTGGCGGCAGGGCTTCCTCGACCGCCGCCTGGAGGGGCTAGCCGACGAGCCGCGGCCGGGGCCGCCGCGGACCGTCACCGACGCCCAGGTCGAGGAGGTCGTCACCCGCACCCTGGAGTCCAAGCCCGCCGACGCGACCCACTGGAGTACGCGCGGCATGGCCAAGGCCGCCGGACTGTCGCAGACGGCCGTCTCGCGCATCTGGCGGGCGTTCGGCCTGAAGCCCCACCTCGCCGAGAGCTTCAAGCTGTCGGGCGACCCGTTCTTCGTCGAGAAGGTCCGCGACGTGGTCGGCCTCTACCTGTCCCCACCGGACAGGGCCGTCGTGCTCTGCGTGGACGAGAAGTCCGGCACACAAGCCCTGGACCGGACGCAGCCCGTCCTGCCGATGGCCCCAGTCCAGCCCGAGCGGGGCACGCACGACTACGTGCGTCACGGCACGACCTCGCTGTTCGCGGCCCTGGGCGTGGCCACCGGCAAGGTGATCGGCGCGTGCCACCGGCGGCACCGGCAGCAGGAGTTCGTGGCGTTCCTGGGCGCGATCGACGCGGCCGTCCCGGCCGAGGAGGGGGTGGCGGTCCACCTGGTCATGGACAACGACGCGACGCACAAGACCGCGGCGGTGAAGCGGTGGCTGCTGGGCCACCCGCGGTTCGTGGTCCACTACACGCCGACGAGCGCGTCGTGGCTGAACCAGGTCGAGCGGTTCTTCGCGGAGATCACGGAGAAGAGGATCCGCCGGGGGGTGTTCAAGAGCGTCGAGGCGCTCGAAGCGGCGATCGGGTCCTACCTGGCCGCGCACAACGCGAACCCGAAGCCCTTCAAGTGGACGGCGACCGCCGACCTGATCCTGAGAAGGGTCGAGGACGTTTGCAAGCGAACTCACAACTCAGGACACTAGCCCGATGTGGTCCCGCTGCGCCCGCGCCGACCGGCACTGGCACCGCTCGACCGCGACGCACTGCTTGATCCCCCGGTGGTACGACTCGATCATCCAGGAGAACTCCGCGTACTGCCGCCGGGTCAGGTCCGTCATCCGCGGGTCGCTCGTCGCCCAGTGGTCGGTGCTGCCGTCTGGGGCAACGATCCCGAACACCTTGACGCTGCCGAACCCTGGGAGCCAGGCGACCGTCCCCGCGACCGCGACCGCCAAGCCCGCCAGCGCCCGCGGCTCGTCGTCCGGCCGGCCGGGGCTGACCCGGCGGTTCGACTTCAGCCGCGTCAGCCAGTGCCAGCCGCAGCGGCGCACCAGCATGAGGTTGTCGAGGCTGGAGTACCAGCCGTCGAAGGCCACGCGAGCCGGCGCGAACTTGCGGGCGTAGGCAGCCCGGAGCAGGTCGGCGAAGTGGCCGTTCTTGGTCAGGCCGTCGGCCTTGTCGTACACACGGTAGTCGCACGGGACGTGGCGGTCGCCGTCGGTCCACAGGTTGATGCCCCGGACGACGGCGTGGTGCTTGCCGGACCAGTGGCGAGTGACCAGCTCGATGGCCTTGGCGTAGGGCTTGTCGAGGGTGGAGTCGTCGAGGACGAGCAGACCCGCGGCCCGATCGACGCGGGGGCGGCCTCGGCCCAGAGGTGGTCGGGGTCGGGGTCGGGTTCGAGGCGGTGCAGCAGGCGGGTGAAGGCGTCGTGGGCCGGGGGGTCGGCGCGGGCAGGCTGCACCTTGGCGGCCTCGGTGGCGGAGTAGGCCCGCGGGGTGGCGAGGGTGAACTGGATGTAATCGTCGGGCCCGACCCTCGGTGCGTTCATATGGGAAAGCTAGTCCGGGGTGGGCAAAGGCGCAAGCTCCCTGTACCCCCCATAGCGTAACACCTATATAAGGCGGGTAGTTATATTTAGAGTTCGCTTCGCAAGAGTGGTAGGACCACAATCGGCATTCACCCCGTTACGAGAGTAGGAGCAGAGATCAGTCGAACACCTGCGAATCACGGGGGACCCCGCGCGCGTCGCAGCAGAGGGGGCGGGCGCGACGCCGTTGACGGACCTGTGGCGAGGGAGTATCGTGGTAGGGTATGACAGACCTCTCGCGGGTGATCGACGCGGCCGCCGCCGGGGACCGCCACGCCGCCGGCGAACTGCTCCCGCTCGTCTACGAGGAGTTGCGGCGGCTGGCGGCGCACAAGATGGCCGGGGAGGCCGCCGGCCAGACGCTCCAGGCGACCGCCCTGGTCCACGAGGCCTACCTGCGGCTCGTCGGCGGGGACGCCGCCCCCGGCTGGAGGGGCCGCGGGCACTTCTTCGGGGCCGCGGCCGAGGCGATGCGGCGCATCCTCGTCGAGCGGGCGCGGCACAAGCGCAGCCTGAAGGCCGGCGGCGAGTTCCGCCGGCGAGACCTGGACGCCGTCCTGCCCGCGGCCGCCGCGGCCGGCCTCGACCTGCTGGCCCTCGACGACGCCTTGGGTGCCCTGGAGCAGCGGGACGCGCGGCAGGCGGCGCTCGTGAAGCTGCGATTCTTCGCCGGCATGACCGTCCCCGAGGCGGCCGAAGCCCTGGGCGTCTCCACGTCCACCGCCGAGAACGACTGGGCATACGCCCGCGCCTGGCTCCGCCTCGAAATGGACGCGGCCGGCGACGCCGGCTAAGCTCGGCTGGAGCCGTTTTCGTGGCGCGTCATGCGGCCGGGGCGAGCGTGGTGAGCAGGAGTTCCCGCACTGGGTCGGGTAGTTCCGCGAGACCCCCGGCCCGCACCCGGCCTGTCGCAGAACGCCCTCCGACCACGTCCGCCGGCGGACGCACGCTAGCGCGTCGGAGAACGTCACCGTCGCCTTGCCCGGCCACGCGATCACCCCCGATCGCAGGGCGGCCGGGGTCGCGTCGTACAGCAACGCCACCACCGTGTACAACCCGAACAGGCACGGGGCGGCCCGCGTCACCGTCTTCGCGCACCGGCCGCGGGTCGTCTCCAGGCCGAGGTGCGCCCGCACCTCCTGGAAGGTGG
>JANYHV010000500.1 GCA_025362195.1 Fimbriiglobus sp. | reverse complement strand
CCTCTGTGAGGCCGGACCCGCTGCCCGTCTCATGGAGCCACCCATGACAGGGGGCGGGTCCGGCCTCACAGAGGCCAGCTACAGAAAACAAAAACGTCACACCTCTTGCGGCACGGCCGCAAGTAGCCGCGCCACCAGCATGTCGGCATCGACTTTGTCGGCGCGGGCGTGGAAGTTCAGCACGAGCCGGTGCCGTAGGACGGGGGCCGCGAGGGCCTTCAGGTCGGCGAAATCGACGTGGAAGCGGCCGGCCAGGAGGGCTTGGGCTTTCGCCCCCAACACCAAACACTGCGAGGCGCGGGGGCTGGCCCCGTAGGCGATGTACTTGTGGATCTCCGCCGGGCCACCGCACCCGGGCCGGGTCGCCGACACCAGCCGGGCCGCGTAGTTCACCACGCTCTCGGCGATCGGCACGCCGCGGACGTACTCTTGCAGGCGGACGACTTCCTCGGTGCCCAACACCGCCGTCGCCTTGGCGACCGCCGTGCCGGTCGTGCCCTTGATGATGCGCACCTCCTCTTCGATGGTCGGGTAGCCGACGCGGAGGCTGAACATGAACCGATCGACTTGGGCCTCGGGGAGCGGGTAGGTGCCCTCCATCTCGATGGGGTTCTGCGTCGCCACGACGAAGAACGGCCGCGGCAGCGGGAACGTCTGCCGGCCGACGGTGACCTCGGACTCTTGCATCGCCTGCAAGAGTGCCGCCTGGGTCTTCGGCGGCGTGCGGTTGATCTCGTCGGCGAGCAGGAAGTTCGTGAACACCGGGCCGGGCAGGAACTCCAGCGAGTGCCGGCCGGACGACGGGTCTTCCTTCAAGATGTCCGTGCCGGTGATGTCCGACGGCATCAGGTCGGGGGTGAACTGCACCCGGCGGAACTCCATCGCCAGGGTGTCGGCGAGGGTCTTGGCCATGAGCGTTTTGCCCAGGCCGGGGACGCCGTGCAAGAGCACGTGCCCGCGGCAGAGCATCCCCACCAGGAGCAGGTCGATGATGTCGGACTGGCCGACGATCACGCGGCCGACTTCCTGCTTGATCTTCTGGCGGGCGTCGGCCAGGCGGCGGACGGCGGCGACGTCGTCGTGCCCCGGTTGGCCGTTCAACTCGGTCGGTCCGGCGGTCCGGGGTTCTGCAGTCGGCATGGCGGTCCTTTCAGTTAGCGGGCCTTCTCGGCCTCGGTCGGGTCGATCAAGCCGTCGCGGTCGGTGTCGAGTTCCTCGAAGGCGTGGCGCGGGCCGAGGAACTCCTTCCAGGTCAGGTCGCCGTCCAGGTTCCGGTCCATCCGCTGGAACCAGACCGGGCCGACCGGGGTGCGGGTCACCGCGACGAGCCGGGGGACGGTCGATTCCCCCATGCCGCCGGTGCCGAACAGTTGGAACGTGCCGCGGACGACTTCGAGGTGCAGGCGGCGCGGCGGGTCGGTCGCCTTGAGCACCGCCTGCCCGGGCTTGCGCAGGGCCTGAAGGGTCGTCGCGGCGACGCGAATTTCCCGCAGGCCCAGCCGGCCGTCGTGGTTGCGGTCGAGCGTCTCGAAGAAGCCGTGGCCCAGGTCGTGCAAAACGATGTCGCAGCGGGTCGCGGCGACCTCGGCCCGGCCGCGAACGTACCCTTCCATCTCGGCCCAGAAGATCTTGTCGTCGCCGTCCGCGTCGATGGTCTCGAACAGGCCGCGCTGGAAGCGGGCGTTGTCCTTGAGTTCGTCGCGGTCGAGGTAGCCGTTCTGGTCGGCGTCGAGGCGGTTGAACTGCGCCTGGGCGTCGGCGACGGCCGTGCGGACCGGGTCGAAAGACCGGACGGCCAGGGCCACGTCGGTGTCCGCGACGCCGAAGGTGGCCACGTCCGGGCGGGTCGAGCGGGCGTTCGACGCGGCGGTCGCCTCGACCCGCGGGGACTGGCCGGCGGGCGGCTCCAGTTCGAGCGCCGCCTCCACGTCGGGCTTCTGCCGCCGGAACGCCGCCAGTTCGTCCGCACTCAATTTGCCGTCGCCGTCGGCGTCGAGGGCGCGGAACCGCTCCGGGGATAGCCCGATTTCTTCCGGCGACAGTTTGCCGTCGCGGTCGCGGTCGTAGCGGCGGACCATACGCGGCCCGAACAGCAGCCCGGCCCCGTCCACGAGGAGCGTGCTGGCCGACGCGAGGGGCCGGTCCGGGGCCGCCGGGAAGGCGACCGCCAACATCCGGGTCGCGTCGGGCGGGTTGAACTCGTCGAGGGTGACGCAGTCGTCGTCGTCCGAGTCCTTGGCGAGCAACAAGGCCGGCGCTTCCAGAAGTTCGCTTTCGGAAAGGACGCCGTCGCGGTTGGTGTCGAGGGCGGCGAAGACGAGGTCGTCGGTCTTGCGGGCGGTGTTGTCCTGGCGGAACGCGAGGGTCTCGCCGGCGACCCGTTCGAGGGCGTCGGCCAGCTTCGCCGCCGGCACGGTCTCCGCCGCCTCCTTGGCCGACATCGGCCGGGCGGCCCCCCCCCGCCGGGACGTGTTCAACGGCGAGCGGTCGAATTCGAGCCGGCTCAACTTCCCGTCGCCGTCGGTGTCGAGCGCGACGAACAGGCGGGCCAGGTAGTCGCGCCGCACCGCCTGCGGCGACTTGCCGCCGATGGTGATCTTGAGGCGCAGGTGCAGGGGCGCGCGGTCGAGCAACAGGAACACGTCGCGGACCGCCTCGGGGTCGTCGGCCGGCGCGGGCCGGTCGGCCGCCACCGCCCAGGCGACGGCGAGCGCGACGGCCGCCACCGGCCCCGCCAAAGTTCGCGCCAGTTTCGGGAGGGCGGCGCGCATCAGACCAGCCCCTCGATGGCCCGGCCGCCCTTGACGAGCGGGATCGGCCGGCCGTCCCAGGTGTGGTTCTCGGCCTTCGGGTCCACGCCGACGGCGCTGAAGACGGTGGCCAGGAAGTCGGACACGCCGACCGGCCGGTCGGTCACCGCCATGCCGTCCTTGCCCGTGCTGCCGACCGCCTGCCCGCCCTTGACTCCAGCCCCCGCGAGGACCGTGGACCAGGCGAGCGGGAAGTGGTCCCGGCCGGCGGTCGGGTTGATCTTCGGCGTCCGGCCGAACTCGCCCATCCAAACGACGAGGGTGTCGGCCAGCCGGCCGCGGTCCTTCAAGTCCGCGAGGAGCGTGGCGAACGCCGGGTCGAAGGTCTCGCTCAGGGCCTTGACCGCGTCGAAGTTGTTGGCGTGCGTGTCCCAGCCGTCGAGGGTGACTTCGACGAACGACACGCCCCGCTCGATGAGCCGGCGGGCGAGCAGGCAGCCTTGGCCGAAGCGGTTGCGGCCGTAGGCGTCGCGGAGCTTGGCCGGCTCGTCCTCCAGGCGGAAGCCGCCGCGGGCCTGCGTGTCGATCATCCGCTGGGCCTTGCGGTAACTGGCGGCGTGCGCCTTGGCCCCCGCCCCGCCGTAGCGCTTCTCGAAGTCCCCCTGCAACTCGCAGAGCAGTTGCCGGCGGACGTCCTGGTCGGGGGCCGCGACCGGCTTGTCGGCCTTGAGGAAGTCGATGGTCAGGTTGGCCCGGGCGGTCGGGTCGTCGCTGATCCCGGAGACGGCCATCGGCGCGAACTGCGGGCCGAGGAACCCCGCCCCCACGTCCCCGCCGAACCCGCCCTGCGAGATCGTGATGTA
>JANYHV010000483.1 GCA_025362195.1 Fimbriiglobus sp. | reverse complement strand
GATCCCCGACACCCGACACCCGACACCCGACACCCGACACCCGACACCCGACACCCGACACCCGACACCCGACACCCGACACCCGACACCCGACACCCGACACCCGACACCCGATTATTCATACCCCATACCCCACACCCGATTCCATTTGGGCTTGCGTTCCCCGGCCGGGGTGTGCGGTAATGCCGGCATCTGCCAAGGAGGGCACTGCCGATGACCCGGATCGAGACGCTTCCGTTTGCCCGGCCGACGAACTTCGACCGCGAGTTCGAGTCGCCGCGGGGGCCGCGCGACGTGACCGTTGCGGCACTGCCGCTGTTGCACCGCCTGCGCGACGCCTTGCGGGCGGCGTTGCGGTACCGGGACCGCCGGCGGGTGCTGGCGGCGAACGCGCCCGAGGCGCGGTGGGGCGTGCCGGCCCTGTTCTACTTCGACGCCCGCCTGCAGGCCGACCTCGACCGCCGGCGGCCCGCCCCCGGCGACCGGTCGGCCGACCTGGCCGCGCGGCACGACCCGGCCGGGGCCGCGGCCTGGCACGCGCTGCCGGAACTGCTCGACGACGCGCTGTGCGTGCTGACCAACTCGATCGACGCCCGGCACGCCGCGCGGGCCATCGACGGGCTGGTGAGTGTGACCCAGGCGATGCGGCACGAACACCCGGACGTGGTGCCGCTGCTGCACGTTTTGAGCGTGACGGACGACGACATCGTCCGCGTCGTCCACCCGGCGGCCGGGGTCGGCGTGCGGCTGGTCGTCCGCGGGGTCGCCGACGTGGCCGAGTTGCACCGCCGGCTGGCGGACGTGATCCCCGGGCCGCGCTGGCAGTTCTTCCGGCCCGAGGCCCTGCACGCCGACGGCGGCTTGCCGCACGGGCCGGCCGGGGCCGAACACTGGTTGTGGGGCCACGAGTCGTTGAACGCCCTGCCGCGGATCGACGGCGACCGCACGGTGCTGATCGACTCGCCCGCCCGGCCGGTGACGGAGACCGAGTCGCGCCGCCGCAACCCGGTGGGCGGCGAGTTGCGCGTCCTCGAAATGATGGGCGTGGAAGCCGTCGATGAGTGGATCGCGGCGCGGACCGGCCGCGCCCCGCACCGCCGCCCGGCCCGCCGCGCGGCGTAGGCCGGTTACTTGGTCCAGAGTAGCGCGTCGTCGGCGAGGCCCCAGAGTTTCCCGGCGTGGGGCAGGGTGGCGTCGTAGCCGCACTTCGTCGGGGTGATCTCCGGCGCGCCGGCCGCGGGCTTGTCGAGGCCGAGGTCGGCGAAGGCGCGGGCGTACCGGCCGTGCTTGGCGTGGTAGTCGCGCTGGGCGTAGTACACCTCGTGCAGCGCGTCCTTCGTCGCCTGGGCGGGGTCGGGCCGGTAGTCCACGGGGCCGCTCGTTTTGGTGCTGAACTGCAAATAGCCCCAGCGCTCCGGGCGGTGCATGTCGATGACCCCCTGCGGCGACCAGACCCAGTTGTTTTCGGGCTTGCCCTTCACCTTGACCGTCGTGCCGTTCTCGACCGTCGTGTCCCACTCGACGCGGGAGAAGTTGACCCGCCAACGGTCGCCGTCGCCGGGCGGCACGGGCACCCCGGTCAACTCCTTCAAGCCGGCCCACGGCCAGGCGATTTCGACCGTCCAGCCGCGGTCGGTGTCGCGCGGGTCGTTCAGCGTGCCCTGGACGTGGACGGCCGTTTTCAGCCCGACGATTTCCCACCCGGTGAGGGCCTTGCCGCCGTCCTTGTACGGCTTCGTCAGGAGCAAGTCCCAGGTCGCGTTGCGGGCGTTCAGTTCGAGTTCGGCGTAGTAGTGATTGTCCCCGTCGGGGTCGAGGAAGACTTCGAAGTCGGGGTCCTGGAAGACGACCGCGTCGTGCTGAGTGATGGCCGCCCAGACGTCCGGCTCGGTCAACTCGGCGGCGACGTACAGGGCCTTGTCGTCCCAGAGCATTTTCACGCGGGTGCGGTGCCGCGGCGTCGGCTTTTTGCCGCCCTCGATGTCAACGAAGTCGTCGCTCCACGGGGCCGCCTTCCACGCCTCGTCGTCGAGCTTGCCGTCGATGGTCGGGGCCGCCGCCGCCTTCAGGCAGACGTAGCCGCGCGGGGCCGGTTGCGGTGCGGGCGGCGCGGCCGTGAGGAACGGAACGACGGCGGCGAACGGCACGAGGGCCGCGCACCGGCGGAGGATCGCGGGCACGGGAACCTTTCGGTTGGGAGAGCGCGGGATGTGTCGCGGCGGCCCGCTGACGCCGCACGGAGCGGCCTACCGCCGTGAGGCCGGGCGACCGACCGGCTGCACAGCGGCCGGCATGAGAACAGTTGATGCCAGGTGCCGCCGGTCATCTGTAGCTGGCCGCTCTGGGGCCGGGTCGCGCTGCCTTCAAATCGAGGTCAGCTATGACGGAACCCCAGGCCGTGCGATTCCGACATTTGGCTGAACCGGCACGAACGGCTTAACCGATCTATTCGTTAAGAGGTGCGCAACCTGCCACCGGGACCGGGGGCCGGTCGGGCGCGGGCATTCTTAGCGGAGGACGGGCCATGGCGCGGTGGATCAGCACGGGGGCGCTCGCCTTCGCCTGGACGGGCTTCGCGGTCGGACAAATCGCCACCCCGGCCCCGGTCGCGCCCCAAGTCGAAACCGCGACGGCCGGCCCGCAGGTCGGCGACGTGCTCACCTTCCGCACCGCCGGGCAGCCCGAACGTCGGGTCCGCATCCAGCGCGTCGTCGGCACCCCGGACGCCGACGGCCTGGCGGACGTGCAAGACCTGGGCACCGGGGCGCGGTACAGCATCCCGCTGAAAGTCGTCGGCATGATGGCCCGGGCGAGCGTCCCCGAGACCCCGTCGCCGGGGACGATCCCCGTCGCGCCGTCGTTGAAGCCGGGCAGCGCGTCGGCCTTGCCGGGTCTGGCCCAGACGCTGCCGAACGCCCCGCCGGCCACGAACGAGAACGGCTGGCCGCGGGCCGCGACGCCGACGGCCGCGGCCGCGACCAAGCCGCGCTTCCCGACCACGGCGTCCCGGTCGGCCGACCCGCGGTCGGCGTTGCCCGCCCCGACGAACGTCCGCAGTTTGATGAAGGCCGACCCCGTCGCCCCCCCGCCGGGTGTGCGGACGGCCCCGCCGGTTTACGCCGCCGCGGTCACGGCCCCCGCCCCGGTGCCGGCCTTCACGCTCGCGCAGCGGTCCAAGTCGGACGCGCCGGTCGCCGCAGTGCGTCCCGCCCCAGCCCCGGTCTACCCGCCGGTGTTGACGGTCGAGTCGCCGGCCGCGGCCGAGGCGTCGGAGGCGACCGTCGCGTTCCGGGGCGTGCCGCCGTCCGTGGCCGTGGAACTGGACGAATCGCCGATCGTAGCCGTCGCCGCGAGCCAACCGGACCCGGTCGCGCCGGTGATCGCCGCGCCGGCCGCGGTGGTCCCGGAGGCCACGACGGTCCGGGCACCGCAGGCGACCATCGCGCCGCCGGACTACGTCGTCGTGCCGGTGCTGGAATACGCCCCGCCGCCGCAACCCGCCCCGGTGGTAGTCGCACCGACGCCGGCACCGACTGCCGTGGTGGTCGCCCCGCCGGACGCCTACGGCCCGCCGCCGGTGACGCCGCTCGCCGAGCCGAAGGTCGCCGTTGTCGCCCAACCGGTCGCCGCCCCGGTCGCGCCCCCGGCCCCCGCGCCGCTGCCGCCGCCGGTCGAGCTGGCGAGCCGCGTCGTCCCGGCCGCCCCCGTGGCCGAGCCGGTGCCGTCGCCGGCCGTTCCCACGCAGATGCTCGACGAAGTTCAACCGTTCGTCAACGAACTGTTCCAGGCCCTGCGGCCGTCGCTGCGGGAGCGGGCCGCGACCGGCCTCGCCGACGGCCGGTACGGGTCGCGGCCGGAGGTCAAGGCGACCCTCGCCCGCGCCGCCCTGACCGACCCCGCCCCGGACGTCCGGGCGCACTGCATCGCGCAGCTCGCCAAACTCGGCTACTACGAGGCGAGCTACCTGGCGTACCTCGACGCCTGCGCCGCGTCGGGCCACGCCACCGTCAAGCAAGCCGCCGTCGCCGCCCTGACGAAACTCGCCAGCCGGAATTGACACGGAGTGCGAGTGAATGCAGCGTGCCGTTGATCCCACCGGTCGGCGCGGGCTTCGGCAAAGTTTTCGGCTCCGCCGCAGGCGAATGTTAGCCCGACGCGCTAGCGAGGGTCGAGCGGTCGTTGACGAAGTTCCGGGTCGTGGGCCGTGCGGTCATCGACGGCCAACATTGTCCTTGACCCGTCGACCCTCGCTAGCGCGTCGGGCTAACATTCGCCTGCGACGGAGCCGAAAACCGGCTCCGCCCGATTCGCGCCTCGACGCCGACACCCTCCACGGCGGGTCATCCGCTACTCGAAGTTGAAGTCCGGTCTAACGTTGCTGCCCGATCCCGGGCACGCGCTGCCGTGAGACGGGTCAGGCGTGCCCGGCGACCGGTCACGGCACCAGGTGTCGCGGTGCGATTTTTTCCGGCCCCCGGCGACCGCCATCTTCCGCCGATTCGCCTGTTTTCAAGCGCAAAATCGGTTGTGCCGGTGATCGATTGTGAGGACGGCGAGATTTTTTGCCGGCGGGCACGGAAAATGTCTTGTATGTTACCGGCGAGTTCGATATGGCTCGTCCTCGCTACCTGACCTGCGGCGCTTCCGGTGGTCCTCCCGGCCCAACCGTTGCCGCGACGTGTGGGGCTTACCTCCCGCGCCGTTCCCCGGGTCTGGTTCCTGTTCGGTCCGCCGACACGGCCTCCCGGCTCGCCCACTGAGCCGCTCTTTCCCGGCCGTTCCCCGGACCGCTTTTCCAATCGTCCGACCGCGGTTCGCGGCCCGTTACGGGGTTTGCGTGCCCGCACTGTTCCGACGCCGGTTGCCCCCGGCGCCTTGGTGGAGGGCCTCCGTCATGGCTGGTAGCGAACTCATCATCGCCGCAATGTTGCTCACGATCCCGCCCGGCATTCCGGCCCCGTGCCCCACGGAGGCCGACTTCCCCGGGCTGCGCGACGCCATCCACCAGGTGGCCGTGCAGTGGGAGATTCTCGACGAGCGGGAGACCCGGTACGTGCTCACCCGGCCGGAGGACTTCTGCACCGACTTGAACATGCTCCGCCGCCGCTACCGCGACCTCGAAGACGCGCCGAAGGTGGCCGACAGCCTGCGCTTCCCCGGCCGCCAGTTCGTCAACGAGCAGGTCAAGTTCAACCGCGTCTTCCGCCGGCACATCGACGAGCGCCGGCAACTCGAAGTGGACCGCGCCGACGGCCTCCGCAACGTCGTCATGGAGACCGACCGCCTGTACCAGGTCTGGGACTCGGTCCGCGACGCCCGGTGCGACTTCTACTACGTGACCGTCCGCCGGCAGGCGTTGAAGAAGCTCCGCGACCTGATCGGCGAGGACGCGTACTTCGACGCCGAGTTGCCCGCCAACGTGCCGACGTGGCGGTTCAACGAAATGAACTAACGCAGTCACGCCCCGGGCGACCGGAGCAGCACCGTCGCCTGGCAGCCGATCGCTTCGGCGCGGCCGATGTGCCCGACGCGCTCGCCGGTCTTCGCCTTCACGTTCACCGCCGTCGCCGGCACGCCGAGAAGCTCCGCCAGGTGGTCGCGGATCGCCGCTTTCACCGGGCCGAGCTTCGGCTCTTGCGCGAAGATCGTCACGTCGAGATTGCCGACCGCGTAGCCGGCCGCGCGCATCTGCCCGAGCGCCGCGTCCAGGAAAATCTGGCTGTTTGCTCCGCGCCACTGCGGGTCGGTGTCCGGGAAGGCGTCGCCGATGTCCCCCAGGGCCAGCGCCCCGAGGATCGCGTCGGTCACGCTGTGCAGCACCACGTCGGCGTCCGAGTGGCCGTCGAGGCCGCGGGCGTGTTCGACGCGGACGCCGCCCAGAATCAGCGGCCGTCCGACGACGAGGCGGTGCGTGTCGAACCCGGCCCCGATGCGGACCATGACGAGACTCCACGAAAAAGGCAGTTTTGTTAGCCCGACGCGCGAGCGAGGGACCGCCGGTTCGTTCACAATGTCGGTGAGGGAAGACAAGCCGTCAACACTCACCGACATTGTGAACGAACCGGCGGTCCCTCGCTCGCGCGTCGGGCTAACAAGCGGTCGGTTACTTCTTCTTCTCGAAGAAGGCTTCGAGGTCGCTTTGCAGGTCGTCGAGGTGGACCTTCGTGGTCGCGTCCTTGGCCTTCGGACTTGCCGCCTTGATCTGGGCAAGCAGGTCCTTGAGCGTCATCCGCGCGACGGCCCGGAGTTCCATGCTCCGCCCGGCCGACGGCTCGATCGACAGTCGCCCGCCGCGGCCGATGGTCAACTCGCTGCCCGACGACTGCGGCTCGAACTCGGCCTTCAGCACGTCGATGAAGACGCGCTGTTGGTTCCGCTGGAAGGCGTCGATTTTGACCGCGTCGGACTTCAAACTCGACCAGACGCCGGCCTGCAAGTCGGCCACGAGTTCGGGGATGGTGTACGCCTTCTCGCCGTCGAACACTTCCCCGTCGAGCAGGCGGTTGAGCCGGCCGGCGTTCAGCAGGCTGCGGATCAGCCCGGACTGGAAGCTCATCGTGTCCGCGGCGAGGCCGGTGTACTTGAGGTTGTTCAAGACGGCCGGGTCCACGAGCTTCTTGGGCACCGTCAGGCCGTGCTCGACGACGAACTTGACGGCCTCCTTCTGCTTGTCCTTGGTCACCCGGCTGAACTGCTCGCCGCGGTC
Source organism: Fimbriiglobus sp. (assembly GCA_025362195.1). Lineage (GTDB taxonomy): Bacteria > Planctomycetota > Planctomycetia > Gemmatales > Gemmataceae > Fimbriiglobus. The sequence continues at coordinate 2,909 of JANYHV010000483.1, read as the reverse complement.
GCCGAGGGTGCGGCTTTCGAGCACCCCGCCGACCTGCTTGAGGACCGCGCCCATCCAGAGCCGGCGGTGCGTCAGGATCGCGGAGTACGCCTCGCGCAGGGTCTCGAAGTCCTCGCCCTTGGCGGTCGTCCCCTTGAGCAGCCAGTCCATGTCCCGGTCGAGGTTCTTGTACCCGAGTTCGGTCGCCTTGACCGCGTCCGACCCGATGTTCTCGGTCATCACGGTCGGGTCCACGGTGGACGGGCCGTCCTCGCCGCCGAACCGCAGGAACGGCTCCTTCAACTGGCGGCTGGCCATCTCGTCGAGGAGCGGCAGTTCGGCCTCGGGCGTCGCGGCCTTCAGCGGCTTGTACCCCCACTCGATGGCGAAGAAGTCGTACGGCCCGAGCTTCGGGATGAGGTCCTTGACGGGGATTTTATCCTCGGGCTGGGCGACGTAGTTGTACCGGCCGTAGCTCATGATGCTGGCGACGTTGCCGTTCTTCTCGAGGAACTTGGGGTCGCGCAAGTCCTTGATCGAGTACGCCTGGCTGGCCCGGTGGTTGTGCCGTAGGCCGATCGTGTGCCCGACCTCGTGGGCGACGACGTAGCGGATCAACTCGGCCTGCAGGTCGTCCGGGAACGGGAACTTGCGGGCCCGCTCGTCCACGGCGGAACACTGGACGAAGTACCACATGTGGACAATTTTCAAGATGTCGTGCCAGAAGATGACGTGCGACGAGATCGTCTCGCCGGACCGCGGGTCGCCGACGTGCGGCCCCATCGCGTTCTGCGTCGGCTCGGCGACCCAGCGGATGACGCTGTACCGCGAGTCCTCGGCGTCCCAGTTCGGGTCCTCGGCGCGGGTCGGCGGGTCCTTGGCTAGGATGGCGTTCTTGAACCCGGCCTTCTCGAACGCCGGCTGCCAGTCCTCGACGCCCTTCTTCATCGCCGCCCGGAACTTCTCGGGCACTTCCGCCGCGATGTAAAACACGATCGGCTTGACCGGCTCGGACAGTTCGGCCGCGGGGTCCTTCTTTTCGAGGCGGTACCGGGCGATGTACTCTTTGTTCTCCGACCACGACCGCTTGGCCGAGAAGTCGGTGTAGTTCTCGGTGAAGTACCCGACCCGCGAGTCGAAGAAGCGGCCGCGCATCGGCTCTTCGGGCAGGGCGTACAGGGAGTAGTGGACGAGGACGGTCTTGGCCGCGCCGGGGCCGCCGCCGCCGAAGCTCGGGGGGCCGAACGGGTTGCCGCCGCCGCCGCCCCCGCGGAAGGTGAGTTGGGCGCGGGCTTCGATGTTCAGCGGGAACGCCTTCACGTCGGTCAGGAAGGACTTGTCCGCGTCGAGCGCCCCGCCCCCGGTCGCCCGGCGCGCGCCCACGTCGAGCAGGTCGTTCATGTAGATGCCGGTCGCCGCGATCACGGCCGACCGGTCCTTGCCCTCGGCCTCGACCGGGAAGCTGGCGATGATGGGGTCGATGCTGGTCGCCTCGACGGCGGTCTGCACGTCGGCCCCGGACCGCTTGTCGAAGTTCGCCTCGATGACGAAAATCTTGTTGTCCTTGCGCTCGAACCGGACGAACTTGCTGCCGAGTTCCTGGCCGTTGTACGAGATGCCGTTCGGCCCCTTGGCGACTTCGGCCCGGACCAGCATGAGCCGGTTCAACTTGTCCTGCGGGATCTCGAAGTAGACCCGGTCGTCGATGCGGTGGACGGCGAACACGCCCGGCTGCGTCTTGGCCTCCTTGGTGATGACCTCGTCGTACTTGGCGAGCGACCCCGGCTTCTTGGGCGTGAACTTGGGCGCGCCGGGGGCGATGGTGCCGTCCTTCGGGGCGTCCTTCTTCGGCTCGTCCTTGGGCTTCGGCTCGTCCTTGGGCCCCTTCGGCTCGTCGGGCTTCTTGGGTTCGTCCGGCTTCTTCGGCTCCTCTTTGGGCTTCTTCGGTTCGTCCTTGGGCGGCGACTTCGGCTCCTGCGGCGTGGTCGGCCGGGGCACGGGGGCTTCTTCCCGGGCGAAACCGCCCGCGGCGGTCGTCAGCCCGAGGAAGGACGCCATCAGCAGCAGGCGGGGCAACATGGAGGGTGAGTCCTTGAGGGGGCGCAGTGCGAAGGTGGGAGGGCTACACACTGTGTATAAACGGTGAAGCCTGCCGATTCCAACGCGAAGCCGAAACTCCGCCCGGATTTCTTACCCCGCTAACCGATAGTACCGAATCGTCACAACCCGACGCGCCGTTTCGGCGGAGCCGTCACTGACGTTCGCGGACGTAGTCGATCACGACGGCCAACGCTTCCTCGTCGTCCAGATACTCGTCCCAGCCGCGCTCGGACCACCAATTTTCCCGCGCCGGCTCGGACTTCGATAGCTTGCGGCTGCACCACGCTTTGAACTGCTCACGGGGGAACGCCAGTGTCCGATCCGGGGCCGTGACCACCGCGTGGACGTGATTCGACCGGCAGTTGACCGCGTGCAAGGTCCAGCCCCGAAAGCCGCAGTGCGCAACGACCGTCGCCTGGACGATCAAGCGCTGTCCGGCGTCAAGGGTTGTCGCGCCGTCCGTCATGCGAAGCGCGGCGCGAAAGGCCCGCATCCGGTCGGCCCAATCGATACCGCCCTCTCGCCGGAGCCAGCCGCGCTCGTCGCCCGGCAGCCAGGTGCCATACGTCGTCCATGTCGAAAAGAAGGCAATCGCCATCACAGTGTTCCTTGGTGTTCTGTGGCTCCGCCGCAGGCGAGTCTTGTTAGCCCGACGCGCGAGCGAGGGAAACAAAGGTTCGTTGACAAAGTTCGATGGCAGCGGCCGTACCGTCAACGGCACCAACCTTGTCAACGAACCTTTGTTTCCCTCGCTCGCGCGTCGGGCTAACAAGACTCGCCTGCGGCGGAGCCACAGAACACCAAGGAACACTGTGATGGCGATTGCCTTC
>JANYHV010000445.1 GCA_025362195.1 Fimbriiglobus sp. | reverse complement strand
CGAAGCTGCTGCTGTCGGCCCCCGACGTGATGCTGCTCGACGAGCCGAGTAACCACCTCGACATCGCCACGACGCGGTGGCTCGAAGAGTACCTGAGCCGCCAGCCGCAGGGGATGATCGTCGTCAGCCACGACCGGTACTTCCTGAACAAAGTCAGCACCCGCATCTTCGAGTTGCACAACCGCAAGGTGACGAGCTACCCCGGCAACTACAAGCAGTACGTCCGGCTGCGCGACGAGAAGTACGACCGGCAGTTGAAGGAGTTCGAGGCCCAGCGCGAGTACATTTTGAAGCAAGAGGAGATCATCCGCCGGTCGCACTACGGCCAGATGGCGAAGCAGGCGCAGTCGCGGACCAAGACCCTCGACAAGATCGAAGTGTTGGAGAAGCCGACGCGGGTGAGCGGGCCGAGCATTCGCTTCTCAACCGTCGCCCGTGCCGGCGACGTGGTCTTCCACACCGAGGACTTGACCAAGCGGTACGGCGACAAAACGCTGTTCGAGAACCTGAACTTCGACCTGCCCCGCGGCAAGCGGCTCGGCATCATGGGGCCGAACGGCTGCGGCAAAACCACCCTGCTCCGCATCCTCCTCGGCGACGAGAAGCCGACCTCCGGCACCGTCAAGCGCGGCCAACTCGTCTTCCCCGGCTACCTCGACCAGCACCTCGGGCTATTGGACGAAGACAAGCCGCTCATGCAGGCCGTCTGGCCCGAACCCGACCCGGCGTTGACGGAGCAGAAGATGCGCGACCTGTTGGGCGCGTTCGGCCTCCAGGGCGAGATCGTCGAAGCCCCGGTGCGGCAACTCTCCGGCGGCGAGAAGAGCCGCGCGGCGCTCACGAAGTTGACCGTCGCCGGCATCAACGTGTTGATCCTCGATGAGCCGACCAACCACCTCGACATCTGGGCGTGCGATTCGTTGGAAGAGGCGGTCAAGAACTTCGACGGCACCGTCATCACGGTCAGCCACGACCGGTACTTCCTGAACCGCACGTCGGACATGATGATCGTGATGGAGGACGGCAAGCACGAGGTCGTGTACGGCAACTACGACACCTACGAGTTGCTCGTCGCCGCCCGCGCCGAGGCCGAGAAGACGGCGGCCCGCAGCCGTGGCAAGCGCCAGGAGGCGGTGAAGCAGGTCGAACTCGCCCCGGAGACGGTGACGACCAAAGTGAAGCGCAAGCGGCAGTTCCCGTTCCGCAAAGTGACCGATCTCGAAGCCGACATCGCCGCCACCGAGGCGACCGTCGCCGCCCTGGACGTGACCCTCGCCGACGGCGAAGTGTACAAGGACGGCCGCCGGTTCACGAAGCTGTGCGCCGAGCAAGAAGCGAACCGCGAACGCCTGGCGAAGTTGATCGCCCACTGGGAAGAAGCGGTCGAGTTGAACGGCGGCGGCTGATCCGCCGCCGGCGAATCGCTTCCCCGTCAGAAGCGGATGCCGGCGGTGAAGAGCAGGTTCAAGTCCTGGAAGTTGCCGCTGAGCGGGGGGATGACGTTCGAGTGGTGGAAGCCGTACTGCGCCCGCACGCCGGCGAACACGATCCACGCCCCCACCGGCGTCTCGGCGTTCCAGTGCGCGGCGAACTGCACCCCGTTGGTCACGCTGTACCGGCGGAAGTAGTTGTTCACGTCGGCGACCGGAACCAGGTCTACGCGGATCGTCCCGTAGTTGCCGCCGACATCGACGCCGAAGCGGGTGTTCCAGGCCTGCTCGTAGCCCAAAAAGCCGGGGCCGTTGAGGAACCAGTCGCGGCCGATCGTGTAGTTCAGGCCGGCCCGGGTCACCCCGCGCAGCGTGAACGGCTGGATCTGGTCCGGGCCGATGAGTTGGCCGGTGGTCGGGTTTTTCGGCTGGCGGGCGAACACGTCGAGGACGCGGTCGCCGCCGCCGTTGTACGCGTACATCAGGCTCAACTCGGCCGTCCAGGCGGCGTCGTTCGTCGGGTTCATGAACAGGGACCGGCCGCCCCCCTCGACCATCCACCCGAACCGGGTCGCGCCGCTCAGGTCGGGGCCGCCGCCGACGATCAGCGACGGGCCGGTCCGCGTAAAGAGTTCGTAAGTGATCGGGCCGTTGCCGCCGACCGGACCACAGCAGTTGCCGCCCGGCCCGCACGCGGCGGCGTTCATCGTCCCGGACGGCACCGTCGTCAGCGTGGTCGTCGGCTGGGCTTCGAGCGCGTTCGGGGCGCTGCCGAGCAGCGGCGGCGGGGTGCCGGTCAGGCCGGTGCCGCTCGACAGGGGCCGCGGGCCGGACGGGAAGGCCTGCGCCATCGACGCCGGCGGCGGGGTGGGGTACGCCTGCCCGGGAGAAAATTGCGCGCGGGCGGTGGCCGTCGTGCCGCCGAGAAGCAACATCCCGAGTAGAATCCGCTTCACTGTCATCGCTGCGTTCCCCCTTCGGCCGACGGAAAACCCGCTCGAAACCCGCGAGCGTCCCGCCTCCCACGACTACCTTCGGCATTCGCGGCGCATGACTTGACGATTCCCGGGTTCGCACCGGTTTTGACGATTACGCAGAAGGCTTGTCCTGCCGCCGCGGCTTCCCGAAACTGCGCCGTCGGTATAATCGACTCCGCCCGCCCTTCCCCCCACGAGCCGCCGATGGACGTCGTCGAACTGCGCCACCCCGACCTCGCGCGGGCCTACCTGCTCCAGGGCTTGTGGCTGCAACAGGTCGTCCGGCCGACGGCGGCGCTCGTCAAGCCGGCGCTCGAGTGGGCGATGGAAATCGCCGCCAGCGGTCAGCCACTCCCGCCCGTCGGGTTCGTCGCCGACCTCGGCAACGTCGCCTACGGCCTCGACCGCGGCCGGGCGACCAAAGAAGTCGTCGAGGCCCCGGGCTGGCCGGCGAGCCTGGCGCGGAGCTACGAGGACCACGTCCTCGGCAAGGTGTACGCCGACTGGACCTTCGAGCGGGCCGTGGACGCCCTGCGGCGGTACGCCGGCCGGGACCAGGCGAAGGGCCTCGCCTACGTCGTCAAGCAGGTCCGCGACCGGGCCAAGATCGGCGGCGTTGAACTCAGCCCGCCGGTCATCCAGGCGATGCTCGCCGTGCCGGCCGACGAACTCCTCGCCCAGGGGTACGACCTGCTGAGCCGCGACGGCCCGCTGCCGCTGCTGGTGCGGCAGTACGAGGGCATCGTCAGTGCCGCGCGGCGGGTGGCCGAACTGCTCGGCCCCGAGGACGTGATCGCGTTGGAGCAGCGGACGGCCCTGGCGGACATGGGTCAGTACGTCGCCCACCGGCAGATTCTGACCGTGACCGCCCGGCTCGAAGCCCGCCTGCCGCCCCGCCCGGTCCGCCCGATGGCCGGCCGCAAGGAGGTGCCGACCCGCGTCCTCGACGAGGACCAGTACCCCGTCGGCGGGTACACGTCCATCTCGACGAAAGGCTCGATCGAAAGTCTCTTGCACTCGCAACTCGCCTACATGGAGGAGGAGCAGCCCGACCTGTTCGACATGAAGTTCGTCCGCGACGAACTCTTCTACTATTCCCGCGACGAGAACCAGTTCCTTCGCCGCCGCCGGTCGTTCGTCTTCGTCCTCGACGCGACGCTGACGCAGGCCCGCTTCAA
>JANYHV010000441.1 GCA_025362195.1 Fimbriiglobus sp. | reverse complement strand
GAACTTCGAGGTGATCGTCGTCGAGAACGGCAGCACCCGCCCGGAGACGTTTGCGTACTACCGCGAGTTGGCCAAGCAGCCGCACGTCAAGGTGGTCGAGTGGGCGAAGCCCTTCAACTACGCGGCGGTCAACAACTTCGCCGCGCACCAGGCCCAGGGCGAGTACCTGTTGTTCCTGAACAACGACATCGAGTCGATCAGCCCGGACTGGCTCGAATCGATGGTCAAGGCGGCGGCGCAACCGGGCGTCGGGGCGGTCGGGGCGAAGCTGTACTACGCCGACGACACGATCCAGCACGCCGGCATCGTCGTCGGCATGGGCGGGGTCGCGGGGCACGCGCACCTGAACTTCCCCCGCGCGGCCGCCGGGCACATGCAACGCCTGACGCACGCCCAGAACGTCAGCGCCGTGACCGGCGCGTGCCTGCTCACCCCGGCGAAGGTCTTCCGCGAGGTCGGCGGCTTCGACGAGGGCTTCGTCCTGGCCTTCAACGATGTCGATTTGTGCCTGCAAATCCTGAGCAAGGGCTACCGGGTCGTCTGGACGCCGGACGCCGAGTTGTACCACCTCGAATCGAAGACGCGCGGCCCCGAGGACACGGCCGAGAAGGAGGCGCGGTTCAAGCGCGAGATCGACCTGTTCCACGTCAAGTGGGGCGACTTCCTCAAGAAGGGCGATCCGTACTACAGCCCCCACTTCCGCCTCGACCGCAGCGACTTCGCCCTCCGGGCGGCGTGAGATTAGTTGTGGGTGGCGAACTGTTGCGTGATCTCGAACGCCGGCCGGAGTTGAAGTCTCAACGTAGATTGGGCGGTTAAAATTATTTCGACGGCGTCAACGCCCGGTATGTCAATTACTCGGACATCCGCGACGCCCATCGAATTGAACTCGAAAACAAGCCGGCCGCCGAGCTTGACGATGATCCGCACGTCGGGATAGATCGGGGCGACGGCGAACGACACGGACAACCCGTCCACCTCGACCTGATACAAGGCGTCGTCGTGGCACCAGAGTTCGGTCGGATCTCCTCGCTCTGGCTCCACGCCGAAGCAGGCGAGGAGTTCGAGTTCGGTGGCAGTCACGCCTCACCGGCCGCGCCGACGATTGCCGCAATCGCCCCCAGTACGCCAGCGACGTTGTCGAGGTAGAAGCGGCGGCGGTCGAGTTCGACCGCGTCCCCGGTGAGTCGCAGGAACTGCCACGCCTCGCCGGTGGTGACGCAGCCGTAGACAGGGGCGGGGCCGCGCGTCGCGGCGTTGAACTCCCGGGCGGCGACCATCTGCGCGACGCACTGGCCCAACCCGCCTTCCACGTCGTTCTTCTTGGCTTCGACGACGGCGGCGATGGGTGCCCGGAGCGGCGGGACGGACGGCCCGAGGGCGAGCAGGAAGTCGCACTCGCCGGTCAGCCCGCGGGCGGAATCGACATCCAGCCGCTGACCCGAGAAGATGGCCAGCCGGCCGCCGGACAGCTCTTTGGCCGCCAGCAGAATCGGCACGACGATGAATTCGCTCCGGGCTTTTTCGCTGATGAGGGCCAGCCGCGTCCCGCGGGCGAGCCAGTCGGGCAGCCAGGCCGGTACGACGACGGGCGTGAGGTCGGGGAAGAGATCGGCCTCCGCGACGCTGACGCCCAGCGACCGAACTGCGGAATCGAGTGTGAACTCGCTGAATGCCATCGGCCCCTCTGGCATCGACCGCGGCTACCGGATCGTGTCGAACAGGCAGTCTTCGGCGCGGGCGAAGCGGTCGGGTGTGTCGAGTTCGCCGCGGGCGATGAGGTCGCGATAGAACGCGACGAGGCCGTGCCGGACGCCGTCCGGGCCGGGCACTTCGGCGCGGAGTTCGGGCGGGGCCAGGGGGCCGTCGGCGCGGTCGCCGGGGGTGTGTGGGAGGGTCAGGGCCATACGCTTGAGCAGGGCGTTCGGGGTGCGGGGCGGACCGCAATCGGGGCGGGCGGCGAAGCGGAATCGCCGGGCGGGCCATCGTTGCGGGGTCGAGTCTCGCATTGTCCGTCTTCTCCAGGCCGTTGGCAAGGGTTCGCCAAAGCCGAAGCTATGGGTCGTGTCGGGCGGGCCGGTCGTCCGGCCGCCGGGGCCACGCGAGGTGGGGCCAGGCGGGGTTCACCTGTCCACCCGGGGCGTTGCATTCTACGCATCATATCGTCGGCCGCGCGGCGGCCCGGTCAAGAAATCGACGCGCCTTGCGGCCGCCGTTCGGGGCCGGCCGTCCGGGGCGTCGGTTCCCCGGCCGGTGCCGCTCGCGCACGTTGCCCACTCGCCCCGGCCGCGCTTCTCGGCCTCTCGCCGGGGAACGGCTCAAGCCCGTTTTCTTGAGTCCTTCAAGGGCTTTCGGCGGAGAACCTGCGGGCATCCCGATGGCCCGACACGGCCGCGAAAAGGGGTCGACGAAGTCTCCCGCACGCCAGGGGAAGTGGGCGTGCGAGTCGCGGAGCACGGTCGCTCGATTTTAGCCACCGGTGCCCGATGGAACTCGCCGGCGTCGGCCCGCGGGGTGTGACCCGCGCGCCGACCGTCCACCCCAGCCGAGTCCGCACCCCGTGGCGATTCGTCCCGGGTCCCCGCCTCCGCCCCGGCCGGCCCCCGTCCTGGTGGCCCGGCCGCGACTCGTTCGGGTCGCCCTTCTCGCGCTTCGAGTATTGCGCAAGATGGTCTGACGCGGGGCCAATCCGTCCGGGTAAACTGGCGCGATTCCGCCGCCCGCACGGCACCCGTGGAACAGGCCGGACAGCCGTCAAAAGTCCGGGATCGGGTTGCCGTCGGCCGGGTTGATCAGCCACTTCAACAGGTCCTTGTTCTTGACGAACGCCGCCACGTCGATGGTCCGCACTGACCCGTCCATCATGGCCGCGAGGACCACCGGGAACGGCTTCGACAGGTCGGGCGCGGGCTTGTTCATGTCGAACTCGATGTCCTCGGGTTTCGACCACGGCACGCCGTCCCCGGCGGCCACGACCATGAGCGTGTTCGACGTGCCGTCCGTGACGCCGGCGATCGTGCGGCCCTTCAACAGCGGGAACCCCGCGTCCTTGCCGACGAACACCTTGTAGTGCGTCAGCCCCGGCGCGGCCGTCGAGCGCGGGTCGGTGTACGTCTTGACGACGACCTTGCTCAGCGGCAGGTTGTGCTCGCTGTCCCACGCCTCGTCGAGCTTGAACTGCTTGTACAGGTTGTCCTGCTCCAGGTACGGCAGCACCATGACCCGCCAGCTCAGCAGCGGCTTGCCCTTCTTGCCGACGACGGCGGCCGGCGGGAACGTGCCCATCGCGTCGTGGTAACTGTGGACGGCCAGGGCGATTTGCTTCAAGTTGTTCACGCTCTGCTGGCGGGCCGCCGCCTCCCGCGTCTTCTGCACGGCCGGCAACATCAGGCCCAGCGAGAGCGACGACAGGCCGACGTAGGCGGTCATCATCGGCGGCAACTCGACGGTCGCGGCGAGGGCGTTGCCGGCCCGCTTGACCGGCAGGTCGGCGAGCAGGCCGTCGGCGAAGTTCAGCGCGGCGATCTGGGCCACCGCGCCCAGGGCGTCGGGCATCTCGTCGAGCTTCCGGAAGCCCTTCGCCGGGGCCTGGCCGAACAGCGCGGCCTCGGGCTGCTGGCGGAACTGCGCGACCAGCTTGCGCAGCATTTCCGCCCCGTGCTTCATCGACTTCTCGGCGGCCATGGCGGCCGCGTCGTCGGCGTAGGCGACGTTCAGACTCACCGTCGCCGCGTCGGCCAAGGCCACGCTCAGGGTTACCGTCTCGGCGGCGGCGAGCGGGCGGAACGGCTCGGGGATTTGCTCCAACGCCTCGGCCGGGAGCGGCAGCTTCGACACGTTCGCGGCCGCGTACACGGCCTTGGTCCCGTCCGCCGCCGCCGCCAGCGCCGCCTTCAGCGGGTGGGGCGTCGCCTCGGCCGGGGCGGCCAGGTAGACCTTGAGGATCGTGTCGGCCGGGCCGACGACGAGCGTCTGCGGGTCCGGCGCGTACAGCGCCGCGCCGGACTGTTTGTCCACGAACAGCGGTTTGGCCGAGGTCTTCACCGCCTCGGCCCCGGGCAGGTAAGTCGCCCGCACGGCGTCGAGGTCGAACGGCTGGGTGAAGTGCAGGACCACCGCGAACATCTGCTCGGGCCGCTGGCCCGGCAGGACGACGGCCGTGACCCGGTCGAGGCTCGACGGCCGGGGAGTGAACTGGCCGTCGAACGCGGTCAGCGCCCGGTCCCCGGCCTTCTCGAACAGCTTGCGGTAGTCGGCCAGGGACTTGTGCTTGAGCACGTCCGCGACGCGCACGTGGACGAAGCCGACCGCCGTCGGCGGCACGGCCGCCAGGTCGGCCGGCAAGCCTTGTGCCGTGGCCGGCCGCGCGAGCAGCGCGGCGAGCAGGACCAGGGGGAGACGCAGAATCGACATGGGAATGACCTCGGGTAAGAGTGGGCAAGCAGCGGGCGTCAGTCGATGTTGACGACGTTGCCGTCGGCGCGGGTGATCAGCCGAAGGAGGTTTTCGCCGGCGAGCGATTTGCGCAAGAAATGGGCGGAGCCGTCAGCGAAGAGCAGGTTGCTGCCGTCGCCGTCCATCATCAGGAGCTTCTTCATGTCGCCCTTCGGGTCGAAGGCGAGTTCGTCCGGCTTGGTCCACGGCACGCTCGTCGCCGCCGTGGCGATCAGGATCGTGTTCGACGTGCCGTCCGGGAAGTCGGCGGGGAGTTTCATGCCCCTGAGCGGCTCGAAGGCGGCCCCGTTGCCGACGAAGACGCGGTAGTGCGTCTCCGTGCCCCCCGGCTTGGTCACCCCGGGCAGGGCGAACACCGCCGGCATGGGAGTGTCCTTCAGCAGCTTGAGGTTGTGCTCGCCGTCCCACGCCTCGTCGAGCTTGAACTGGCGGTACAGGTTGTTCTGCTCGACGTAGGGCAGCACCGTCACCCGCCAGCTCAGCAGCGGCTTGCCCTTCTTGCCGATAATGGCCGGCGCGGGGAAGGTGCGGTTCGCGCTTTCGTAGTTGTGCATCGCCAGGCCGAGTTGTTTCATGTTGTTCTGCGACATCAACCGGTCGCCCAAGTCGCCGCCGCCGCCCTGGCCGAATTGCGCGGCCAGGGCCGGGCCGAAGGCGAGGTCGGCCCGGACCGTCAGGGTGGCCACGGCGTCGGTCCCGTCTATGCGGATGGCCCCGGCCTCCACGGACCGCTTGACGCTTTCGGCGAGCGGCGCGAGGAGTTTTTCCGCCGGGTCTTTCGACTTGCCGAACGCCTGGATGCTGCCGTCGAGGACCGTGCTGAGCAGCGTTTGCAAGGCCCCCAGGGACTTTTCGCTGGTCCGCGTCACGACCGGGTCGCCGCTGCGGAAGCGGAGTTCGAGGGCCAGCGCGTCGGCCGTCAACTCGCCGACGAACAGGCTCGTGTCCGACTTCAAGAGCGGCACGAACGGCCGGGCGACGGCCCGCCCGTTGAGTTCGTCGCTGCGAATCTCGGGGGCCATCCTGTCGAAGTTCATGCCGACGACCAGGTCCTTCGTCGCCGCGGCGGTCAGGGCCGGCGTCA
>JANYHV010000037.1 GCA_025362195.1 Fimbriiglobus sp. | reverse complement strand
TGTTGCGGCGACGTGCCGACGCTCGAAGCGCTGGCCGCCGTGGCGATCCTGCGCGAGCGCTTGCCGGCGCTCAAGGTGCGGCTCGTGAACGTCGTCGATTTGATGAAGTTGCAGCCGCCGAGCGAGCACCCGCACGGCCTGCCGGACGCCGAGTTCGACGCCCTGTTCACGGCCGACAAGCCGGTCATTTTCGCCTTCCACGGTTACCCGACTCTGATCCACCGCTTGACGTACCGCCGCACGAACCACGGCAACTTGCACGTCCGCGGCTACAAGGAAGAGGGCACGACGACGACGCCCTTCGACATGTGCGTGGTCAACCAACTCGACCGCTTCAACCTGGTCCGCGACGTGATCCGCCGCGTCCCCGGCCTCGCCGCGACGGCGACCGAGGCGAGCCGCCACCTCGACGCGAAACTGGCCGAGCACCGCGCCTACATCACCGAGCACGGCATCGACCTGCCCGAAATCCTCGACTGGCGCTGGGCCGGCGACGCGAAGTCCGGCGCGACCGACACCGGCGCGGACAACGCCTGACGGCTCTTGTTCGCCCGACGCGCGAGCGCGGGGCACGGCGGTCGTTGACGCTGTTGCGGTCGTGACCGGTATGGCCTTTGACCACGAACGTTCTCGACAACCTCTGCGCCCCTCGCCCGACTGGATTCCGCTACGGTGCGGCTGGACGCGCTTCTCCGTCATCTTCCGGGACGAGTTGTCGCGGGCAGTGCTGTGCCAAACGGTCGGGGCTGACCCCGGCCGGTCGCCGGGAATTGTCGCCCCGCTACAATCACGCCATGAACACCGACCCCAAGTACGTCATCGTCATCCCCGACGGCTGCGCCGACGAGCCGGTCGAGAGCCTCGGCCGCCGCACGCCGTTGCAAGCGGCGCACCTGCCGAACATGGACCGCGTCGCGGCGGCGGGGGTCGTCGGGCTGTCGAACAACGTGCCGGCATCGCTGACCCCGGCGTCGGACGTGGCGACGCTGTCGCTGTTCGGCTACGACCCGCTCGTCGTGTACACCGGCAGGGCACCGCTCGAAACGGCGGCGATGGGCATCGCGCTGGGGCCGAACGACTGGGCGATCCGGTGCAACCTCGTCCACACGCCGGACGACCGGATGCGCGACTTCACGGCGGGGCACATCACCAGTTCCGACGGCGGCGAGTTGATGGCGGCAATCCAGCGGCACCTCGGCGGCCGCGAAGTCGCCGGGGGGACGTTGGAGTTCCACGCCGGGGTGAGCTACCGCAACATCCTCGTCTGGCGGGGCCACACCCCGGCGTCGCCGTTCAACGGGACGAAGGGCCAGCCGCCGCACGACATCCCGGACAAGCCGACCGCCGACCACCTGCCGACCGGCCCCGGCCGCGCGATCCTCATCACGCTGATGGAGGAGAGCAAGGCCGTCCTGGCGAGCCACCCGACCAACTTGCGGCGCACGGCCAACGGCGAAAAGGCGGCGACGCAGATTTGGCTCTGGGGCCTCGGCAAGGCCCCGCGGGTGACGCCGTTCGCGGACGCCTACGGGCCGCGCGGGGCGATCATCTCGGCCGTCGATCTGGTCCGCGGCGTCGGCGTCCTGCTCGGCTGGACGCGGATCGACGTGCCCGGGGCGACCGGCTACCTCGACACCGATTACGCCGCCAAGGGCCGGGCCGGGGTCGCCGCGCTGAAAGACTTCGACCTCGTGTGCGTCCACGTCGAAGCCCCGGACGAGGCGTCCCACGAGGGCCTGCCCGACGAAAAGGTCAAGGCGCTCGAACGCATCGACGCCGACATCGTCGGCCCACTCCTGGAGGCGATGCAGGCGTACCCCAACGCCCGACTGCTGATCGAACCCGACCACCGGACGACGCTGGCCACCCGCGCCCACGCCTACGGGGCCGTCCCGTTCGCGGCGTGCGGCCACGGGCTGACCCCCGACGGCGCGACGCAGTACGACGAGGCCACGGCGGCCGCGTCGGGCCTGAGCTTCGACCCCGGCTGGGAGTTGATGCGCTGGTTCCTGGGCCGGAGTTGAAGAGTCGCTGGCGAATTGCTTGCAGTCCCCCCGCCCGGAGCCGCCATGACCCGTCTCGCCCTGTTGCTCCTGCTCGCGACCCCCGCGCTTTCGAGTGCCCAGGAGGCGGGGAAGGGGTGTACCCTGCGGTGGTTCGGCAACTCGTTCTTCCAGCTCGAAACGGCCGGGGGCAAGTTCGTCGTCTGGGACCCGCACGCCATCCCCGCACTAACGCCCCAGCCGGTCGCCGCGGACGTGCTGTTGATCAGCCACGAGCACTCGGACCACACGCAGGTGCAGATGATCAAGGACCGCAAGGCGGCGCGCGAGTTCCACGGCCTCAAGGTGGTGAACAAGCGGCTCGACTGGAACCCGATCGACGAGAAGGTCGGGACAATCCGCGTCCGCTCGGTCGGGCTGTTCCACGACGCGGAGGAGGGGTTCGTCCGCGGCAAGAACACGGCCTTCGTCGTCGAGGCGGACGGGCTGATTTTCTGCCACCTGGGCGACCTCGGGCACGTCCCGTCGGACGCGCAGGCCAAGGCGATCGGCCCGGTGGACGTGCTGATGGTCCCCGTCGGCGGCGTGTACACGCTCAACGGCGATGGGGCGAAATTGACCGTCGCCAGGCTCAAGCCGCGGCTGTACGTCGTGCCCATGCACTACGGCGTCCCCGGGTACGACGACCTGCTCACGGTGGACGAGTTCCTCGACGGCGTCCCCGGCGTCAAGAAGACCCCCGGGGCGAACGAACTGGTCGTGCCCCTGGACGCGAAGGCCGACGCCCCGGCGGTCGTGGTCCTCGACTTCAAGGCGAAGAAGTAGGCGCAGTTCGCCGCCGATCTCCGGCTTGCCAGGCCCGCCGGGGTACGCTATGCCCCCGCCTTGGGATTCCAAGGACGCGAGGCTTTCTCATGCGCTGGCTCGGCATTTTCGCGGCATCGGCTTTCGTGACGGCGACGGGGTTCGGCCAGGTCAACCTGACCGAAGAGGCCAAGGTCGGCGACCTGTTCCGCGTCGAGGTCACACTCACGCTCCAGGGGAATTTGAAGGTCGAGCGGAACGGCAAGCCGGAAGCGCTGCCGATGAACGCGACGGCGGCCCACGCCTTCGTCGAGCGGGTCGAGGCCGTGGACGCCCGGGGGCCGACGCTGGCCGTGCGGCACTACGAGACGGCGAAGTCGGCGGGCGACTCGGCCGGCGAGCGGACGCAGCGCGACCTCGGGGCCGACCGCCGACTGGTCGTCTCGCAACGGGCCGCCGCCGGGGTGCTGCACTTCAGCCCGGACGGGCCGCTGAGCCGGGAGGAACTCGAACTCGTCGGCGAGCACTTCGACCCGGCCGCGCTGGCGGGCCTGCTGCCGCGCAAGGTCGTGCAACTCAACGACACCTGGGCCGTGGCCCCGGACGCCGCGCAGCGCGCCTGCCAGCTCGAAGGACTCATCAAGTCCGACCTCGTCGGCAAGGTCACGGCCGTAACGCCCGAGGCCGTCACCTTCAGCATCTCGGGCACGGCCGAGGGGATCGACAACGGGGCGCAGGCGAAGCTCACCGTCGCCGCCGTCGGCACGTTCGACGTGGCGGCGAAGCGCGTCACCGCGTTGAAGTGGGAGCAGGCCGACGAGCGGGCGCAGGGCGCGGCCAGCCCGGCCAGCGAGGTCAAGGCGACGATCGCGCTGACCCGCAAGCCGCTGGCCGAGGAGCCGAAGGTGCTCGACATCGCGGCCCGGGCCAAGGTCCCCGCCGACGGCAAGACGACGGGCCTGATGACGATGCTCCGGTACGCCGACCCCGAGGGCCGGTTCCAGTTCGTCTACCCGCGCGACTGGCACGTCGTCGGCCGGACGAAGGACCACCTCGTGCTCCGGCTGCTCGACCGGGGCGAGTTCACGGCCCAGGCCACGCTGACGGCCATGAAGAAGCTCGACGCGGGCGCGGCGTTGCCGATCGACGAGTTCAAGAAACTGATCGCCGCGGTACCGGGGTGGATCCCGGAGGCGATCACCGAGGACGGGGTCGTCCCGACCGACGCCGGCAGCCGCCTGTACCGCCTGACCGCGCAGGGCAAGCAGGACGGGGTCGCCGTGCAGCAGACCTTCTACCACCTGGCGGGTGCCCGCGGCGAGCAGGTCGCGGTGACGGTGCTGGCCCGGGCGGACAAGGTCGCCAAGGTCGGCACGCGGGACCTGTCGCTGGTCAACGCGGTGGAGTTCCCGAAGCCCGCCGCCGCGCCTGCAAAGCCGTGAGTTCGGCGTCGAACCAGCCCTCGACGCGGCGGGCGAACGGGAACCGCGCGGCGAGGAACAGGACGATCGCGGCGATGCACGCCAGCAACAGCGGCGACGAGATGACGTGAAAGAGAATCGCCAGGAACAGGGCGGACCCGAAGGCGACCGCCGACTCGGTGAACTGCCCGCCGGCGAAGGCGTTCAACAGCCGCTCGGCGTCGGCCTCCGGCCCGACGACTTCGGGGTGGTCGAGGTTCATCCGCCGGACGAGCGCGGCCCGCTTCGACCGGCCGGCCAGGAAGGCGACGAGAAGCACCACCGGCGTCGCGGCGACCCCGGCGACGGCGAGGACCGAGACGCCGCCGACGGTGAAGCGGTTGCCGGCCAGGGGCACGCCGTCCAGGGCGTAGAAGACGACGAGGGCGAAGCCGACCGACACGACGACGATGACGGCCATCATGCCGAGGCTGACCGTCCGCAGCACGCTGAGCTTCTGGGCGGATTCCTGGGCGTCCAGCGGGTGCGGCACGGCGACTCCTTGGCGAGCGGGGGTGGGGGCATTGTGCGGAAGTGCGGGCGGTCCGGCGAGCCGCGTTCTTGACCTGGGGGACGGGACCGATGACCAAGCCGAGTCCGCCGCGGGTGGCGATCCTGGGGGCCGGGCCGGCGGGGCTGGAGGCGCTCGCCCACGGACGCGCGCTCGGCTGGCCGGTCGCCGCTTACGAGCAGGGCGCGCCGGGCCAGCACGTCGAGCGCTGGGGCTTCGTGCGCATGTTCACGCCGTTCGGCATGAACGTCAGCGCGGCGGGGCGGGCGGCGATTTTGCGTGAGGCCCCGCTGCACGAGTTCCCGCCGGACGCTGCCCTACTCACCGGGGCCGAGTACAGAGCGGCGTACCTGACCCCGCTGGCCAACACGGCGGCGCTGCGGCCGTTCGTCGTGCCCGACTCGCGGGTCGTCGCCGTCGGCCGGGCCGGCTGGCGCAAGACCGACCCGCGGCCGGACCCGCGCAAGCCGCTGCCGCCGTTCAAGCTGCTCGTGCGCGACGGTAAGGGCGTCGAGCGCTTCGAGACGGCGGACGCAGTCCTCGACTGCACCGGCGTTTTGGGCCGGCCCAACTGGCTCGGCGACGGCGGCATCCCGGCGGCCGGCGAGGTGGCCGCGCGGCCGCTGTTCGCCTACGGCGTCGAGGACGTGCTGGGCGCGAAGAAGGCCCACTACGCCGGCAAGACGGTCGCCGTCGTCGGGGCCGGCTACTCCGCCGCGACGGTCGTGTGCGACCTGGCGGCACTCGCCGACGAGCAGCAGGCGACCTGGGTCGTCTGGCTGACGCACGGCCCGAAGACCAGCCCGCTGCCGCGGCTCGCCAACGACGCCTTGAAGGAGCGCGACCGGCTGGCGGCGCGGGCCAACCACCTCGCCGCGCGCTGCGACGGCAACCTCGAGTACCACTCGCAGTGCGTCATCGACGAGTGCGTCAGCCTCGGCCCGGACAAGGGCTTCCGCCTCGCCGCGAAGGTCGCCGGCAAGCCGATGGCCTGGGAGGTCGAACGCGTCGTCTCGGCCGTCGGCTACCGCCCCGACGTGAGCCTGGTCAGCGAGCTGCGCGTCGCCGAGCCGTCGGGCGGCGGGATCGCGAGCGGCGAGCCGGGCTACTACTTCGTGGGCATCAAGGCCAGCGGCCGCGACTCGCGCTTCCTGATCCGCGACGCCCACGAGCAAGTGCGGCAAGTCTACGCCGACCTCGTCGGCCTCCCGACCCGCGGCCGCGCGGCGGCCTGACGCCGGTACGACGTTGCGGGACCGCGGTCATTCGCGGTTTTGCCCCCGACCCGTCGTGGTAGGATGGGGAGATGATTACCGCCACCCGCCAGTTGATCGTCGAGTTCGGGGACGGCCGCGTGACGGTCGGCCCGGACGACGAGGACGAGTTCGCCCGCTTCGCGCACGACGCCATGAAGGTGGCGCGCTGCCCGGACTGCGCGCAGCCGATCCGCGCCTTCAAGTACGACGTCCTCGCCCCCCTGCGGGAGTGGTGCGAGCGCCGGGCCGCCCAGGTGAATGCGTGTTACATCCAGGTGCCGCGGGGCCACCTCGAGGCGACCGTGATCGGCACGTCGGAGCGTTACGAATTCGCACTGAGTGCCTGTGGGGATAGCGGTCTTGTCGGCGTCGGGGGTTCGGCCGTAAACTGTGCCCTATGAGCACCTCCCGCCAATCCGCCATGACCGCGTTCCCCGCCCGGCTCACCGACGCCGAGTGGGCCGTCCTTCAGCCGCTGATCCCGGCCCACCGCCCCGGCGGGCGGCCCCCGAAGCACGCCCGCCGGGCGGTCCTCGACGCGATCCTGTACGTCGTCCGCCA
>JANYHV010000407.1 GCA_025362195.1 Fimbriiglobus sp. | reverse complement strand
CGCGCTTCACCGCGATCACCGCGTGCCGCCGCGCCCCGTCCCACGACGGCTTGCCGTCCAGCCAGCGGGTGACGTGCAGCGGCCGCACGTCGGCGGCGAGGCTCGCCCCGTGGGCGTCGCAGAACGACTGTAGGAAGGCCTTGTAGTTCTCGTAGGTGCCCGGCTGGTGGTGCCGGAGCGAGAAGTCGAGGAAGAGGTCGCACAGGACGCGGACGGCGAGCGCGTCGGCCTTGGGCAGGTTCGCCGGGTCGGCGGCCATCAGCCTGTAGAACGCGTCGAGCACCGGGGGCGGCGGGTTCCACCCGGCGGCGGTCTTCTTGGGCGGCGGGGCACCGTCGGGGTGGCCGCCGAGGCGGACCTTCTTGGCGTGGTGCTCGACGTACCAGGCGTTCTTGGACGCCCGGAACCAGGGCTTGGGCTGGCGCATCGGGAAACCTCCCGCGTGCCGGCCGGGGGCGGAATCGACTCCCCCGCGGCCGAGAAGGGCCGGGGGTTGGACGCGAACCGTGCCTCGAACCGTGCCCGGCGGGGGTTGGCCCCGGCGGGCCGGGGCCTCGAAACCCTACGAATCCAAGGCTTTCAAGCAGTCGGGCTGACAGGATTTGAACCTGCGACCTCCTGGTCCCGAACCAGGCGCTCTACCAAGCTGAGCTACAGCCCGTCGCGTGTCGCCGTCGTCGGCTTCACCTACCCACACTCTACCGGGTGCGGGGGAGTTCTCCAGTCGAGTTTGCGCCGTTTCGTTCCCGGGTCGGCCGGGCCGCGGCGGGGGCTATAATTCCTGCTCCCCCTCCCGACACGAGTAATCTTCATGGACCGCGCGCGGTACGACGCTTTCGTCAAGACGTTTTTCGAGTGCGACCCCAAGGCCGTCACCGACATTTTCCGCGAGTTCCTGGCCGCCATGGTCGCCGAGGAGTCGCTGCCGCCGGGACACCAGATGTCCCAGAATTACGAGAGCGCCCAGGCCAACCCCGAAATCCACGCCCTGCCCGGCAACCTCAAGGACGCGCGGGACGCCGTGTTCCCGTACTTCTGGGGGACCGACGGGTGGTCGAGTCCGCTGCACCTGGAGAACGTCCGCGGGCCGGCCAACTACGCCTCGCTCGTCGGCGCGATGGCCTGCCTGTTGAAGAACCCCAACCTGTGTACCGACACGTACAGTCAGCGGTCCAACGAGTTGGAAGTGAAGGCGATCACGGCCCTGGCGAACCTGATCTTTTACCACACCCAGGAGCCGTGGGGCACGTTCACCATCGGCGGCACGATCTCGAACCTTTACGGCGGCAAGATCGGCATCGAGAAGGTGCTGCCGGGGGCGATGACGCACGGACTGCAAGGGGCCAAGGTCGCCATCATCGCCTCGGAGGCGGGGCACTACTGCAACCTCACCGTCGCCGGCTGGCTGGGGCTGGGCACCGAGAACCTGCACGTCATCCCGACCGACGGCAAGCTCGCCATGCGGCTCGACCTGCTCGAAGCCAAGCTCGACGAGCTGTACGCGCAAGGCGTCAAAGTCGCCTGCGTCACGGCGACCTTCGGCACCACCGACGCCTTCGGGTGCGACGACCTGGCCGGCATCCGCGCGATCGTCGAGGCCCGCGCCCGCCATTACAAGGTGCCGGTGCCGCAACTGCACGCCGACGCCGCGGTCGGCTGGGCACTTTGCTTTTTAAGCGACTACGATACGGCCAAGAACCCGCTCGAATTGTCGGCGATGGTGCTGCCGCTGGTCGAACGGGTCAAGCGACTCTGCACCGGCCTGCGGCACGCGGACAGCGTCACCATCGACTTCCACAAGATGGGCCGGGGGCACTACCCGAGTTCGGCGTTCATCGTCAACCGGAAGGCCGACTTGCAGTACCTGGCCCGGTCCGTCAGCGACACGCCGTACTTCCCGGACGCCGACATCCGCCGCGACCCGGCGATGTTCACGCTCGAAACCTCCCGGCCGGCGCTCGGGCCGTACACGGTCATGGCGTCGCTCAACGGGATCGGCTTGCAGGGCTGGCAAATGCTCGTCGCCCGGTCGCTGGAGTTGGCGCAAGTTCTCAAGGACCGGCTCGACGAGTTGGACTACTGCCAGGTGTTGAACCGGGACGCGGTCGGGGCGAACGTCTGCTTCTGGGTGCTGCCGAAGGGCCGGGACGCCAAGGCGCTTTTCGCCGCGCTCGAAGCCGGGACGCTGTCGGCCGAGGACGCCGCGCGCACCTTCGCCGAAGTCCGCCGGCTGTTCGGCAAGCGCGAGCGGGCGATGGACCAGACCATCGACGCGCGGCTGAGCCTCACCACCAGCCTCGGGTACCGGCCGCACGGGCACGACCTGCCGGCGTGGAAGGCGGTCTTCTTCAACCCGAAGACGGACGAGAAAATCATCGACCGGTTGGTGGCCAGCATCGAGGAAACTGCTTGACGCGCGGCGGCGGTCGGACTAAAGTGTTCTGAGATGATGTCTCAATAAGCCCGCCTGGTTTTGCCCGTTAGGTGCGCGGATGCTCTTCCCGTTGGACATGATGCGGTCCGGTGAGGTCGCCGAGGTCGCGGAGATTTCCGGCGACCCCGGTTGGGTCGGCCGGTTGGCCGAACTCGGCTTGCGTGCCGGCTGCCGGCTCAAGGTGCTGCAACCCGGGTCTCCGTGTCTGTTGGAAGTCGCCGACTGCAAGCTCTGCCTGCGCGGCGGCGACGCGTGCCAAATCCTCGTCCGCCCCGTGTCGTAGCCGTGGCCACCCTCAACGAACTCCGCCCCGGCGAATCGGCCCGCGTCGTCTCCCTGACGGGGACGCCGTCGCTGGTCCAGCGGCTCGCCGAACTCGGCCTGTTCGAGGGCGAGACGCTGACCGTCGTGGCCCTGGCCCCGCTCGGCGACCCGATCGAAGTCCACCTCGGCAACACCCGCCTGACCCTCCGCCGGCAGGAAGCCGCGACCGTCACGGTCGAGCCGATTTAACTCTCCCCCGCACGAGCCGCCATGCCTTCCGCGCACCTCCGAGTCGCCCTGGTCGGGAACCCCAACACCGGGAAATCGACCCTGTTTAATGCTCTTTCGGGCCTGCGGCAGCACGTCGGCAACTACCCCGGCGTGACCGTCGAGATGAAGAAGGGCCGGTTCAGTTTCCACGGCATCGACTTCACGCTGATCGACCTGCCGGGCACGTACAGCCTCGCCCCGCGCAGCCCGGACGAGATGGTCGCCGTCGATCTGCTCCTCGGCCGCCGCGCCGAGGAGGCCGCACCGGACCTGATCCTCGCGGTCATCGACGCCTCGAACGTCGATCGGCACCTGTACCTGACGACGCAGTTGATGGAACTCGGCCTGCCGATGGTCGTCGCCGTGACGATGACCGACACGGCCGCGGCGCAAGGCATCGTCCTCGACTGCGAGAAGCTCGCGGCGGCGCTGGGCGTGCCGGTCGTGCCCGTGCAGGCGAGTCGGGGCGTCGGCATGGACGCGCTGCGCTCGGCCCTGTGCCACGGCGGGAAGGTGCCGACGCCCCCGCCGTTCCCGGACGCCGTGGCGGGCGAACTCGACGCCCTGGCGGCCGCCTGCCCGCTCGTGCCCCGCTTCCTGGTCCAGCGGCTGCTCTTCGACGTGGGCGGGCACATCGAGACGTGGCTGACGCAGACGCAAGCCCCGACCCTGCCGGCCCAACTCGCCGCGGCCCGGCAGCGGCTCGCGGCCGCGGGGTGCGCCGTGTCCGGGGTCGAAGCCCGCACCCGCTACGGCTGGATCCGCACCGCCACCGCGGGGGCCGTGACCAAGCCGACGACGCGGCTGACGACGCGGACCGACCGCATCGACCGCGTCCTGACGCACAAGGTGTGGGGGACGCTGGCCTTCCTGGCGGTCATGTTCCTGGTGTTCCAGTCGATCTTCGTCTGGGCCAAGCCGTTCATGGACGCCATCGACGCCGGCCGCGGCTGGGTCGGCGACCTGCTCACGGCCCACACGGCGGCCGGGCCGCTGCGGTCGCTGCTGGTCGATGGCGTGTTGAAGGGCGTCGGCGGGGTGCTGGTGTTCCTGCCGCAAATCCTGATCCTGTTCGCGTTCATCGCCGTGCTCGAAGACTGCGGGTACATGGCCCGCGCGGCGTTCCTCATGGACAAGGTGATGAGCCGCTGCGGCCTGAACGGCAAGTCGTTCATCCCGCTGCTGTCGTCGGTCGCGTGCGCCGTCCCGGCCATCCTCTCGACCCGCGTCATCGAGAACCGCCGCGACCGGCTGGCGACGATCATGGTCGCCCCGCTGATGAGTTGCTCGGCCCGCCTGCCGGTGTACGCCCTGTTCATCGGGTCGTTTTTGCGCGACGGCTATCCGTGGTGGCTGTCCGGGCTGACGCTGTTCGGCATGTACCTGATCGGCTTCCTCGTCGCCCCGCTCGTCGCGTTGCTGTTGAAGCGGACGCTGCTGCGCGGCGAGACCCCGCT
Source organism: Fimbriiglobus sp. (assembly GCA_025362195.1). Classification (GTDB taxonomy): domain Bacteria; phylum Planctomycetota; class Planctomycetia; order Gemmatales; family Gemmataceae; genus Fimbriiglobus. Next base: position 10,848 of record JANYHV010000407.1, on the reverse strand, counting down.
GTTCGTCATGGAACTGCCGGCGTACAAGATGCCGACGCTGAAGACGGTGCTGTTCCGCGTCTACGATGCCGGGTCGGCGTTCGTGCGGCGGGCCGGGTCGATCATCCTGGCGTCGATGGTCGTCATCTGGGCGTCCCTGTACTTCCCCTACGTCGATGCCTCCGGCGCGAGTTACCCCGACCGCATCGAGGCCCTCGAAGCCGACGACGCGCCCGAAGGCAGCGCCGCCGAAGCGGCCCGCTTGCAGGGCGAGTGGAAGCGCAACAGCTACCTCGGTCGGGTCGGCCGCGGCCTGGAACCGGCGGTCGCGCCGCTCGGCTGGGACTGGAAGATCGGCGTCGCGGCCCTGGCGAGCTTCCCCGCCCGCGAGGTCATGGTCGGCACCTTCGGCATCCTGTACGATGTAGGCGAAGTGGACGCCAAGGAAGTGGGCAACGCCGACGACCCCAAGGCGGCCGGTCTCAAGGCGACGCTGCAAAAGGAGTGGGCCGACGACCCGATCCGCGGCAAGTACGGCGTCAGCGTGGCGCTCTCGGTCATGGTCTTCTTCGCGCTGTGCTGCCAGTGCGCTTCGACGCTGGCGGTGATCCGTCGGGAGACGCGGTCGTGGGCCTGGCCGGCGTTCACCTTCACTTACATGACGCTGCTGGCGTACCTCGGCGGGTTCGTGACCTTCCAACTCGGCCGCGTCCTGACCGACGCACTCGGAGGCTAACGCCGTGCAAACCCTCGTCACCATCGGGCTCGTCGTGCTGGCGACCGCCTACGTCGGCCGCGCGATGGTCCGCACCGTCTTCGGCGGCAGTTGCGCGACCGGCTGCGGCAAGTGCGCCGCACCCGTCGTCGTCACGCCCGAGTCGAAGCGCCGCATCGCGCTGCCGCAAGTCTGAAGGGCGATTCGGCAGCGCCAGCGGACCGATTCCGATTCCGCGTAGCGTGTCGCTGGTGCCGTTGAATGCTACGAGTTTCGCCAAGGTTTTCGGCTCCGCCGCAGGCGACTCTTGTTAGCCCGACGCGCTAGCGAGGGTCGAACGGTCGAGGGCAACGTGGCCGCCGATGACCGCACGTCGTACGACCCCCGATCCTGTCAACGACCCTTGACCCTCGCTAGCGCGTCGGGCTAACAAGAGTCGCCTGCGGCGGAGCCACACACTCCCCACCCGCCACCGCGACTGGCCGCTACGCCGCCCTCGAACTGGGCTTAATACCGCAGTTCGCTGCGGAAGAAGAAGTTGGCACCCGGGCGGAACAGGACCGGGACGGCGCGGCCGGTCTGGTCCTGGAGCAGGTTGGCCGAGATCGGGTCGAGGTGTTCGCGGTACAGCTTGTTGCCGAAGTTCTCGACCCCGCCGCTGACCAGGAACCGGTCGGTCACCTGCCAGAAGGCCCGCAGGTCGAAGGTCGTGAACCCGGGCGTCGAGACTTCCCCGAGGCTCGTGGCGACGGCGTTCTGCCCGGTGACCACGCGCGCGGACAGCTCGACTTGCCACTTGGGCACGTCCTGGACGCCGTGCACGCGGAAGCCGAGGCGGGACTCCAGGGGCGAGATTTGCGGCAGCGGTTCGGTGTCCGTGGCGAACGACCGGGTCAGGGCGTCCTTCCGCCGGCTGCTGGCCAGGTCCGGGTTGCGGCGGGCGTCGACGTGCGTCTGGTCCACGCCCTGCACGTAGCTCAGGGTGGCGAACGGCGACAGCCACTTGGTCACGTTGGCCTGGAGGTACATTTCCGTCCCGGCGAGCGTGGCCAGGTCGGTGTTCGTGTACACGACCTGCGACAGGCCGGTTTTCGACACGCGGTTGGCGTCGTAGGTGATGTAGTCGTTGATCAGGCCGTAGAACCCGGTCACGCCGGCCTTCAGGTACTGCGTGTCGTACCGCAGGCCGATGTCGAACTGGTTCAGCCGCTCCTTCGAGAGTTGGGCGTCGCCGAGGAGCCGGCTGGTGCCCTGCTGCAAGACGCCGACGAACGGGCCGTTGGCGTACAACTCGGTCAGCGTCGGGGCGCGCTCGGCGTACCCGTACCCGACGAACAGCGTCGTCTGCTTGGTCAGCTTGTACTCCGAGGTCAAGAATGCCGACAGGAGCAAGAACTCGCGGGAGGTCTCGATCCGCGACGGGTCGATGGAGTACTGGGCCGTGTCCAGGGTCGTCCGGTTCGGGCTGTTCGGCCCGTTGGCGAGGCCGAACAGGTCAGCGTTCCCGGTGATCAGCCGGGTGCCGGTCGAACTCGCCCGGACGCCGTCCACCCGGCCCCCGGCCTTGAGCTTGAGGGCGTCGGTGACCGGCACCATGCCCTCGGCGAAGACGCCGACGTTGGTGCTGTTCGACTCCGGGATGCTCTGCTGTTGCAGGATCGTCTCGGTCTGGCCGGGCTGGAGTTGCCGCTGCGTGAAGACGCTCGGGCCGGCGAACTGTTGCAGGCGGATGTTTTCTTGCAGCCCCTGGCCGAAGGTGTTCAGGTCGGTGCCGAACGTGAGCGTCGGCTGGGTGCGGTTGTTGCCGAGTTGCCCGGCCACGCGGTACCCGAGGGACCGCTCGGCGAACCGCGTCGTGGACTGGTCCCGGAAGCCGTACCCGGGGCGGAGGCCGCCCGGGTCGGCGGGGCCGATGAACGGCTCGGCGAACGCGGCGGCGATCAGGTTGTTGACGAACTGCTGCTTCGCCCCGCCCCTCGTACTGCCGCTCACCGTGGTCGCGTTGTACCAGGTGTCGAACGTCAGCCGGTCGAACGGGCCGTAGTCCTTGGCCACGAGGCGGACGCTGTAGGCTTCGAGGTCGGACTTGTCCACGTCGAAGAACAGGCCGGGGAATTCGAGGTCGTTCTGGACCGACTTCATCGCCTTGAGCTCGACCGACAGGTTCTGCGACAGGTCGAACCCGAAGGCCAGGTTGACGTTCTGCGACTTGTAACTGGCCGGCACCAGTCGGCCGCTGCCGTCCTTGTAGTCGTTCCCTTGCAGGATGTTGTAACTGCCGCGGAAGCCCCAGTCCGCGCCGGCCACGTTGAGCGTCTGCAGGCCGTTCCACTGCGCCCCGTTGTTCTGGTACCCGGCGGCCGACAGCCCGTGGACCTCCGGCCCGCAGTTCCCCTTGGCCCGGGGCGTCGGGTTGGTGACGATGTCGAGGAAGCTGAACGCCGGCCCCAGCGTCGAGGCGTACGGCCCGCGGATGACGTTGACCGTCTGGACCATAGACGGGTCGAACCGCGAGATCGGCGAGTCGAGGTCGAGCCGGCCGGGGAAGTACGGTGCCCCGTCGGCCATGGCGTAGTACTGGCCGATGCGCTCGCCGCGGATGCGCGGCTCGTTCGAGATGGCGTTCCGCCGCTGGACCTCGACCCCGCCCCCGCCGTCGGACTTGTTCAACAAGGTGCCGATGTCCGGCGCGTTCAACGCCTGCGTCGGCGTCGCCCCGGCCGTCGTCAGCCCCGCGTCGTTGTTGACCGACACGGCGCTCGTAGACCCTTGCGTCGGGGCCGTGGCCGTGGCCGGCGTCACGGGCGCGGGCGCTGCGGCCGGCGCTGGCCCGGGAGCAGCGACCTGGGGGAGTTCGTCGAACTGCACGGGAAGAATCGGTGCTTTGATCGGGCTGTCACCCGTCTGCCCCACGACGGCCGTGGTTCCAAGAATTGGGAGTGCGGCGATGCCCAAAACCCTCAGCCAATTCCTGCGTTTCATCTCGACCCCCGGATTCGACGGCAACTTACGCCAGAGTCGTTGTGACAACGATTCACGTAAGAGTTATCGGATCAAGCGGCCGGAATATTCAAAAAAAATGCTCCAACCGTCAAAAAAGGGCGCACCGGGCGCAAACGATAGGACCGGTACTCGGGCCGGAGTTTCCGCCGGACGCGGAAGAAATGGGTCACGTCTGCGGGATCGACCAGTACCGAACGCCCACTATTTCGGCGGCGTCTGTTCGACGGCCCGTTCGCCGGCAAGCTTCGCTTCGTCCCGGAGTTTCGACGCCTTGTCTTTGTCACCGTCTTTGTCGGATGTCGAATACTGATCCGCGGCTGATGTCAGGAAGATCGACTGCATCGAGTAAAGAGTGTGGACCTTCCGGGTTTTGAGGTTGCGGTGTGCGTTCTCGAAGCGAACGATTGCTTCGTCCGTCTCTCTCGGGAAAGTTAAGCTCAAGCCTTTCGGAGGAGTCACGCCCGGTACTGAATCTGCTTTGTATTCACAACAATCAATGTAGCTGAAAATGATACTCGCGTAGGTACAGGAGGCGTCGAGTCTGAGTGATTTCTGAGCATCGGATTTGATCAGGTTCCAGACGTCCAGCTTTTCCTTTTCGTCCGTCAAGCCTTGGTAGGTGTCGATGAACCGGTACGTGGCGACCAGTGCCAGGGCGACGGGTTCGTCCGGTGTGCCGGCGAGTTCTTCGGCAGACTTGACCAGCTTGCCCAGGCGTGCGGCTTTGAACGCCTTCTTCTCCGCCTCGTCGGTACTCTTGTTCTTCAAGAAAATGTCCGAGCGGAGGGCCGCGAACTTCAGGGCGTTCGTATCCCGGCCGGGGTACTTGGCGACCAGGTCCGCGGTCGGGCGGAGCAAGTCCGCGGCGATCTTCTCGGTCATCGCTTTCTCGCGGTCGGTGGTCTGCGCGTCGTCCTTGCAGTCGGCGAACGACAAATCGACTCGCCGGAACGCTAGTCGGGCCGCCCGTGCCGCCGCCGCCAGTCGGTCCGTGTCGCTCCGCTTCCCGTCGTCGGCGACGATTTTGGAGTACGCCAGCGCGGCGGCGAGTTGGTCGTCGGTTAGCGACTTCTCGTCGATGGGGACGAGTGGTGCGGCTTTCTTAACTTTCACTTTGGCGGCGGCGTTCACCAGGGCGGCGTGGAGTTGTTGGGTGACGCTGAGCTTGCCGCCGAGTTTAACGGCGGTGTCGAAACGCGACGCCATTTTGTCGAGTTGCGAAGTGCCCTCGTAGGGGTTCGTGAACAGGTGCTTCACCGGGTCGCCCGCCCAGTCGGGGTGGGCCTTCACCGGGGGCGTGCCCTTCAGGATCACGCCGGCGGCGACCGACTGGCGCGACTTCGTCCCGAGGAGGGGGCACGCCTCGGCCGGCCGGTACAACTCCACCAGGCCGTCCGGGTCGGGGGCCGAGCAGCACGTCAAGAACTTGGCGAGCAGCTTGCCCGCGTCGTCGGCCATCGCGGGGACGTTCGGCAGCTTGCCCCCGCCGTCGATCGACGCGTTCAACTGCGCGTCGGCGGCGGCCAACGCCTTCCACCCGTTCGCGCCGTCTTGGCCACACGTCGTGGCGATCACGGCCCACGCGGGGGTTTCGACGGCCAAGGCCTCCCGGACGTGGTCCGCCAGCGCGTCCTGGTAGCCGGCGTCGATGCCACTCCAGGTGTTCGTTTTGTCGCGGAAGGCGCGAAGTTCGGCGATCGGCACATCGGCTTCGCGGGCGAGCTTGAGGTACTCGGCCGCGAACACCTTGCCGGCCGGCGGGGCCTGACTCGCGGCCAGCACCTTGGCGAACTCGGGCAGGGCGTCCTTGGCGTTCTCCCACGCCGTCGCCACGGCGACGAGTTGACCCGCCGGCTCGAACTCTTCCCGCGCGTCCGCCGCCACCAACGCAGCGGTCGGCGACTTGAGGACCGCCCGCAGGGTCGCCAACTTGTCCGCGGCCGCGTCCCGGGTCGGGGCCGTCTCGAACAGGCCCAACGCCTCGTCGTGCGACTTCTTGACGCGGTCCAGGTACCAACTTTGGGCGACCGCCGGGTGGTGGTCCTTGAACGCCGGCCACCACTTGTCGTGGCCCGCCGCGAAGTCGGCCAGGTCGGCACGCCGGGCGTGGTCGCCGGCCTCGCCGAGCAACTTCGTCACCAGGCTGGCGCGGAGCGGGCTGTCCTCTTGCGACAGGTCGAGGAGTTCGACGAGGAGGGCGTTGTCCCGGAACGGCGGCTTCAACCGGGCGAGCTTTTCGGCGAACCGCTCCCGGGCCGTCGGCACCGGGGGAGTCACGTCAGGCGTCGTCGCCTTCGCTGCCATCGTCGGCGGGGTCGTCTTGACCTCCGTCGTCGGGGTGACGTTGACGGTCGGCGGGGTGATCGGCACGGTCGGCGGCGTGACGATCGCCTGGTCCGGGGCGGGGTCGCGGTCGGGCTTCATCGCCAGCAGGGCCGCGACGCCGCCCGCGATGACGAGGACGACGGCGACGCCGGCGGCGATCAGCGGGGCCGCGGACGACTTCTGGCCGGCGTGCCGCTTCTTGAAGTCCGTTTCCACCGGGCGGGGCCGGGCCGGTTCGGGAGCCGACGGCTTCGGGCCGTCCCCGTACCCCGGCACAATGGTCCCGTCGTAGGCTTGCGGCTTGCGGCCCTGGCGGGCCGGCGGACGCGGCTCGTCGTCCTCGACGCGCGGCGGCAGGGGCGACAGCTTGGCCGCCGACGGGGCGGAATCGGGGCCTGTGTCGTTTTGAATCACCGTATCGACCAGCCCGGTCGTCGGCTTGGGGAGCGTCGGCTTGGGCAGGGTCGGCTTGGGCAGGGTCGGCTTGGACTGCTTGACCAGCGCGATCGGCTCGGACAGCGGCTCGGCGTCGGGCAGCCGGCGGACCCCGGGGGTCGCGACGACCCCGGACTTGCGGATGATGTCCGCGATCTCGGGGTCGAGTTCCGCGGCGTTCAACCGGCGGCCGGTCGGGTCGTTCGGGTCGGCCCCCAGGACCGGCCGGTCGTCGGCCTCGGCGGCGGTGTGCGGCTCGGCCGCGGGCGGGAACTCCCGGACCGGCCAGTCCGCGGCGGCGGGCGGGGGCGTGAACAGATCGACGTTGTCCACCCCCGTGTCGCCGACGCCCGGGGCGTGGTCGGCGGGCTTCGCCGGGGGGTGGAAGGCCGGCGGGTGTGCGGCCGGGATGAGCACGACCGGGGCGGACTTTTGCAGGTCGCTCGGGGCCTTCGGCGACAAGCCCTCGATGGACCGTTCGAGTTGCTTGACCATGTCCAGGCAACTGGGGTACCGGTCGGCCAGGCGGGGCGAGGTCGCCCACTTCAACACCCGCCGCTCCCCGGCCGTCAGGGTCGCGGACGTGAAGTCGAGGTCGCCCAGGGAGTGGGCCGTCATCATCTCGATCTGGTTCATGCCGTCGCGGAACGGCCGCCGGCCGGTGCGGAGTTCGTAGTAGCTGATCGCCAGGGAGTACTGGTCGGTCCCGGTACTCGGCTTGTTCGTCGAGAGTTCGGGCGGGGCGTACACGGGCGAGAAGGCCGCCGACACCGTCTTCCGGGTGTCCTGGTTCAACGACACGGCGACCCCGCAGTCGGCGATTTGGACCTCCGTGCCGGCGACGATCATCATGTTGTCGGGCTTGATGTCGCAGTGGACGATCGGGCCGTCGCTCGCCGGATCGACGCCCTCGTGCCGCGCGGCGTTCAGGTAGTCGATGCCCTTGGCGGCCCCGTGCATGTAGTTGACGAGTTCGCCCGGCGGGATGCCGCACGTCCGGGCCTCGTCGTCGTCGTCCGGTTCGCCGCCGCGGGCGACCCGGTTGATTTCGTCCAGGCGGGCGCTCAGGCTCTTCTCGCCGAGGCCCATGAGGATGAGCAGGAGCTTCAGCTTGCCCTTCTGGCGGACCAGATCGACGGTGTGCAGGTCGAGCGACTGCCCGTGCTTGTCCTTGAGCCAGGCCTTGGTGATCGGCACCAGGTTCGGGTGGTTCAAGTTCATCACGAGCTTGAGGGCACGCAACTCCTTGAGCGCGCTCGAGCTGTACGACAGGTCGATGATTTTGAGCGCGAAGAACTTGTTCGTCGAGAGGTCGATGGTCTTCCAGACCTCGCCGAACGTGCCGCCGCCGAGGTAGTCGGTCAGGCGGTAGCCCGGGACCGGCTCGACGCCCTTGTCGTAGACGTGGTTTCTCGGGGGCATGTCCGGCGTCCAGGGGGAGCCACAGAAGTAACGCGAAGGAGTACGTACAAGCTAGCACGCCGACCGGCCGGCGACAACAACGCCGCGGCCCGGCCGGACCGGCCGGGCCGCGGAAACCACGGGGTCGGACGCTACCGCTTGATGACGAGTTCCTTGATCTGGGTCGGGTCCTTGTCGGCCTTGACCTCGACGGTCACCTTGCCGCCGGCGTTCGCGTCCGCCTTTTTGACGGCGGCGACCGTGTAGCTGCCGGGGGGCAACTCCTTGAACTCGAACTTGCCCAGGTCGTCCGACTTGGTCTCCTTGACGACCTTGCCCGCGGCGTTGGTCAGCGACACCGGCAGGCCCGGCTGCGGCCGCCCGGCCTGGACGGCCCGGCCGACGATCGACCCGGTCGTCGGCTTCTCGGGCGGGACCGGCGGCGTGCGGACGTACAGGGTCAAGTCCGACACCGTCGAGAGGCCGACCTTGTTGAAGGCGATCACCCCGACGCGCACCTCGCCCTTGACTTCGGGCAGCCGGAACGGCTCGACGGTCGCGTACGTCGAGGCGAGGAGGGCCTTGCCCGCCCGCCCGGGAATGACGCGGCTGCCCGGGGCCGGCTTGCCGTCGAGGGCCGGCGGCGTCTCGCCCGTGAAGAAGTAGACGCGGTCGATGCCCGAATCCGGGTCGGTGCCGACCGCCGACAGGTTCAACAGCTTGCCGACCAGGAGTTGGTCCTTCGTCGGCTTGGTCACGATCGCCACGCCGACCGGCGGCGTGCGGTCCACGACCAGGACTTGTTTCGGCAACTTGGCGATGTCGGGGTCCCCGATGCGGACGGCGAACGCCCGCTTGCCCGCGACCTGGGCCGTCGGGAACTCGACCGTCCAGTCCTTGACGACCGGCGTCAGGGCGACCGCCCCGTCCTCGCCGACGAACGCGAACACTTCCCGGCTGCGGTCGGTCGGGAACTTGCGGAGCACGTCGAACTTCTTGCCGTCGCCGACGCGGTCCACGAGCAACTCGACCGGTTGGTCCGGCTTCCCCCCGTCGGCCTCGACGGCGATCGTCACCGGCTTGCCGGGGACCTGGGCGTACGACGACAGGCGGGCGTGCGGCACGAGCTTGTCGGTGCCTTCGAGTTTGGTGTCGGACCCGTTGAAGTCCGTCTCGAACAGGAACGCGCGGTCGTACCCGTCGATCGTCACGCCGAGGGTGGCCTTGCTCTTCACCCCGGCCTCGAACTCGACGCCTTCGACGACCAGCGTCGCGGTCACCGGCTTGTACTTATCGTCGGCCGGATTCTCCACGTCGTCGTGCGGCGGGAGTTCGGCCTCGAAGGTACCCTTGAGGAGCGACGCGGGCTTCAACTGCGGGTTCAAGTCGGCCCGCACGTCGAGCCGGAGCTTGACCGGCGCGTTCGTCAGCCGCCGCACGTTCGACTCGTACTTGACCGTCACGGTCGCGGAGTTGTTGACCGACGCGACCGTGTAGCTGAAGCTCTCCGACCGGAAGTTGCGGTTGATGTTGTTGACCGAATTGTCCTCCTTGCCCTTCTCGTCCAATTTCGCCCCCTTGAGGACGACGCGGAGGTACAGGTTGGCGTTCGCCGGCAGTACCACCCCCCGCGGCTTAACGGCCTCTTTCTCGTCCGCCTTGGCCTTGTCCGGGGCGACCGGGGCCGCGGCAACGGGCGGGGCGGGGGATTTCAACGGGGCGAACGCGATCCGCTTCGTCTCCTTACTGCCCACCGTCACCGACTCGGCGACCCGGGACAACTCGACCCGCACCGCGTCGTCCCCCGCCTGGAGCACGACATCGACGACCTGTGCCCGCGCACTCGGGTTGTGGACGTAGGCGAAGATTTGGTTTTCCGTGTTCAGTCGGGGGCTGAGGCTCGACAAGTACGTCGGCTGCCGCGTCGGGTCGCCGGTCGGGGTGAAGGCGGGCGAGGAACTGAAGAACGCGAAGACGGCGTCCCCGGCCTTGGCCTGCGGGGCCTTGGCCGCGTCCTGCGCCGGACTCGCCCCGAGCGAAGCAAGCAGACCGCAGATCGCCATGAACACGGTCGCGGGGACCGTCCGTCGCCGGGAGATTCTCATCGGGCACCTCGTGCATCCTGGGAGGCCGAACACGTTACGCAACTGAGAGTATGCCTGAAAAGTAACACTCGAACCTGAATAACACCCCTGGAACCGGGCGAGATTTCTCCGCTCAAGGTCCGGCCGTCCGGGTCGTAGCGGTTCACCGGGAGCAGGAGGTCCGCCACTCCCGGTACGCCTCAACTTCGCGCTGCCGGCGGGCCGCGAGGGCGTCGCGCTCCCCCCTCGCCCGGCCGTCGGGGAGCGGGTCGAGGCCGAACGGTTCGACCGCCAGGAGCCGTTCGATCTTGGCGGACTCGCCGGACTTGAGCAGGTCGGCCGCCCGCGTCCGGTAGCCCTTGCCCCAGGCCCCGGGCACGGCCGCATCGGCGAGCGTGCCCAACCCGGCCAGCACGTGCAGGTCGCGCGACACCTCCTGGCGGGCGAGGCGAACGTCGCGGCCGGTGCCCTCGGGCGGGCGTTCGAGTGTGCGGAACACGTGGGTCGCGTTCTCGGGCAGGTCGAAATCCCTGCGCGTGGTCAGGTGCAGTCGCTTCGCCGCTTCACTGATGGCCGCGTTCAGGCTCGTGCGGTCGGCCGCCGCCAGGAACGGAACCGCCCGCGTCGCTTCCATGATCCGCACCTCGGCCGGGCCGGCCTTCGGCCCGGCTTCGACGATGGCCTTGATCGCGGCCGGTTCGTAAGCCGCCACCAGGGGTTTCACGGCGGTGTCCAGTTCGGCCGTCAGCCGCTTCCAGTCGTCGAGCTTCCAGCCCGCCGACGGCTTTTGTCCGAGCTGGTCGGCCAGGGCCGCGGCCGACTTCAGGCACGCCGCCCACGGCTTTTGACCCGGCCGGTCGAACTCGGCCACCGCGAGCGCCGTTCCGGTCAACCGCCGGACGGCGA
>JANYHV010000406.1 GCA_025362195.1 Fimbriiglobus sp. | reverse complement strand
GGACGCGCGGAGACTCCCAGGGGGTGCCGGACTGGACTCCCCCACCGGCGTTGTCTTCCCGCGTCCCTCGCTCGCGCGTCGGGCTAACACGAGTCGCCTGCGGCGGAGCCGAAAACGAGTCCGAAGTTCGTGGAACGCCTTCGCTACGCCTCGACCCTGGTATCGGGCCAGTCGCCGACGACGAAGCCGCCGGCGTCGTCGGTGTGGACGGTGAACAGGGCGTCGAAGCCTTCGGCCAGCGACGGCACTTCCATCCGCGCGGCCGTCGCCCAAACGCCGCGGTCGGGCACCCGCTGGGCGTCGGGGCGTTGGTCGTTCCGCCGCCGGCAGTCGTCCAGGGGGGCCGTGAAGTAGTAGCCGACGACGCGGAACTTGACCGGCTTGACCGCCGCGATGTACACGGCCCGCTCGGCCCGCGACGGGTTGGTGTTGTCCACGACGAACCGCAGGCTCGTCTCGGCGCAGACGGCGAGCAGCCGGCGTTCGCGGTGCCGGGTCTTGAGCAGGTCGAGGTTGAGGCGCAGGTGGGTGTGCCAGAACCGCTGCTGGCAGAAGGTCGATTTGCCCGCCCCTTGCAGGCCGACGAGGATCACGGCTTCCACGCGCTCACTCCGGCCAAAACAACAGGCGACACCGGCGAAGGTTGGCGGGTCGTCACGGTTGCAAGTGCGGCTTGAGCAGGTACGGGCCGGCTTCCTTGAGCAGGGCGTCGAAAATCTGCCGGTCGGTCAGGCCGCGGTCGATCTGCGCGGCCAGTTCGCCCCGGCGGTGGTCCGGCATCCCGCAGCCGTTCGGGTTGCAACTCGCCAGCGTGTAAAAGTGCCCGGTACACGTGTCCTTGCTGACGCCGCAGGTGCAGTAGGTGCTCGCCAGGAACCACTCGACCCGCTCGGCCTTCGACCGCGGCCGGTCGATGTCCGGCGGGTAGACGCTCGCCTCGACGGCATCCGTCGGCGGGGTCATCCCCAGGGCGAGCCGCTGGCCGATCTTCAACTCGGACGATTCGAGTTCGCCGACGACGAGCCGCAGGACGGTCCGCTCGCGCCACGGGGTGACGGCCTTGACGACGGCCTTGATCGGCGGGTCGGCCTGGAGGCGGACGGCGTCGCCGGGGTTGAGCGACCGGCCCCAGCGCATCGCCTCGTGGTCGAGGGTGAGTTCGAGTTCGCCGCTGAACAGGTGCAGGAAGGTGAGCGTGCCGGGCAGGCCGTCGTCGGCCCAGCGTTGCCGCAGCCACGCCTTCTGGGCCGTCCGCTTGCCGTCGATCTCGGCCGCGGTGAACGTCGGCGCGTCGGCCGGCTTGTTGCGCAGGCTGGCGTGCACGTCGAACTCGGTCGCCGCGTCGGCCAGCATGACGACGGCGACGGGCGACTTCTTGCGGTCGAGCTTGAGCCAGGCCCAGACGCGGTCGCCGGGCTGGAACTGGTCGAGCCGGCCCCACCAGCCGGCGACCTTGACCTCGGCGTCGGGTTCGAGCGGCCAGGTCTTCGCCTCGGTCTCGCCGTCGAGCAGCAGGGTGACCGTGCGGGCCTTGGCGTCGATCCCCTTGACGGTGCCGAACGGCTTGGGCAGCAGCCGCAAGAACTCGGCGGTGCCGGCCAACGCCTTGACCTTGGCGTTCGCCTGGGCCGGGGTCGGCGCGGCCGGCTTCGGGGCGGGGGCGATGGTGCCGGCCGGGTACTCGGCGGACCAGGCGAACCACTTCACCTGCACACTATCCACCCATTCGAGGGTGTGCCCGGCGAGTTCCCCGGCGACGCACCGGCCGGCCACGTCCCAGAACGACTTCGTCTCCGCGTCGGTGAACCGCCCGGCGGCGTCCTTCGCGGCCGGGCCGAGGGTGACGGCGCGCGTCGGCCCCTTCGGCGTCGCCGGTTCGGGGGACACGCCGGTCGCGTCCGGGGCCGGGCCTTTGAACTTGCCCGGCGGGGAGGCGACCGGCCGGTACGCCGACGCGGTGCGGGTCGTCGGCTCCCAGAGGACCGCGAGCGGCCCGCCGAGGTCGTCCGCGAGGAACCCGGCCTTGGCCAGCGCGTCGATCGGGTAGGCGCGGGCGGCCGTGCCGGTCGAGACGCCGAGGACCTGGTCGCCCGGCTCGAGCCGCGTGTCCGGCTTGCCCCGGGACGCGACGGCGTCGGCGTTCTCCCCCGCCGGCAGGTCCACCGGCTTGTACTTGTCGAGCATCTGGTAGGCGACGGCGTTCGGGTACTTGTCCAGCCACCAGCCCCAGTCGCTCACGACCGTCGGCACGGGCGTCAGGCGGGTGCCCTTCTTCGGCCCCTCGAAAGCGACCCCGGTCAGGCACGAGTACAGCGTGCCGTCCTTGTGGGCCATGACCATGACGCCGTTCCGCCAGCCGTGCGCGCGGAACTCGTAGGACGGCGCGAACCCGCGGGCGAACCCGGCGTCCGGGTCGGCGACGAACACGCCGTAGCTGTCCGAGATGACCGGGTAGGCGTTCAGGAAGAAGCGGAACGGGATGGCCCCGCCGTCCGAGTACCCGCGGGTCCAGGCGAGCACCCGGTCCCCCGGCTTCAACTCGACGGCCCGCCGCACGGCCTCGTCCCGGCAGTGCGAGCACGTCGGGTTGACGAGCGTCTTGAGCAGGTCGCGCGCCCCCAGCACCCGCGGGTCGCCCGCCCGGCCCCAGCCCGCGACCAGGGGCACCATCGACAGGGTCAACAGCAGAACGCGCATCGGGAATCTCCTTCGGTGCGACCATGATACCCGAAAACCCTGCGCCCGGCGTGGTACACTAGCCAGTGGCCGCGAGCGTGGAGCCTCCGGCCGAGTCTCCCGACGCGAGGTGACCGTGGACGCGACGACGACTTTGCAGCCGGTCAGTGCCAACGTGCTCGCCGTCCTTGCGGCCGCCGAATCCCTCACGCTCGTCGAGCGGCGTGCGGTGATCGAGTGCCTGACGGCGGACCTTGAGGACGACACCCCGGACGACGAACCGCGACCGCCCCTGAGTGATGCGTGGAGGCGAGTACTCGCCCAGCGCTCGGCGGATTACGCCGCCGGTAGGGTCCAGGCAATTCCTTGGTCTGAAGTGCGGGCACGGTGGGCGGCGCGGAGTGCGGCTCGTCATTGAACCAGTGGGACGCCACGGGCTTCGGTGAGGTTTTCGGCTCCGCCGCAGGCGACTCGGGTTAGCCCGACGCGCTAGCGAGGGTCGAGCGGTCGGGGGCAAGGTTGGCCGGTGTTGACCGCACGGCCGACGACCCCGAACACCGTCAACGACCCATCGACCCTCGCTAGCGCGTCGGGCTAACCCGAGTCGCCTGCGGCGGAGCCTCAAATACTCGACGATAGGGTAACGAGCGATGACGGACGAAACGGCACGCCGGTTGGCGGAAACGGTCGCTTGGTGTTCGCGGCACGCGCGGGCCGACGACGCGGGCAGTTCCACGCGGACCCACGCCCTCCGACCGCCCGTCATGGCGTACTCCGGCTACGACCTGATCCATCGGCTCCGACCGCCGGCCGAAGCGACGGCTGCGGTCGAACACGTTTGCCGCACGCGCAGCGAAGAATTGGCCCGCCTGGCCATTCCGGTGCTTCCGGTCGGGCCGTGCCTGGCCGGCGGTCGCCTCTTGTTCACGGAGATCGACACCGACGCGTGCGAGGCGGCGACCGATCCCTCGAACGGGTACTACGACCAGGTCGATTTGCCGGGCTGGGATACCTGGTTCTTCTACGGGAGTTCGCACCGACCGGGCGGGGCAATCTACTGTTGGGTGCCGGCCAAGTTAGTCGAATTGGCACGTGCGGGCATGGACATGATTCCGGTGGTCAGCGTCGAATGGGCGGAGTCCACCGACCCCGAGCCGGCCGGACTCCCCGGTGCCCCGAAACCCGCCCGCCGCGTCGGCTTCTGGGGCTTCCTGAATCGCGGGGGCAGGTCGCGTCGAGAGCCTTAACCGTCTCACTTCAAGTACTGCTGCGAGTCCTTGAACGCGAGCCAGCCGAGGCCGCCGAGCATCAGGTAGCAGACGCACGTGCCGAACCACGACGGCGACACGAACTTCACCGCACTCCCGGCGAAGCTGTTCAGGCGGACGCGGACGCCGTTGAAGTCCACGCTGTACAACTCGTCCAGGACCAGGTGGGACAGGAACCCGATCATCACCCCGCCGGCCAGGGCCAGGCGGATTTTGACGTTCGGCGAGTCGTAGGCCAGGTAGACAACCAGGCCGGCGATCGCCATCGCGGGGATGCTGTGGAACATGCCGCGGTGGACGGACGCCGCCCGCAACAGGTACGCGCCGAGGTACCGGATCACGAAGTAGATCAGCACGACCGTGGCGATCATCGCCTCGTGGCCGATGCCGGCGTTCGTCAGCCGGGGGATGAGGAGCATCGGCAAGACGGCCGCGGCCAGGCCGGTCATCTCGCGGACGGGGATGCCCGAGTCACTGTCGAGGTCGGGCAGCATCCCGCCGACGCCGGTCACCCCGGCCGCCAGGAAGGCGGTCGCCGGGTCGAACCCCATCGGCTTGATCGCGGCCCCGTACACGATGCCGCAGACGGTCGAGACGGTGATGTGCGTGCGGAAGCCGGCCATGCGACCATCCTACGGCGCGCGGGGGCGTATGTGCTCCGCCACAGGCGAACTCCCGGCGAGCGGCCCACGCGAGTG
>JANYHV010000030.1 GCA_025362195.1 Fimbriiglobus sp. | reverse complement strand
GTGAGGAACTCGGCCCAGCCGCGGCTGAAGTCGGCCCCCGCGTCCTCGCCCGGGTCGAGCTTGCCGTTGCGGTTGCGGTCGGCCCCGAAGAGCAACTGCGGGGTCACGCCCTTGACCAGCAGGAGTTCATCGACGCTGTTCAAGGGGCCGTTCTTCGCCTGGTACGGGGGGCTGAGTCCCGCGTAGTATGACGACTCGGCCCCTTCGGTCCGAGCGGTATCGTCCGCGTCGAGGTAATCGACGATCGCGTCGGCGATGTCGGCCGTCATATTCGGCAGGTTGAGCAGGGCCTTGTAAAGCGTGTCGCCGGTCGGGTCGAGCCGCATCATGCCGTTCAGGTTGAGCTTGGCCGACTCGTCGGTCACGCCGTACCGGACGGCGTACCGGGACTCGCCGCTGCCGGTGTACGTGTCGCCGACGCTGATCAGGCTGAACCGGCCGCCGTTCCGCTTGGTGCCCGGCCCGACCGTCTGGGCGGAGAAGGCCCCGGGGTTGTCGTAGGGGTTGGAGTTGAGCGTGCCGGAGAAGGTCGAGGGGTCGGCGAGCACGCCCATCGCGTAGTGGACGCCGGACGCGGCGAACGCCTTGGTCTGGGCCGCCTCGGCGGACCGCGCGGCGACGGTGTACTCGGAGGTCATCGCGTCCGTGAAGCGGTACGCGGCCAGCGCCAGGACCGTGACGACGATCAGCACGGCGACGAGGACGTAGGCCTTGCGGGGCGGCGCACCCGGGGCGGGGGTTCGGCGGCGCATCACATGCCTCCGGGGGTCGAAGTTGAGGTCGCGGGGGTCGTCGTCGCGGCGTCGGCGGGCAGGTAATTGCCGACGGCGGCGCGGATCGGGATCGTCTGCGAGACGCGCCTCTGTTTGGGGCCGCCGCGGCCGGCGATCTCCAACACCAGGATGACGCGGATCGCGCGGGGCGGGCCGATCAGCGACACGCCGTCGATGGCGGTCTGCGAGCCGTCCCAGGACGACTGCCAAGTGCCGCCGTCGTAGTACTCGAAGGTCGCGTCCTTGACCTCGGGGGCGATGACCTCGGCCGGTTCGTTCGCGCGGTCGGGGTCGGTCGCGTTCCAGACGCCGTCCGCGGTGACCCACGGCTTCGACTGGCGGGCCAGGCCGGTGCCGTCGGCCGCGAGGTAGTACGTCACCCGCCGCAGGTCGCTGGGCAGGGCCACGTCGGTGGCGTTGATCACGTCGAGGTCGGTGAGTGCGGTCGGCAGGCGGCTGACGAACAGCGACAGTTGCTTGTCGGTGCCGACGACGCCCGCGCCGAACGGGATGTTGACGCCGCTGGCCGCGGCACTGGCGGCGGGGTCGGCGGTCGCGGTGGTGCCCGACGGGTCCGCCGACGGCGAGGCCGCCGCGGTCGAACCCGACGAGGCACTGGCGGCGGCGGTCGTGGACGCCGTCGTGGGGGTCGTCGTGGGACTGGCTGCGGCGGCGCTCCCGGTGCTGCCGTCGCCGCCGGACTTGGGCGGCAGCGGGCCGAGGGCGTTCGACAGGTCGAGGGTGAGCCGGTTGAACACGGCCCGGCTCAGGTCGTTGGCGACGATGACGTTGCGGTTGGCGTCCATGCGGACGAGGGTGACTTCGAGCGCCGAGTACAGGGCCCCCAACAGGACGACGGCGACGACGCTGGCGAGCAGCACTTCGAGCAGCGTGTACCCGGGCCGGCGGCGAGTGCGGGCGCGCATCACTTACTCCCCGTGCTGGCGGTGGTGGTCGTGGAGTCGGTCGGCTTGGTAATCGCGGCGGCCTTGCCCTGGAAGGCGGGGTCGAAAATGACCTGCGTCAGCACGACTTCGTAGGCCCGGCCGCCCATCTCCCGGCGAACGGTGACGGTGACCGGGTAGGTGTTCGCGGCCAGGGCGGCCCCCGGCTCGACGGTGTACGTCCAGTCGGGTTCGTCCTCGAAGGTGCCGGACTCGGACGCACTGGGCGGGGAAACGCCGGCCTCGATCTCGGCGAGCTTGGCCTGGGCGAGGCGGGTGCCGAGGGTGGTCATCGAGGCGGCCTGGGCGCGCTCCGCGCCGAAGTCCACCAGGCCGGCGATGGCGGCCAGGGAGATCAGGAAGATGGCGAGGGCCACGAGGACTTCCAAAAGCGACAACCCGGCGCGTTGCGGCGACCGGGTCAGGCGGGTGGCAGCGGTCGGGCGGCGGGTCACGAGGTCTTCCCGGGCGCGGGGCCACTCTCGGTGACGGCGGCCCCGGTCAGGCCGCGGATGCGGATGTAGATCGACCGCGACCCGGGTTCGGCGATCTTGACGGTGGCCGAGTCCTCCCGGCAGGTGCCGTCCGGCTGGAAGGTGGCGACGCGGACCCAGCCGGCGTCGTCCGGGGTGGCCTGCGACCCGTCGTCGTGCTGCGTGGTGGCGGTCACGTCGGCCGGCAAGGCGCTCTCGGCGATCATCGGCCCGTTGTCGTCGTCGTCGGCGTTGGCGGCCATGTTGACGAACGCCTGCTCGTCCGGGGCGACGCGGACCCGCTTGCCGTCGGTGGACACGGCCAGGCGGTACGGCCGGCCGCCTTCGACGGCCGCGCCGCGGGCGTCGGCGATGCGGCCCCGCAGCGTGTCGGCCCCGGCCTTCGACTTACTGTCCCGGCTCATCGTGCGGAACGTCGGCGCGAGAATGCCGCCGAGGATTACCAGCACGGCCATCGTGGCCATCAC
>JANYHV010000395.1 GCA_025362195.1 Fimbriiglobus sp. | reverse complement strand
GTACGCCACGCTCGGCGGGTGCGCTTGCACGGCCTCGCCGCTGAGGTAGCGGCGGATGTCGGCGGCGAAGCTGGTGGGGGTGTCGTAGCGGCGGTTGCGGTCCTTTTCGAGAGCCTTCATCACCACCCAGTCGAGTTCGCGGCGCAACAGACCGTTGAGGGCTTTCGGCTCGGTGCCGCGGCTCGCGCTCAGGCTCGCGCAGGCGTCGGCGGTGCTGAGTTTCGTACTCGGCTTCGGCGGCTCCTCGTCGCGGACCACCCGCAGGATTTCCAGCAGGCCGGCCTTTTCGAGGTCGTGTCGCTTGAAGGGCGGGCTGCCGGCGAGGAGTTCGTAGAGGAGCACGCCCAGCGAGTACACGTCGGAGCGGGTGTCGATGTCGAGGCCGGTCAGGCTCGCTTGCTCGGGGGACATGTACTGCGGCGTGCCGACGATCCCGCCGACGCCGGTGTTCAGGGTCAGGTCGGTGAGCGCCGCCCCGGTTGCTTTGGCAATGCCGAAGTCGATGACCTTCGGCACCGGCCTTCCGTCCTGGAGCGCGACCAGCACGTTCGACGGCTTGATGTCGCGGTGGATCACGCCTTTTTGGTGCGCGTGCTGGATCGCCTCGCACACGGGCACGAAGAGTTCGAGCCGCTGCGCCGGGGTCAGCTTGCGCGCGTCGCAGTAGTGCGTGATCGGCACGCCCTTGACCAACTCCATGACGAAGAACGGCGACCCGGAGTCGGTCACGCCGCCGTCGAGAATCTTGGCGATGTTCGGGTGGTCCATGACCGCCAGCGCCTGCCGCTCGGCCTCGAACCGCGCGAGCACGCCCTTCGAGTCGGTGCCGGCCTTGATGAGCTTGACCGCGACGAACCGCTTGACCGGGGCGGTTTGTTGGGCGCTCCAGACGGCCCCCATCCCGCCCTCGCCGACGCATTCGAGGAGCTTGTACCGCCCGGCGACGACCGTCCCGGCACCCTCCCGGGCGTGGTGGGCGGCGGTCGGCGGCAGCGGCACCCGGGCCGGGGTCTCGTCGGGGTGGTCGGCCGTCGGCGTGGGGTCGGCGGGCATGGCGGGGCTACCAGCGGGGGCGGGGTTCGTCGCCATCATAACCGAATGGCAGTGCGAGCGAAAGGACCGCGGCGGCGGGTCGGGGGCCGGCCGGCGAAGGCGTTGAATGTCGGGCCGGGAGTTCATGTAATGCCCGCACCCCTCCCCCCGCCCCCGAGGAGCCGTGCGATGGCCAAGCCCGCGACCGACGTGACCCTTTCGCTCGACGAGTGCGACCCGAACGCCCTCCCGCCGGTCTGCTGCAAGTGCGGCGCGGAGGCGACGTGCGAGAAGACGGTCAAGTTCAGCTGGTACCCGCCGTGGATCCTCATCACGATCGTGATCGGGGGGCTGCTCCTGACCGCGATCCTCATCCTCGTCCTGCAAAAGAAGCGAACCGCGTACTTGCCCGTGTGCGACCTGCACAAGGGCGTGTGGAACTGGGGCGGCACGATCATCGCCCTCGGCCTCGGGTGGTTATTCCTCGGCACCGTCGCCTGTGCCGTGGCGTTCGACGGCCGCAACAACGGGGACCTGTTTCTGCCGGCCTTCCTGGGCATCGCCGGCCTGTTCTTCGTGTGCCTGATCGCCGGGGCAATCGTCCAGGCGCGGGGCGTCCGGCCGAAGCGGATCACCGACGACGACCTGCACCTCGTGAACTTGAACCCCGACTTCGTCGAGGCGATCGAGGCGGACCGCGACCGCGAGGAGGCCGAGTCCACCGCCCGCCGGGACGCCAAGCGGGCCGCCCGCGGGATGGCCTGAGTTGCTACAACACCCGTACCGTACCGCCCCGCCCGGAGGTTGACCCTTGACGCCGCGTGAAGTGCTCGCCTACTTGCGCGAAAAAGAGGTCAAGGCCGTCGATCTGCGGTTCATGGACTTCCCCGGGTCGTGGAAGCACGTGACCATCCCGGCCGAGATGCTCGACGACGACGCGTTCGACGACGGCGTCGGGTTCGACGGGTCGAGCATGCGCGGCTGGCAGAAGATCAACGAAGCCGACATGCTCCTGGTGCCCCAACCGGACACCCTGTTCCTCGACCCGTTCCGCCGCGACGCGACGCTCGTGATGTTGTGCAACATCCAGGACCCGAGCACCCGCCAGGACTACACCAAGGACCCGCGGAACGTCGCCCGGAAGGCGGTCAACTACCTGAAGTACAAGGGGGTCGCGGACTGCGCCAACTTCGGCCCGTCGATGGAGTTCTTCGTCTTCGACGACGTGCGCTTCGACCAGACCTCGCACAGCGCCTTCTACTCCGTCGATAGCGTCGAGGCGGCCTGGAACACCGGCCGGGACGAGCGGCCCAACCTGGCCAACAAAATCCCCTACCGCCGCGGCTACTTCCCGTGCCCGCCGGTGGACCAGATGGTCGACCTGCGCAGCGAGATGATGCGCGTCATGATCGACTGCGGCCTGACCGTCGAGAGCCACCACCACGAGAAGGCGACCGCCGGCCAGTGCTCGATCGACGTGCGGTACGCCGACCTGGTGGCCAGCGCGGACAACGTGCTGAAGTACAAGTACGTCGTCAAAAACGTCGCCCACCGGCACAACAAAACGGCGACCTTCATGCCGAAGCCGCTGTTCGACGAGCACGGCAGCGGCATGCACGTCCACACGTCGCTCTGGAAGGGCGGGACCAACCTGTTCGCCGGGACCGGGGCGACGGGCCTGAGCGAACTCGCCGAGTACGCCATCGGCGGCCTGCTCAAGCACGCCCGCGCGCTGTGCGCGATTACCAACCCGACGACCAACAGCTACAAGCGGTTCGTCCCCGGGTTCGAGGCCCCGACGCGGCTGGCGTACAGCCAGCGGAACCGCAGCGCGGCCATCCGCATCCCGGTCTACTCCAGTCGGCCCGAGTTGAAGCGGATCGAGTACCGCCTGCCGGACGGCGCGGCCAACCCGTACCTGGCGTTCGCCGCGATGCTCATGGCCATGCTCGACGGCATCGTCAACAAGATTCCGCCGGGCGAGCCGCTCGACAAGGACCTGTACGACCTGCCGGCCGAGGAGATGGCGAACGTCCCCGCGCCGCCGGCGACCCTCGACGAGGCCCTGACCGCCCTGGCCGCCGACCACGACTTCCTGCTGCAAGGCGAAGTGTTCACGGAAGACGTGATCGAGACGTGGATCGACTTCAAGCGCCGCGAAGAAGTCGAAGCCGTCCGCTTGCGGCCGCACCCCTACGAATTCGCCCTGTACTACGACACGTGACCGATGTGCGGCCGGATATTTGTCAGTCTTTCCCATTTTTCCACGTACATCTCCGCGCGAATCGCTTACGATGCCTCCCGTCGCGGACCGCCGTGACGCCCCGCCGTCGTCCCCGCGAGACGCCCATGACTCCCGTTACGCGTTCCCTCGCCGTCGCGTTCGCCGCCCTCGGGCTGCTGTCGTCGCGGGCGTCCGCCCAGTACGCCGCGGGGACCGTGTTCGCCGTCCGCGTGGGGGCGGACACGTCGGTCAAAATCAACCCCTACCAGTTCAACGGCGGCGTCTGGAACTCCGGCTCCGCCCTGTCCGCGACTTCGACCGGCACGTCGGCCCTGACGATGTCGCCTGGAATCACTGCAACCACTGGAATCACCGAAGGCGCGTTGACGATTTCCGGGAACGGCAAGTACCTCGGCCTGGCCGGGTACCGGACCGGGACTCAAGCGTCGGGGACGGACCGCGTCGTCGGTCGCGTGGACCTGACGACCGGGTCGTTCTCGGGCGTGGCCGCGACGATCAACACGACGACTTCCATCGCGTCCGGCACCCTTTACAAATCCACGGGTGCGACGGCCGCCACGGCGGGGTACATGAACAGCGCGTTCTGGAATGACACCGGCACCCGGTACTGGGCGGCCGGGTCCGGCGCGACGAGTAGTGGCGGGACGGTCACCAACACCTTCGGCACGACGACTGGCAGCGTTCAACTCCACCCCGGAAGCCCGAACACCCGCGTGGTCTCGGTCTTTAACAATCAACTCTACGCGTCGGCGCGAGAAACCGGGAGCTTCGGGATCTTCGCCATCGGTTCGGGAACGCCGACGACGACCGGCCAGGCGGTCACGCAGGTGCCAGCTACGGGGAGCAACGGCTCGAGCAATCCCGGTACCGCCGGGTTTGTGATGTCGCCCGACGGGAAATTGTTGTACATCGCCGACGAACGCGTTATTGCTTCCGGTGGCGGCGTTCAGAAGTGGAAGTTGAATGCCGCAGGAACTCAGTTCGACTTGGTCGTGAGCTTCCCCACTGGCACTGGCAGTCTCGTCGGTGTGCGGAGCGTGGCGGTCGATTTCAGCACGACCGACCCGACGATTTACGCGGTCACGGCCGACACGTCGAACAACCGTATCCTGCGCTTCCAGGACGTGCTCGGCACCCAGACGGGGTTGACGCTGATCGACACGTCCGGGTCGTCCGACCTGTTCCGCGGCGTGGCCGTGATCGCCCCCGTCCCCGAGCCGGCGATGGTCGTCGGCCTGGCGGCGCTGGGCCTCGGCGCGGTCCGGCTGGCCCGCCGCGGCGCGACGAAAAAGCCCCGGGGCTGACCGGTCACGGTCGGCCCCGGGGCCAAGGGGTTCGAGAACCGGTCGGCAGTTACCGCGTCCGCGGCGGCGTGAGTTGCACCTTCAAGGTGTTCGACCCGGCCTTGACCTCGAACGGTTCGTTGTTGCCGCCGGCCCCCGGCGGGATCGCCGCCGGCTTGTCCACGAACTTCTTCTTGGCCGCGAGCCGTTCGGCGGCCTCGCGGGCGGAGTCTTCACTGCTGACCGGCCCGCCGGACCCGCCGGCGCTCGCGGTCACGGACACGAGCATGACGCCGACCGGGACGTTCTTCACGTCGAACTTGCCGGCGGTCACCGGACCCCCGGCGGCGGCCCCTTTGCCGTCCTTCGGGGTGAACTGGATGGTCCCGCTCTCGACCGGCACGCCGTTGTACGTGACCTCGCCGGAGACGGTGCCCGTCGGGTCCCCGCCGGAGCAGCCGGCCCCGAGACCGGGGCCGACTGCGGCGAACAGGGCGGCGAACAGGGCGTGTCGGAGTCGCATCGGAGAGTCTTTCGAGTGAGGGTTAGAGCGGAGTTCGAGTTGTCGTAGCGGGACACCCGTTGTGGCTGGACGGGGGTTTTCGGCTCCGCCGCAGGCGACTCTTGTTAGCCCGACGCGCTAGCGAGGGTCGAACGGTCGTTGACGATGTTCGCGGTCGTCGGCCGTGCGGTCATCGACGACTACCTTGCCCTCGACCGCTCGACCCTCACTAGCGCGTCG
>JANYHV010000027.1 GCA_025362195.1 Fimbriiglobus sp. | reverse complement strand
GGGCACGTCGAGCAAGTTCTGGGCGATCAGCGTCAGCGGTGCGTCGCACACGGTGCGGTACGGCAAGATCGGCACCGCCGGGCAGTCGAAGACGAAGGCCTTCGCCAGCGACGCGCTCGCCCTGCACGACGCCGGCAAGCTTGTCGCCGAGAAGACCGGCAAAGGCTACGTCGAGACGACCGCCGGCACGCCCGCCCTGACGCCGAAGGCCGTGGTGAAGGTCGTGGAGCCGGAGCCGGCGAAGGCCGCGGAGCCGGGGGCGATCGAGCGGCGCGTCGATCTCGACTACTCCGACTGGCTGTTCGCCACCTGGCGGCCCCGCGACACCCCGCCCCCGTTGCCGAAACAGCCGAAGCTTCCGGGGTACTTTACCAAGGCACTCCTCGATCACTTGACGCCCGAAAAGTTGGCAAACTTCTTGTCGGACGACGCCCGTGTCATCTCCAAGGATTTTCGTTACGACCTGATTGGCCTGACCGACTTGGTGCAGCGCACAGTTGTGCCGTACTTGACCGAAGGGCAGCGCGAAGAGTGCCGAGCCGTCTTACGGATCGCACTGGCGGGTTCAAACTTCGGCTACTACTCCGACAACGGTCGCACCACGTTTCGCCATCACGTCGCTGCACTACTTGGCATGCCTGAGGAGATTACCGCTGCCGTGGCCGCACTCCCGTCCCTTGTCACGAGCAACGCTTGGGCGCTGCACTATGTAGACGCCTTGCGTGTCGTGTTCGGCCTTCCCTCGGCGGCGGCGGTGTCTTTGACCGTGGGTAACTTGCCAACCCTTATGTCGCAAACGCACCACGTCCGCGGCTGGCTCGCCCACACCGAGTGGCGCGAACTCGAATACGTTACCACGTCGATCCTGGCCGACATTCCCAAGGCCCAGGCGGAGGCGTTGACCAAGGAACTCGGCCGCTGCCTCGCGCCGGAGACTGCGCCCGAAATGCTCCGCCTCTCGCTAGAGTCGAAGGCCCCCGGCGTCGCGCGGGAGTGGCTGTTCGCGCACCCCGAACTCGCTGTCGCCGGGCTGGTACCCATCGCACAAGGCACGTCGAAGCTCGCCAAGGCGGCCGTCGAGTTCTTGCGGGAGCTGCGCCGCAAGGGCCACGGCGACGCGATTGAGCGTGAGGTTACGGCGCACCCGGAGTTGCGCGCCGCCGTCTTCGAGGACGCGGCAGAGAAGTTCGCCGAACTCCCCGCGTCGGCGTTGCCGGAGGACTTGCGCGACGCGCTCGCCACGCCCGGTAAGCCGTTGGGGTGGGTCGATGTCGCGGGGTTGCCGGCGATCGTCGTCGGCGGCGGGCGGCTCGGCGAGAAGGCGGTGACGGCGCTGCTGAACGCCATCAAGTCGTTGAAGGAGGCGAGCTTGCCGGCGGCGGTCGTCGCGGTACGGCGGCACGCGGAACCGCGGTCGTTGGATGCGTTCGCGTGGGCGCTGTTCGAGGCGTGGCAGCGCGAGGGGATGCCGTCGATGGAGAAGTGGGCGTTCGCCGCGATGGGCCACCTCGGCGGCGACGCCTCGGCCCTCAAACTCACGCCGCTGATCCGCGAGTGGCCGGGGCAGAGCAAGCACCAGACGGCCGTGATGGGCCTCAAAGTCCTGTGCGGCATCGGCTCCGACACGGCCTTGATGTCGCTCAACGGCGTCGCGCAGAAGGTCAAGTTCGCCGGGGTCAAGAAGGTGGCCCAGGAGACGATGGAGCAGATCGCCAGCGCGCGGGGCATGTCGCGGGCCGAACTCGAAGACCGCATCGTGCCGGACCTGGGCCTCGACGCCCGGGGCGGCCGCGACCTCGACTTCGGCCCGCGGCAATTCCGCGTGCTGCTCGACGGTCAGTTGAACCCCGTCGTCCGCGAGGCCGACGGCAAGCCGCGCGGCGAGTTGCCGAAGCCGAACGCCAAGGACGACGCGGCGAAGGCCGAGGCGGCGGTCGCCGAGTGGAAGCTCCTCAAGAAGCAGTTGAAGGAGGTCATCAAGTTGCAGTCGCCGCGGCTCGAGTTGGCGATGGTGACGATGCGCCGCTGGCCGGTCGTTGACTTCGAGTCGCTGATCGTGAAGCACCCGCTGATGACGAACTTCGCCCGCCGGCTGGTCTGGGGCGGCTACGACAAGGCCGGCAAGTACCTGCGGAGTTTCCGCGTGACGGAGGAACTCGACTACACCCGCGCCGACGACAAGCCGGCCGACCTGGCCGGCGTCGCGCGGGTCGGCATCGTCCACCCGATGCAGCTCGACGCGGCGGAACGCGGGGCGTGGGGCCAACTCTTCGCCGACTACGAACTCGTCCCGCCGTTCACGCAACTCGGCCGGCCGGTCTTCGAGCTGACGCCGGCCGAGCGGCCGTTGAAGGAGGTGACGCGGTTCGCCAAGGCGAAGGTCGATCCGCAAGTCGTCTGGTACGGGTTGCAAAAGATGGGCTGGGTCCACGGGTACCCGGCCGACGGCGGCCACGTCGATAGCCTGTCGAAGTCGTTCCCCGGTGCGGGCGTGACGGCGCAGGTCCACCTCGACCCCGGCGTCGGCATCGGCTACCTGGAGGGGGCCGACAAGCAGGCGGTCGCGGGGGTGCGGTTCGTCGTCGGCGACCGGCCGCGGGGCTACTACTCCTACGACGACAAGGCCGACACGGTGACGCTGCGCGAGGTCGATGCGATCGTCGTGAGCGAGGTGCTGAGCGAGCTGTCGCGCATCGCCGCCAAGGCGGAGTGAGTCCCGGAGGTTTCGCCGTGACCGCGTTCGACTCCGCCGACGGCCAGGCCCTGCGACGAGCCGTGTGCGCGGCCCCCGACGACGACCTGCCGCGGCTGGTCTTCGCCGACTACCTCGACGAGTCCGGCGACGCGGCGGACGCCGACCGCGCCGCGTTCATTCGTGCGCAGTGCGAGCTGGAGCGGACGCCGTGGATGTCGAAGTGGTGGCGGGCGGTGTCGCGTCAGGAGCGGCCGCTCTGGTGGAAGCACCACCGAGCCTTGCAGGGGGAACTCGCCGCGCCGGGGCAACTCTTCAAGCGGTTCCGGAGGGGGTTCATCGAAGACGTGACGGTCGGGCCAGGTGCGTTCGCGGAGTGCGGTCAAGCCCTGTTCACCGCCGCGCCGATCCGCGGGGTCCGGGTCGGTGACATGACGGGGGTCCGGGGGCTTCCACTGTGGGAGTTCCTGGCCGCCCCGCCAGTCGCCCGGCTCACCCGCCTCGACCTTCAACTCAACGAACGGTCGGCGTCCCAGTTCCCCGCACTCGCTGCCGCCAAGCACCTCGTGGGGCTTCGGTCGTTGACTCTGCCGCACACCGTGTCGGGAGCCTTCAGCATCGGCCGCGAACTGCCCCCGATTGTCGGCGGCTTGCGGGGGCTAACCGATTTGCAACTCGTCCGCGCCTCAGGCTCGCACCAAGACGCCGAGTCTGCGATTTACGGCCTGGCGGCGTGTCCGGCCTCCCGGCGGCTCAGGCAACTCGACCTGACCGGCGCGCGCGTTGGCGACGGTGGTGTCGCCGTCTTGGCGGAGTCCGAGAACTTCGGCGGGCTGACCCGGCTCGACTTGGGCGATTGCGAGTTGCCGACGACGGCCCTCTGCGCGCTTGCCGCCACGAAGTCGTTGACCGCGCTGGAAATCCTCGACCTGAGCGGCAACGCGGCGCTGACGGAGGACGACATTCGCGCACTCGCCGACGCAGCGTTCGCCCCGACGCTGAAGGTACTCGTGGTCCGCCGCTGTGGGCTGGCGAAAACGAACGCCAAACGCTTCGTCGGCCTCTTCCCGCACGCGGAAGTCGTCGTCTGACGGCGGCTTTCACAATTCCCACGCGCATTGCGGCGCGACTCCGGCGATACTCAACACCCACCGCCCCCGGAGACTCCCGATGACCCGCCCCGCACTCGTCCTCACCCTGCTCGCCCTCGGCATGCCGGCGGCCGCCGCGGAGCCGACGCTGACGCTCACCCTGCGGAGCCGCGCCGCGCCGCCCGGAGCGCCTGCCGTCGCGGCCACGGAGGCGAAGGCGACGTGGGACGCCAAAGCAACGGCGATGATCGTCTGCGACGTGTGGGACGACCACTGGTGCAAGTCGGCGACCGGCCGCGTCAACGAACTCGCCGGGCCGATCGACGCGATGCTCAAGGCGGCGCGGGCCAAGGGCGTGTTCGTGATCCACGCGCCGAGTACCTGCACCGGCTTCTACAAGGGCACCCCGCAACGGCAGCGGGCGCTCGACGCGCCGTTCGCCAAGACGCCGACGCCCCTGGTGACCGCGGAGCGCTGGGGGACGGCGTGGCACTGGCCGGACGCCAAGCGCGAGGGCGTGTTGCCGATTGACGACTCGGACATGGGCTGCGACTGCGCGACGAAGTGCGAAATCCGCTCCGCCTGGAAGCGCCAGACGGCCGCGATTACGATCGCCCCGGAGGACGCCATCACCGACGACGGCCAGGAGACGTGGAACCTGCTCACTCAGCGCAAGATCGACAACGTGATCCTGTGCGGCGTCCACCTCAATATGTGCGTCTTGGGCCGGCCGTTCGCCATCCGCCAGATGGTGAAGCTCGGCAAGACCGTCGCCCTGGTGCGCGACCTGACCGACACGATGTACGACCCGTCGCGCCCGCCCGGCGGCACGCACTTCGACGGCACCGACCGCGTCGTCGAGCA
>JANYHV010000026.1 GCA_025362195.1 Fimbriiglobus sp. | reverse complement strand
TTGGCCTTGTCGGCCGGATTCCACTGGATCAACCCCTCCTCGACCGCGTCCTTGAGTGCCCCATGGAGAATCGTGGCGACGTAGCGAACCGTCCGCGCCGACCCTCGTCAAAGTGTCGGGCAAAGTGATGCAAAACGGACAGCCCGTGTCCAAGGCCTCGATCGCGTTTCTCCCGACCGACGGCAAGGGCCGGGAAGACTTCGCCGTCCTCGAAGGCGGGGAGTACAAAATCGACCTCATTCCCGGCAAGTACAAGGTCGTGATCGAACCGGAGTGGGTCCGCAAGGCGAGCAAAGTGGGCCGGACGACAATCCCTACCAAGTACCAAGACGCCACGAAAACGGACCTGACGGCCGACGTCGAAAAGGCCAAAGACGGGCTCGATTTCGACCTGAAGTAAGCCGATTATCCGCGATCCAACTCCGCGACCAACGCCCGCAGGAACGGCTCGGCGTCCGAGACGATGCCGACCGTTTGCGTGCTGCCGCGGTCCATGAGTTTCGTCACCGTGGCCGGGTTGATGTCGATGCAGGCCACGCGAATCCAGCCGGGGAGCAAGTTGCCGACGGCGATCGAGTGCAGGGTCGTCGCCACCATCAAGCAGAAGCCGGTGCCGGGGATGTGCTTTCGCATCTCGGCTTGCGCGACCAAGGCATCGGTAATCACGTCCGGCAAGGGGCCGTCGTCGCGAATGCTGCCGCAGAGCACGTACGGCACGTCGTGCGTCACGCACTCGTACATGATGCCGGACTTCAACAGCCCGCTCGCCACGGCCTGCTTGATGCCGCCAACGCGGCGGATGGTATTGATCGTGCGCAGGTGGTGCTCGTGCCCCTCGTCGGTGGGCAGGCCGAAGTCCATCGACACGCCCAGGCTGGTGCCGTAAAAGGCCTGTTCGATGTCGTGCGTGGCGAGCGCGTTGCCGGCGAACAGCACCTGGATGAACCCCTTGCGGATCATCGTCGCCACCAGCTCCGCGCCGCCGGTGTGCACGACGGCCGGGCCGAGGACGGCCATCACCTTCTCGCCGGCCGCTTTAGTCCGCTTCATCGCCGCCGCGATCTCCCGCACGCTCACCGCCTTGGGCCGCTCGCTGCTGACCGGGCTGGCCATGAACTCGAACAGGTTGTGCTTCCGGGCCTCGGCTTCCGGCGGGAACACCCGCGTGCCGGCCCGGCCGACGAGGATGCGGTCGCCGACCCGCACGCCGGTCATGGGCACGCACCGCGCCGCCTTGCCGTCCCCATCGACGAGGATGCCGCAGTCCATCTCCTGATCCTCGACATCGACCCAGTCGCCGCTCAGCCGGACCTGCGTGCGGAAGTTCGTCGAGCAGTAGAAGCCGTCCGGGTACGCGCCGGCGATGTCGGCCGGCAGTACCGCGCAGTCCTTCGGGTTGGCCGAGACGGCCCCGTGCGGGTGGATCTCGGCGAGGATGGCGTCCAGCTTCGCGGGGGTGTCGGCGGTCACCTGGATGCGGGCGGAACTCGGGTCGTCCTGCTTCTCGCCGAGTTTGAACTCCTCGATGTGGTAGCGGCCGCCCCGCGACAGGATGGCGTCCAGCACTTTGGGCAGCAGGAGGGAATCGACGATGTGCCCGGTCATGACGACGTGTTCGACGACCGGGCGGGTCGGGGCGGCCATTGGGAAACCTCCGTGCGGCGACACCGGTTACGATACGGAGCAAGGCGACGGGGCGGACGTAGGGCATACGCCAGTACCGTCGGCATCTTCGGGAAACCGAAAAGTTGTTCGAAACACCTTGTCTTCACGCCGGAGGCGTGAAGACAAGGTGTTTCGACATCACCCCTTCGCGGTCCGATCAAGTTTCACCTCACACCGCGCCCCGGATCACAGTACCCCGGCTGGCGGGTAGGGGGCGGCCGAGGGTGTCGTGGATGTCCGTCGCCGGGTCGTAGCCGAGGCAGTGCAGGGCCGTCGCAGTCAGGTCGGCCGGCGACACCCGGCCGTCCTTCGGATAGCCCCCGTTCTTGTCCGACGCGCCGATCACCTGTCCGCCCTTCACCCCGCCGCCGGCCAGCGCCACGCTGAACACGTGGCCCCAGTGCTCCCGCCCGCCCCGCCCGTTGAACTTCGGCGTGCGGCCGAACTCCGACAGGCACATCACCAGCGTGCTGTCCAGCAACCCCCGGTCGGTCAGGTCGTCGAGCAGCCCGGCGATGGCGCGGTCGGCGACGGGCGCGAGGGCCGTCTTCAGCCGCGCCGTTTCATTCGCGTGCGTGTCCCACACGGGCGCGTCGCTCGGCTCCTCGGGCCCGCGGTGCCAGTTCACATGCACCAGCCCGACGCCGGCCTCCACCAGCCGCCGGGCGAGCAGGCAGCTCTGGCCGAACTGCGTGCGGCCGTAGCGGTCCCGGAGTTTCGGCGTTTCGCGGCCCAGGTCGAACGCGGCGCGGGCGGACGCCGAGCCGAGCAGGTCGAACGCCTGATCGGTGTACCGGCTGGACGGGCCGGCGCGCGAGTCGGTGCCGGCGGCAACGCCCCGGTCCAGGCGGCGGAACAGGTCGCGGCGGTCGGCGAGGCGGTCGAGCGGCACTTCGGGCGCGAGCGACAACTCCGGCACGCGGAAGGTGGGCGACGCCGGCTCGCAGCGGAACAGCCACGGGTCGGAGTTGCGGCCGAGGAAGCCGGCGTCCTGCCCCGGCCAGACCGAGTTGTCGGTGTTGAAGATGTGCATCGGCAGGCGGGCCGCGCCGGGCAGTCCGCCCCGGTCGCCGCGCAGTCTTCGCACGACCGCGCCGAGGGTCGGGTGATCGTTCGGCGGGCCGGGGTTCACGCCCTCGGCGTTGAGCGGCGCGTGCGGCACGCCGGTCAGCATGGCGTACCCGCTCGACGAGTGCGCGTTGTCGTCGGTGGCGACCGCCCGCAGCAGGCAGAGCTTGTCCGCGTGCCGCGAGAGTAGCGGGAACAGCGAGCCGATGCGGACGCCGGGCACGTTGGTGTCGATGGGGGCGAACTCGCCGCGGACCTCGGCCGGCGCGTCGGGCTTTGGATCCCAGGTGGAATGCTGCGACGGCCCGCCCATCAGGAACAGGACGATGCAGTTCTTCGCCGTTCCCCCGCGCTCGGCGGCGGACGCGCGACCGGCCAGCAGTTGCGGCAGCGACAGGCCGAACGCCGACAGCCCGCCGGCGCGGAGCAGCTCCCGCCGCGACGGGCCGGAACACGGACGAATGCCGGCGGCGGTGGGCGGCATGGCGGAAGCCTCGGCGAATGGGAGAGGGGCGGAACGCCCGGCGGGTCGGGGTAGTATCGCAACTTTTCCCCGCCGCAGCAACCGCCGACGGCCTGGTAGACATACGCGGCCTCACCATCCCGAAGTCCACTCACACCGCCGCCAGCACCGCATCGCCCACTTGCACCGTCGTCGCCGTGCCGCCCACGTCGGCCGTCGAAACGCGGCCCGACTTCAGCACCGCCGCGACCGCCTTCCGCACGGCTGTCGCGCCGGCGGCCAACTCCAGGTGGTCCAACATCAGCGCCGCGCTCAGGATCGCGGCCAGCGGGTTGGCGACGCCCCTCCCGGCGATGTCCGGCGCGCTGCCGTGGACCGGCTCGAACATGCTCGGATACGCCTTCGTCGGGTTGATGTTCGCGCTGCTCGCCAGACCGATGCTGCCGGCCACCGCCGCGCTCAGGTCGGTCAGGATGTCGCCGAACAGGTTGCTGGCCACCACCACGTCGAACGCCTCCGGCTTCCGCACGAAGTCCATCGCCGCGGCGTCCACCAGCAGCGAGTTCGACTGCACGTCCGGGTAGTCCTTCCGCACGGCGTTATAGGCGTCGTCCCACAGCGTCAAGCCGTAGATCAGGGCGTTCGACTTGGTGATGCTGGTGAGCTTCTTGCGCGGCCGCTTCCGCGCCGCCTCGAACCCGGCCCGCAGGATGCGCTCGCACCCGCCGCGGGTGAACACGGCGTTCTGGATGGCCACTTCCCGATCCGTGCCGGGGTACAGCTTGCCGCCGACGGGCGCGTACTCGCCCTCGGTGTTCTCGCGGTAGACCAGCATGTCGATGTCGCCGGGCTTCTTGCCGACGAGCGGGCAGGGCACGCCGTCGAACAGGTACGCCGGCCGCATGTTCACATACTGGTCGAACTTCCGCCGCATCGGCAGCAGAAGTTCGTGGACGGTGATCTTGTCGGACACGACCGCCGGGTTGCCGACCGCCCCGAACAGGATGGCGTCGTGCTTCGCCAGCGTGTCCCACCCGTCGGCGGGGAGCATTCGGCCGTGCTCCTGGTAGTACGCCGAGGACCACGGCAGTTTGTTCCAGTGCAGTTCGGCCGCGTCGAACTTCGAGGCGGCGGCCTGGGCCACCCGCACGGCCTGGTCGATGACTTCCGGGCCGATGCCGTCGCCGCCGAGGACTGCGATGCGAAACGATGCCATGTCGTGGGTCTCGAACTCGGGCGGAAGGAATCGCGGACCCGGCACAAGCCGTGCATCCGGTAAACGTCGGGCGAAATCGGCCAGAAGCGGGGCCGCCGGACGCCGCCGGAGTGGACCGGACGCGTGCCACGGGCAAAGTTTACAAGGGCGCTGGCCGAACGGCCGGCCCCCGGGAGGATCGGTCCGATGTTCCGCAACAAACCCCTCGCGCAACCGCACCGCGTCCGCCGCCTGGCCTTCGGCCTGACCGCGCTGGGCCTGGCGTGTACCGGCTGCAAAGCCTTCAGCGGCGGCTCGACCGACCGCCCGGCGTCCGGCTCGCGCGGCGACCCCATCCTCGGGATGCGGCTGCCGCCCCAGGGCGTGCCCGGCCCGGACAAGGGCGACCTCGCCGGGGCCAAGCGTGACCCGCTGTTGACCTCCCCGGCCGGCCGCGCCCCGAACAACCCCAGCGGTCAGGCCAACAAATCGGCCGCGGGCGAAGTGTCGGCGTTGCCGCCGCGGCTGGGCATCCCCGAAGACACCCGGGTGCCGTTCCGCCCGGGCCTCGAATCGTCCCCCGCCGCGCTCGCGGCCGGGGTGAAGGCGGACGACACGCTGACGATCAACCGCCGGCCGCTCACGGCGTCCATCGGCGGCTCGACCGACGCGAAGTCGGACGATGTTTACGCGAAGGCGACCCGGCAACTGCGCGACTACAACGCGACCTGGGCGACGCCGGTGAAGACCGACGCCGGCTATTCCGTGGCCGTCCAGCGGTCGCAGAGCGCGAAAAACGACGGCCCCGTCCGCAAGTACCAGGGCGTCGGCACGACCCCGACGGCGGCGTTGCAGTCCGCCGCCGAGCAAATCCGCAACGACCTGCGGTGATCGGCCGGGGGTTTACGAAGCATCGCGATCGGTTATTTCAATTCGACGTTGTAGGTGTGTTTGCTACCGACGACGGTCGTCTTGAGGTCGGTTGTGGCGACCTTGCCGTACTTCGCGTCGATCTTCATGTACTTCAAGCCGCTGAGTTGGGCCGACGAGGGCGGTGCTTCCATGCCGCCCGGAAGTTTGGTCACGGCGCTGGCCGCGCGGAGGTATTCGGTCGCCACGGTCACCTTGCACTCCCCGGCGGAGACGCCTTTGACCTCGTAAGTCCCGTCCGCGCTGATCGTGCCGTTGGCCGCAAGTCCGCCGCCGCTGATCGGCTCGAACACGATGGCCCCGCCGGTGAGCGGAGCGCCGGCCAGCGTCACCTTGCCCGACACGACGGTCCCCTTACTGCCGTCGCCGCACCCGATGAATGCGAGAACCGCGGCCAAGCACAAGAACCGACCGACACGGGTTGCCATTGCTAGGTCCACTCTGCGAATGTTGTGAGGATGGAAAACGAGACGCCCCACCCTTCTCAGGAAAGGCGGGGCGTCCGATGTTTGCGGACCTGGGTCACCAATCATTGCCGAGGATTTCGCCGCCGGCCGGGGTCAGGGCCGAGATCCACGTCGCGGGGGTAATGCTCGTCGTCACGTTGCGGACGGAGCCGTCGCCCATGCCTACCATGCACCCGCCGGTCGAGAGGGCGGTCGCCCGTTCGATTTCGCAGCCGCCGCCCGGTTTCGTCTTGCGCATCGGGGGGAGCATCGAACTGGCGACCGAAATGCCGTCCGGCGAGGTGCCGTCGGCGAACCGCTGGGCGAACAAGGACATCCACCGAGCGTTCCACCCGCCGTGGCCCCAGAGAACGCCCTCGCCGCCGTCGCCGACGCACAACGCTTGCTTCTCGGCGAAAAGGACGGTGTTCGACATGCCGTCCGAGAACGACGCCGGGATGCTCGACGTCCCGGTGTACTTGTTCTCGTTGTGGCCGGCCGTGCCGGGGGACATCGCCGTCGTCCAGCGGGTGTTACCAAAGACCTGGAAGTTGGCGGCGTAACTCGTCCCGGCCCAGCCGTAAATCGTGTCATTGGGCATCGAGCCGTCGTTCGGCGCGAGGTAGGTTTTGACGACCTGACCGTTCGCCCCGGCGAAAACGTTCGTGCCGTTGGCCCCGAGGTTATTGTAGACGTTGATCTGCTCGATGTACGGGAGCAGGAAGAATGTAGCCGTGCCGTAAGCACCGCGGTAGATGGTCGGGACAAGCGCCTCGGGCCGGACGTAGGCCGGGGGCAGTGCGCCGTTGTTGGCGTCGGCGCACCCGTGCATGCCTAGGCAGATTTGCTTGAGGTTGTTCTGGCTCTGGGCTCGTGCGGCGGCTTCGCGGACTTTCTGGACGGCGGGTAGGAGTAGGCCGATCAGGATGGCGATGATGGCGATGACGACCAACAATTCAATGAGCGTAAACGCCGAACGGCGTTTGGGAGAGAAACGCATGAACAGACCTCAAAGATAATTGGGCACACGGGTGAGGGACAAGGTCAGCACTGACCTTGACGTGACGTGGTCTCGTGCCAGCATCATCGGATAAGGCTCACGGCAGGTCAACACAAATTACACGCATCTCTCGTCGAATCTTCACAAGTGTGTCCGGGAAACATGTCGATGTTCGTAGAGGCACACTGTGGCCAGTGATTCACTCCGCCACTTTCACGCCGGCGATTCGCTTCACCTGGGCCGGCGTGCATTCGACGGGGAAGACGACCAACTCGCCGAACGCGACGGTGGCGGACTCGACGAGTTTCAGCGGCCGGCCCAGCACCATCGTGGGAACGCCGTCGGGCGAGGCGATGACCTCCGCGACCGGCGTCACGGCGGTGCCGTCCACGTAGAATTTCAACACGGACTTGCGGCTGCGCGTCAGCGTGTAGTGGTGCCAGTCGCGGCCGGGTGCGGCGTGCTCGAAGGCCGGTTGCAAGCCGGACCGCACCGGGCTTCGGACCACGAGCTTCGCGCCGTCCGGGCCGACGACCAGGCTGGTCTTGTCCAGCCCGAACAGTTCGATCGGCTCGTCCTGGACGCAGCGGCCCCAGACCGAGATCGTGAACGGCGCGGCCCACGAGTCGTCGAAAGGCCGCGCTTTCGACGGGGCTTTGGGCAGGGGCAGCGCCCCGAGTTGCACCATCGACTCGCCGCGGGCCAGCGTGATTTCGTAGCCGATGCCGGCGGGGGTGTCGGTCGCGCGGGCCGCGCCGGCGACCTCGAAACTCCGCCCGGTCACGGCGTCCATCAGCGCGTTCTTGGCGTCGGCCGGGGCGGTGCCCGAGACGTACAGCACCGGCTTCGGCAAGCCGGTGTCGGGTTGCATCCAGTACGGCGGTTCCGGGGCGGCCGCGAGGCGACGAATTTCGGCTTCGTCGAGTGCCCGGGAATAGACGCAGAGTTCGTCCAGCGCGGCCCGGAAGCCGGTGGCCGGGGGAAGAATCCGGTCCCGCACCAGCGTCGCCGCCCCGCCGACGGCGAGCCGCGAGGTCGCCTCCGCCCGCCCGTCCGCAGGGGTCGCGGCCTCGTGGGTCAAGCAGCCGTCGAGCCAGACTTCCGTCCGCGGCCCGGTCGCCCCGCGGCGGCGGACGACGGCGACGTGGTGCCAGTCCCCGTCCCGGGCTTGACGATCCCTACCGCCGGGTAGCGTCAGGGTCAATTTCTCCGGCAAAACACGGAGTTTCATCAGCACGCTGCCGTCGTTCAACTCGACGACTTCGGTGCCCTCGGCCGCGGGGGCGAAGTCGAGCAACCGGCCGACGCCCGGGGTGGAGCGGTACCAGAAGGTGAGGGTGGAACTGTCGCCGGGGAAGAAGTCCGTCGGCTCGTCCCACTCGGCGACGTGCCGCCGCGAACTGCCGAAGGCAATCGCCCCGGCGCGGACCCCGGGAACGCGGGCGGGGCCGGGGCGCGACCAACTCCCGACACAATTGCCGGCGAAGTCGAACCAACTCGCGTCGGCCGCGTCGCACGCCCAGTGGTGCGTCAGCCCGGGGAAGTCGGCGGCGGCGGGCACGACCGGCCCGCCGTAGGGCCGGGCCTCGAACGGCGGGGCGGCCGGGTCGCGCTGGAACCCCGCCGCGACGAACTCCGTCAAGGCGTTGGCCGCGGCGGTGAGGTCGTCGGCGTCGGTGCAGCGGAACGAGTCGAAGAAGCGGGTCACGTCCGGCCGGGTCGGCGTGACCGCCTTACCGGCCGCGACGAGCAGGTAAAGTTTCGGCCCGCCGTAGACCACCCGGGCGACGACGGTGCCGTACTTCGGCGTCGTCGCGGCCGCCTGGCGGATCGGGTACCTGTCGTCGCGCACGGTCCGGGCGACGGGGTCGGGGGCACCGGGCAGGGTCTTGAAGAAGTCGCGGAGGTAGGCGTCCATCGGCGTGAGGAGGTCGCGGCCGTCGCCGTCGGCCGGCAGGTCGCGGGCGGCCAGGCCGAAGCTCTCCCAGGGGAAGCGCCGCCGCACGGCGTACTCCGGCCCGCTCGACTGCTCGCCGAGGAGGAGGGCCGAGTCGTGGACCGCGCCCGGCATTTCGACGACGCAGCCGAGGCCGGCCGGCTCAAACTCGCGCGGCACTTGCACGAACCAGCCCGAATTCCAGAGCGCCGTGAACAGCAGGCCGGTGACGATCACCAGCGCCAGGGTGAGCACGCCGATGGCCGTGCGCCAGGCGGGGAAGGGCGGCGGGGTCGGCGGTCCGGGCGGCTCGATCATCGGGGTGCTCAGGGGCCGGTCAGCCGGAGGGGGAAGGGGGTGCCGGGGCCGGCCGGGTTGAGCATCAAGCCGTCCATGCCCTGCCCGGGCAGTTTATCCAGCAGCTCGCGGCCGGTCGTCGAGACCATCTGCAACTCGGCCCGCATCCCTTCGGGGACGCGGAGCAGGATCGCCTTGGCACAGTCCGGGGCCGTACACACGACGGCCGGGTTGAGCATCCCGCCCTGCTCGGGCATCGTCAGTACGGTGCGGTTGGGGAAGACGAACGCCTGGAATTGCGGGTACGCGGCGACGACCGCCAGGTCCACGGGTGCCCCGGCCGCCCACCCGCCCAGGGCCTCCTCGAACCGCACGACCTGCGCCCAGGCGGCGGCGAGGGCGAACGCCTCGGGCGGGAAGTTCCACGTCAGCTCGGCGGGGGAAACCGGGTTGACCCGGACGGCCGTGGTGCCGGGCGGTAAGGCCGCGAACAGCTCGACGCCGGACAGGCCGGTCGCGTACACGCCGAGGTTGCACCCGGCGGCCTTGGCCCGGTGGGCCGCGTCGTCGTCCGTGAACAGCCAGAGTTCGCCGGCCGGGAACTCCCCGGCCCGGCTGTACGCCAGCCGGCGGGTCGGCGTCGGCTGGCCGTAGTGCCCCGTCAACGCCGGCACGGGCACGAGCCAGTTGCGGTAACTCACGACGGCCCGGAAGGCGTCGTGGACGTCGGCCTTTTGAGCGGCGAAGGCCGCCAGCGTCGTCGTCGGATTCGTCGGGTCCGTTGCGAACACGGCACGATCCTGAGGAGTCCAATGTGGGTGGGGGTGTGATTGTACTCGCCGCCAGTGGAAACGAAAACCGCCCGGGTTGCCCCGAGCGGTTTCGCAGTCGCCACGGGCGAGGCGGCGACTTTAGATGTCCTTACCCTTGGCGCGGGGCGCGCCCATCGCTTCGGCCTGGACCTTGGCCACGTCGATCGGGTCGCCGGTCAGTTCGGTCCAGCTCTTCTTCTGGTCGGCGCTCATGGTTCCCATGACTTTGCTCATCGCTTCCTTGGTGATGGCGGCGCGCTTCTTGTCGAACTCCTTGGCCTTGTCCGCGTCGTCCGGCCGGCCGCCGAAGCCCTTGACCCCGTACTCTTCGTTCAGGTCGCGGCCGTCCTTCATGGCGGTGTCCGCGGCGTCCTTGATCTTGGCCGTCTGGTCGTCGCCCATCTTCATCGCGTCCTTCACATCCGCAGTCGAGAACGCCCGCAGGCCGGCGATCTGGACTTCGATCTGCTTGAGCCGCTTGACCTGGTCGGGCTTCAAGACGGTGGCGAGTTCCTTGTACGCGGCCTTCGAGATTTCGGCCTGAAGGGCCGGCATCTTCTCCATCATGGCCTTGCGGTCCTGACGATCGATTCCTTCCATGCCCGCCTTCATCATCTCCTGGCTCTTGGCGGCGAATTCCTTCGACCAGTCCTTGAGCTTGGCCGATTGCTCGTCGGTGATCTTGACGTCGGCCGCGACCGTTTTCGACTTGACGAGGCCGGTGACCCCGCCGCCGCCGAACCCGCCGCGACCGCCGCCGCCTTGCGGGGGTTGGACGGCGACCGACAGGCCGGCCGCGCCGACGAAGACGGCCAGGGCGAGCAGTGAACGCTTCAACGCTTTCATCGGATGGTCCTCTGGAGAGAGACGCGGAGCCGCTCCCGGGCGCGGCGGAAGGCCGACCGAGACGTGCCCTCAGCGCTGACGATTGTGCCGCACGCGCGGTGAGAGGAGCGTGAGAAATGCGAACGCCCCGGCGAACGATCACCGGGGCGCGTCGGGAGGTTTTCGAGTCGAGGACTACTTCGGCGGCAGCCCGCCCGGCGTCGGCACGACGGGCGGGGCACCCGGGCCGGGGATCGCGGCCGCACCCACCGCGGGGCGGGCGTCGCGCGCCCCCTGGGCCGGCGCGTTCTGAACGACCACGTTCCAAATTTTCTTGTCCACGACCACCGGCTGAAAGGTCGCCGGCGTGATCCCCTCGACGTTAATCGCCGGCCGCGGGAAGTCCCAGGATTCTTCCTCCTGGTTGTTGTTCCGCCGGACGACGACCTGCCGCGGCAGGTACCCCGGCTGGCCCGCGATGTTGCGGAACAGGACCAGGATCATCGACTCGAAATCGGCCTTGTCCTCCGCCGTCTTCGGCTTCAGTTCGAGGTACAGGTAGTTCGCGTCTTCTTGCAGGAGCCGGATGTCGAACCGCTCGACGGCGGCGCGGGCCGTGATCGCCCCGGACATGAAGTCGAGGAGCAACATCCCCTTGGCGCTGCCCGGGGGCAGCCGCGTCTCGATGAGCCGCTTGTTGTTGCCGTCGTACTCCAGGATCAAGTTGGGCGTGGCGATGTACAGGTCGTAGTCGTTGGGGTCGATTTTTTCCCCGGGGCCGGGAACTGCCGTCAGGAACATCCGGGCCTTGCTCGGCATCTGGCAGCGGATGTCCGTCTTCGACTCCCGCTTGCCCTTCCGCGCGCCGACTTTGATGTCCTGGGTCTTCTTGCCCTCGCAGAAGAAGTTGGTCGCGCCCTTCATCACCGTTTCCCAGTTCTGCAGGTGCTGCCACAAGGCCGGGCTGACGGCCGGGGTCCCCGCCGGCGTCGGGGCGGGGGGCAGGCCCGCCGGCGGTTGGCCGACGGGCGGGGTCTGCGCCGACACCGCCGCGCAACCGCCCGCCCACGCCAAGGCCAGGATCCATCGCGTCATGACTTCGCTCTCCAGGGACACGGACGACCGGCCTTGTACCCCAAACTGCCGGCGGTGCCAAGACAGACTTTCGGCGCGACCGGGCGGAGAATCTCGCGGTTACTACCCCGAGGGCGTTGATTGACCCGCCGCCCGGGCGTAAACTTCAGATTACGAACGAGTTTTCCCAGTCCCCACGACAGGTGGCAGGCGCGATGGACGGACGAGCACTGACGGCGAGCGGCGAACTCCTTTACACCGATGTCGTCGGCCGCGACGCCTGCGGCATCGGCGGCGTCGCCGCGAAGGACGGCAAGCCCTCGAACGAAGTGCTGCGCAAGACCCTGACCGCCCTCGGTGCCCTCGAACACCGCGGCGGCATCTGCGGCGACGCCGGAGACGGGGCCGGCATCTCGTGCCAGGTGCCGCAAGGCTTCTTCCGCGTCGAGGCCCAGCGGCTCGGCCTCGACGGGGCCGCCGACCTCGACGCCGCCAGCACGCTCGTCGTCGGCGTCTTTTTCATCGCCGAGACCGACGCCGGCCGCATCGACGCGGCCCGGGCCATCCTCCGCGACGTGCTGTCGGCCGGCCCGCACCAGTTCCTCGGCCTGCGCGCCGTGCCGACGAACGACGACTGCCTGCCGGCGACGGCCCGGGACTCGAAGCCGGGGGCCATCGACCAGGCGATCCTGCGGGTCAGCACCGACCCCAAGCACGCCGCCGGGGCCGAGGCGTGGTGCTTCGCCAAGCGGTACGTGTTGCGCGACCGCTTCCGCGCCGCCGGCCTCGACGTGTACACCGTGTCGCTGTCGTCGAAGCTCATCGGGTACAAGGGCCTGCTCACGAGCGGCCAGTTCCAGGACTACTTCCCGGACCTCGCCAGCCCGAACTTCGAGACCGGGATCGCGTACTTCCACCGCCGGTACAGCACCAACACGTTCCCGAACTGGAGGCTCGCACAGCCGTTCCGGTTGGGCTGCCACAACGGCGAGATCAACACGATCCGCACCAACCGCAACGCCGTGCAGGCCTACGCCCGCGGCCTCACCCCGCCGATCGCCGGCGGCGAACTGCTGTCCGCCGGCATGTCCGACAGCGGCAGCCTCGACGAGTGGATGGACTACCTCGTCAACGACCGGAACTGGAGCCTGCTGCGCGCGATGCGCTTGTCCCTGCCGCCGGTCTGGGACACGGAGGCCGACGTGTGGGGCGGTGAGGCGTGCCAACTGTTCACGTACTGCCGCCGCACCTACGGCAGCCTGTGCGCCTGGGACGGCCCGGCCGGGTTGGTCGCGTCCGACGGCCGCTTCCTCGTCGGCCTCGTGGACCGCATGGGCCTCCGCCCGGTGCGCTGGTGCTCGGACAAGCGCGGCTGGCTGTACATCGGCTCCGAGTCCGGCGTGTTCGGGTTGGAGCAGACCGACATCGTCGCCAGCGGGCAACTCCAGCCGGGCCAGATGATCGCCCTCGACACGGCCACCGGCGAGCGGCTCGACAGCTTCCAGATCATGAAGCGGGTCGCCGACGAGGCGCACGCCGAACTCGGCGACATCCACGAGCTGAACCGCCGGCAAATCGTCATGACCGAGGGGTTCGACTTCACCCGGCAGAGCGAGACCATCGTGGACGCGATGGAGTCCGAGCGCAACTGGACCCTCGAAGTGCTGCTCCAGGCCGCCGGCTGGGACTTGCAGCGGGCCACGTTCGTCAAGGACATGGCCAAGCTCTCCAAGGAGCCGCTGTCGAGCATGGGGCACGACCGCGTCTTGACGATTTTCAGCACCTACCACCCGACCCTGTTCAAGTTCTGCCAGCAGACGTTCGCCGAGGTGACCAACCCGCCGATCGACCCGTACCGCGAGGGCGGGGCGATGTCCCTGACGACGTACCTGGGCCGGTCGCCGTTGAAGGCCGGGGCGTTCGGCAGCGGCGACCCGATGCCGGTCAAGCAGATGGAATTGTCGTCGCCGGTCATTTCGGACGCGGTCCTGGACGAGATCCGCACGCACGAGATCATCGGCATGCAGGTGCTCGACGCGACCTTCCTGCTCGACGGCGGGACCGACTCCCTGCGGGCCGCGCTCGAAGCCTTGAAGAGCACGGCCGAGAAGGCGGTCCACGAGGGCTTCCACGTCCTGTGCATCAGCGACAAGGAGGCGGCCCGCCGCGGCGTCGCCCCGATCCCGTCGCTGATGGCCTTGGGCGCGGTCCACAACCACCTGTGCAAGCACGGCCTGCGCGACCGGTGCTCGCTGATCGTCCAGGCCGGCGACATTCAGGAGGGCCACGACATCGCCGTCCTCGTCGCCTTCGGGGCCGACGCCGTCCACCCGTACCTGATGCTCCGGCTCGTCAAGGACGGCCTGACCTGGAAGCACGCCGAGACCAAGCAGGAGCAGCACCTCGAACCGCACGACGCGCTGACCAACCTCTTCTACGCCCTCGAGGACGGGCTGTTGAAAATCATCTCGAAGATGGGCATCACGACCATCGAGGGCTACCGCGGCGCGATGCTGTTCGAAGCCGTCGGGTTCGGCCCCGAGTTGATGCACTACCTCGGCGACTTCCCCAGCCGCATCGGCGGGCTGACGCTGGCCGACCTGGTGGACGACGCCAAGTGGCGGGTGCAGAAGGCCGAGGCGATGGCCGCGAAGTCCGACCCGCTCGCCTCGAACCGGGACTACCACGCGTACAACGGCAAGGTGCGCAGCGCCCTGCGGGACGCCGTGAAGGAAGCGCACCCCGAGCCGGAGGGCGACGGCTGGGGCGGCGAGATGGCGTACACGGCCCCGCCGGCCGACCGCGACCCGAACTTGCTGATGCAGGTCGAGGTGAAGTTCGAGAACTTCTCGAACATGGTCAAGACCCGCCCGCCGACGGTGTTGCGCGACCTGTT
This sequence comes from Fimbriiglobus sp., assembly GCA_025362195.1. Taxonomy (GTDB): domain Bacteria; phylum Planctomycetota; class Planctomycetia; order Gemmatales; family Gemmataceae; genus Fimbriiglobus. The sequence goes on along the minus strand of JANYHV010000026.1, from coordinate 28,185 downwards.
CCAGATCAAGAAGACCGGCCTGCCGCCGGTCCCGACGCAGGACGTGCAATCGACCGGGGAGATGATCCGCGACCACTTCCGCGGGGCGGCGATGAGCCACGGGGCGCTGACCGGGGCGTCGCACATGACGATCGCGGCGGCGTGCAACGAGTTGGGCGCGCTGTCGAACTCCGGCGAGGGCGGCGAGGCCCGCTGGCGGAACGACGTGCCGACGCGGGCCTGGGGCGAGTTCTGGTCGAAGGTCATGAAGCAGCGCCAGGAGCGGCCCGAGATTTACGCCATCGACCCGGACGGCGACTTGAAGAAGAGCCGCTTCCGCAGCCGCATCCGCCAGGTCGCGTCCGGCCGGTTCGGCGTGGACGCCGAGTACCTCATCAACGCGGACGAGTTGCAGATCAAGATGGCCCAGGGGGCGAAGCCCGGCGAGGGCGGCCAACTCATGGGCAAGAAGGTGACCGCGGAGATCGCCGAAATCCGCTTCGCCAAGCCCGGCACCGACCTCATCAGTCCGCCGCCGCACCACGACATTTACTCCATCGAGGACCTCGCGCAACTCATCCACGACCTGAAGGCGGTCAACCCCGGCAAGCCGGTGTCGGTTAAGCTCGTCGCGGTCGATAATATCGGCACCATCGCCGTCGGCGTGGCCAAGGCCGGGGCCGACGTGATCGAGATCGACGGCATCGACGGCGGCACCGGGGCGGCGATGGTTTCGTCCAAGGAGCACGCCGGCCTGCCCAGCGAGATGGGCCTGGCCGAGGCGCACCAGGCGCTCGTCGTCAACGGCATCCGCACGCGGGTCAAGCTCCGCGTCGGCGGGGGCATCAAGAACGGCTACGACGTGATCAAGTACGCGCTCTTCGGCGCGGACCAGTTCAGCTTCGGCCAGGGCCTGATGGTGTCGGTCGGCTGCATCGTCTGCAAGTCGTGCCACATCCCCAAGTGCCCGACCGGGATCACCGGGTCGCCGGAGATTTTCAAGGGCCACCCCGAGCACACGAAGGCGTACCTGCACGCCGTGGCCGAGGAGACCCGGGGCATCCTCGCCGAGATGGGGTACGCGCACCTGAGCGAACTCACCGGCCGGAGCGACCTGCTGGAGAAGCGGACCGACCCCGGCGTCAAGGGCCGCGTCTCGTCCGTGGACGTGCGGAAGTTCATCCGCCCGGACATGGCCCTGCACAACCTCGCGCAGAACTTCCCGCAATTGACCGGCGCGACGGGCGTGTGCGCGGCCCCGGGGACGACGCTGAACGAGCGGATGCTGTCGGCCGTCGCGGACGCCATCGACGTGGCCCAAACCTCGTCGAACACCTTCCGCATCAAGAACTCGGACCGGTCCGTCGGGGCCACGATCGCCGGGCAGATCGCCAAGTTGTACGGCCGCGAGGGCATGCCGAACGGCAAGAAGATTCAGTTCCGCTTCGAGGGCGAGGCGGGCCAGAGCTTCGGCGCGTGGTGCATCGACGGCCTCGACCTGGAGTTGCACGGCTTCGCCCAGGACGGCGTGGCCAAGGGCATCTCCGGCGGCAACGTCGTCGTCACGCTCGACTACGCCACGTCGGACTTCGGCGGCGAACTCCAGTCGGTCGCCGGGAACAACATCGCCTACGGGGCGACCGGCGGGAGCGTGTTCATCGGCGGCCGCGCCGGGCACCGGCTGGGCATCCGCAACTCGGGGGCGACGATCGTCGCCGAGGCGGCCGGCAAGTACGCCTGCGAGTACATGACCCGCGGCCGGGTGCTCATCCTCGGGCCGATCGAGAACGAGATCGGCTCGGGCATGACCGGCGGCGAACTGTTCGTCTTCGACCCCAAGAACGAGACCCCGGCGAAGCTGCACTCGAAGTCGGTCGCCGTCATCGAGTGCAACTACACCGACTACGAGTGGATCCACCCGCTCATTATGAAGTACTTCGCCCGCACGCAGTCCCGGCAGGCCGACCACATCCTCAAGAACTGGGCCGACATCCGCCGCGCCCGCCGGTTGCGGAAAGTCCTGCCACTGGCCGTCGCCCGTGCGATGGAGGACTTCAAAACGGTCGGCACGAACGCCGGCTGATCACTTCGGCCGGTCCGGCGAGTAGACCGTCTGCGGCGGCACCCCGGTCGGGCCGAACGGCACCGGGGCGATGGGCGTCAGCGGCGCGGCCTGCGGCATCCCGGGGGCCAACGGCAACCCCGGCGCGCCGATCGGCGACGGGGCGATCGGCAGCGAAGCGCCGGGCGGCAGTGGTGCCCCCGGCGACTCCTTCAACCCCGTGCTCGGCCGCACCACCCCGCCGATGCCGACCGTCTCCGGCCGGCGGGCGACCTTGTCCGCGAACACTTCCAGGTCCTTGGCGATCTTGTCGATGCGGACCATCAACCGCGCGACGTTGACCGTCGTGTCGTTCAGATTGTTGTAAAGCGTCGGGTCGGTGAGCGCCTTGCCGACGGTCCCTTCGCCGCGGTTCACCGTGGCCAGTGTCACGCGGACTTCGGCGAGCGCTTTCGTGAGTTGGTCGCTGGCCGTGTTCAGGTTCTTCAGGCTGTCCCCCAGGCCGGCGACGAGTTGCGCCGAGTTGTCGGCGAACGGCTTGGACGCGCGATCGACGTTGTCCGCCGCGCGGCCGACGGACGCGATGACCGCTTCGGTTTGCGCGACGCGGGCGTTCACTTCCTTGACCGTCTTCTCGGCCTGGTCGATCAAGAGCGCGGCGATGCGGATCGTCTTGACGAGGTCGCCGCTGCCGTCCTGGAAGTTCTTGATCGTCGCGGCCACGCCCTTGCGGTTCTCGGGGTTGAAGACCTCGTTCGCGCTCTCGGCCGTTTGCCGCACGGCCGCGAGGGTCCGCGTCAGTTCCGGGCCGTTGGCCTTCACCAGTTCGCGCAGGTCGTCGGCCACCGGGCGGATGGCTTGCAGCAACTCGATGATCTGCTTCAACATCGCGCGGACGTTCACCGGCTGGTCTTTCGGGTCTTCGGCCTGGCCGAGGAGGTCTTGCACCTTGATGTTCGTCTGCCGCAACTCGGGGACGAACTCGCGGCCGCCGCGGGCCAGCCCGGCGATCTCGTCCACGGCCCGCTCGACCTTGGGCACGGCGGCCTCGAACCGGGCGATCGAGTTGACCACCCGGGCCACGCTCTCCTGCGCGTTCGGCAGGGCGTCCGTCGCGTCCTTCAAGAGCGACCGGGCGTTCAGCGGCGGCACGCCGACGATCTCGGCGTCCGGGTCGTAAGTCTCCCCGCGCTCGGCGACGGTGACGAGTTTCTCGCTCTTGGGCACGAAGTCGAGCGCCGTGTCGCCGTTCAGCAGGCCCCGCGTGATGACCGGCTCCTCGGACTTCCGCGGCGGGTACTTGGGGTCGAGTTCGAGGCCGACGCGGACCAGCCCGCTCGTCTCGTCGAGATCGACGCGGGTCACCTGGCCGATGCGCACCCCGGACTTGCGGACCGGCGTGCCGACGGTCAGGCCGGGGGCCTCCGGGAAGGTGACCGTGTACCGGCTCCGCTTGGCGAAGACCGTCGGCGCGCCGCCGAACAGGACGACCAACCCGGTCAACGCCGCCAGGCAAGCCGCGGTGAACAGGCCGAGTCGGAGGCGGGTGGTGCGTTCGGCCATATCTCTCACTCCAGCATCGGGTATCGGGTGTCGGGGTTGGGGTGTCGCAGAGCTTGGGCGTCAGTGTCGACGGTCGATTCTGCGAGACCCGACACCCGACACCGGAGATTTCAGCATCGGGTATCGGGTGTCGGGTGTCGGGTTTGGGGTATCGCAGACAATTCGGTTGCGGCTCGTTGCAGGTCTGCGATACCCCAAACCCGACACCCGAGGTTTTAGCGTGCCGCGTCCGCCTCCAGGCGGAGTTCGGACAGGCGGTCGCGGGCTTCGCCTTCGACGAACTGCCGCACCCGCGGGTTCAGGCTCGTCAGGAGTTTTTGCGGCGGGCCGTCGTACAGCACTTGCGGCTCCCCCGGGGCCAGGCGGGCCAGCGGGTAGAGCATGACGACGCGGTCGGCGACCTTGTGGACGGTCCGCATTTCGTGCGTCACGACCACGCTCGTCACCGGCCGGCGCGACCGGGTTTGCAGGATCAACTCGTTGATCACGTCGGTCATGATCGGGTCGAGTCCGGTCGTCGGCTCGTCGTACAGCATCACCTCGGGGTCGATGGCCAGCGCCCGCGCCAGGCCGACCCGCTTGCGCATCCCGCCCGACAGTTCCGTCGGCATCTTGACCTCGACGGCCGCCGGCAACCCGACTTCGAGCAGCCGCTCCCGGACGCGGTCGCGGATCTCGGCCTCGCGCAACTGCCCCTGGGCGCGGAGGCCGAAGGCGACGTTGTCGAACACGCTCAGGCTGTCGAACAGGGCCGACTGCTGAAACAAGAAGCCGACGTGCAGCCGCATCGCCGTCAACTCGCGCTCGCGCATCGCGCGGACCGACTTGCCGGCGAAGTAGACCTCCCCGCTCGTCGGCGTGAGCAGGCCGACGATGAGCTTGAGGGTGACCGACTTGCCGCACCCGCTCTCGCCGATCAGGACGAGAGTTTGTTGCGGGAAGACGTCCAGGGTGATCCGCGACAGGACGTGTTGCGTGCCGAAGCTGACGGACACGTCGTCGAGGCGGATCAGGGGGCTAACGGTCGCCATCGCTTGCTCCGGGGGCTTACGCGATGCGCGAGGTGACGGCGGGGAAGAGGACGTTGCCGAGCGTGTTGAACAGCAGCCCGAGGACGAAGTCGATGACCAGCACGGCGACGAACGATAGGACGAACCCTTCCGTCGCGGCCCGCCCGACCCCCTCCGCCCCGGCCCGGCTGTTGAACCCGCGGTGGCAACAGATCAGCGACAGCACGCCGCCGAAGACGACCGACTTGGACAGGCCGATGAACAGGTCCCACAGGGTGACGAAGTTGGCCGTGTGCCGCCAGTAGTGGAAGCCGTCGATCTTGAAGACCTTGAGCGCGATGAACGTGCTGCCGAGTATGCCCAGGGCGTCGGCGACGACGGTCAACAGCGGGATCATGACCAGGCACGCCAGGAAGCGCGGGGCGACCAGGAACTTGACCGGGTCCACGCCCAGGCAGGCGAGCGCGTCGATCTGCTCGGTCACCCGCATCGTCGCCAGTTGCGCGGCCATCGCGGTCCCGATCCGCCCGGCCAGCATGACCGCGGCCAGCACCGGGCCGAGTTCGCGGACGAGCGACATGTGGATGACGGCCCCGAGGGACGTGTCCAGGCCGATCGTGTGGAACTGGTTGTACGCCTGCACGGCCAGGACCATGCCGATGAACACGCCGGTAATGGCCACGACGCCGAAACTGCCGACGCCGATCTCGACGCACGCCCGCAGGAACTCCGACCGCTTGTGGTGCCGGGTGAAGACGCCGGTCGTCGCGCGGAATGAGAACAGCGTCCAGTCCCCCAGGCCGACGAAGGCGTCGGCGACCGGGGCGAAAAGGGCTTCGCCGAGTGACCGCAGGCCCGACGGCGCGGCCGGGGCGGCCGGGTCGTCGCTTGCGGCGTGTTCGGGGGTCGTGGCGTCGGCGGACATCCGGGTCGGTTCCGTGGGACTAGGCGGTTCGTCGTCTCCATCGGCGGGGCGGCGGGCCGGTGGTGACGCCATTCCCCACGGTAACCGGTGGACCGACTGACGCAACCACGGAAATCGTCACGACCGGCACAAGCCCGACGACGGCCCGCCGCGAAAACTGCCTTGCCGGGGACCGCGGCCGGTCGCAAGTTGAGCGTACCCCTCTCCGGGACTCGCCAGGGAATTGTCATGCAGATCGTTTTGATCGCCGGGGACGGCATCGGCCCGGAGGTGACCGCCGCGGCCTGCCGCGTCGTCGCGGCGGCGGGCGTGGCCATCGACTGGGTGCCGGCGGCGGCGGGCGTCGGGGCCGTCGAGACGCACGGCGAACCGCTGCCCGAGGAGACGTTGACCCTCGTCCGCAAGCACCGCGTCGCGCTCAAAGGCCCGTGTACCACGCCGGTCGGCAAGGGCTTCCGGTCGATCAACGTGCGGCTCCGCAAGGGCCTCGACCTGTACGCCAGCGTGCGGCCGGTGAAGAACCTGCCGGGCGTCGTCACCCCGTTCACCGGCGTCGATCTGGTCGTCGTCCGCGAGAACACCGAGGGGCTGTACGCCGGCATGGAGCACGTCGTCGTGCCCGGCGTCGTCGAGAGCCTGCGGGTCATCACGCGGCCGGCCTGCGAGCGCATCGTCCGCTTCGCCTTCGAGCTGGCCCGCACCGGCGGCCGGCACCTCGTGACGTTTTGCCACAAGGCCGACGTGATGCGCCTCTCGGACGGCCTGTTCCTCGAATGCGCCCGCGAGGTGGCCGACGAGTACCCGTTCCTCCGCTTCGAGGAAAAGCCGATCGACAACGTCTGCCTGGAACTCGTGATGGACCCGACGAAGTTCGACGTGCTCGTGATGGAGAACCTGTTCGGCGACGTGATTTCGGACCTGTGTGCGGGGCTGGTCGGCGGCCTGGGCGTCGTGCCCGGGGCCAACCTCGGCACCCGGTATGCCGTCTTCGAGGCGGTCCACGGCAGCGCCCCGGACATCGCCGGCAAAGGGCTGGCGAACCCGATCGCGGTCGTGCGGAGCGCGGCCATGATGCTCGACCACATCGGCGAGCGCGCCGCCGCGGCCCGCATCGAAGCGGCCGTCGTGTCCACCCTGCGGGCAGCCGACGGCCTGACCCGCGACCTCGGCGGCACGGGCACGACCGACACGCTGACCGACGCGATTATCCGCCGCCTGACCCGGGAGTCCGCCTGATGCGAAACGTCGTACTCGTCCAGGGCGGGGGCGTCGGCCTCGACCAGGAGGAGGCCCTGCGGGCGATCCTCCGCGCGGCCGGCGTCGAGATCGCGTTTGAAGTCCACCCCGCCGGCCGGGCCGCGCTCGAAGCCGGGGCGGCCGAGGCGATCCCGCAAGCGACCCTCGACGCCGTCAAGGCGTGCGGCGTCGCCCTGAAAACGAAGTTGCTGCAGCCGAAGGGGGCGGGGATGCCGACGGCGCACGGGCCGGCGGTGCCGAACAACTACAACGTCGAGTTCCGCCGCCGGCTGGGGCTGTTCGCCAGTGTGCGGCCCGTGCGAAACCTCGCCGGCCTGCCGAGTCGCTTCGCGGGTGTCAATTTCCACTTGGTGCGCGAGATCACCGAAGACCTGTACGCGGCGTCCGAGCACGAGATCGTGCCCGGGGTGGTGCAAAGCTTCAAGATCGTCACCGAGGCGGCGAGCCTGCGCTTCTTCCGCTACACGTTCGCGTTGGCCACACGGCTCGGCAAGAAGTCGGTCCACTGCATCCACAAGGCGAATATTTTGAAGCTCGCCGACGGCCTGTACCTGGACTGCTTCCGCCGCGTGGCCATCGATTTCCCGGAGATCGCGGCGAAGGAAATGATCGTCGATAACACCTGCATGCAGCTCGTGTCGCGGCCCCACCAGTTCGAGATTCTCGCCGCCGGCAACCTCTACGGCGACCTCCTCAGCGACCTCGGCGCGGGCCTCGTCGGCGGCATCAGCGCGACCTCGGCGATCAACGTCGGCGACGGCGTCAAGGTCTACGAAGCGGTCTACGGAGCGACCCACGAAGCCGTCCCGCCGGGGAGCGCCAACCCGCTCCCGCTAATCCTCCCCGCCGTCGAAATGCTCAAGGACTTCGGCGAAACCGCCGCGGCGAGTCGCATCATCGTCGCCCTCGAAGGCGTATTGACCAGCGGCGTGCGGACGGCCGACCTCGGCGGCACCGCGTCGACGGCGACGTTCACGGCAGCGGTCGTGGACAGTTTGCTACGAACATAACCCCGGCGAGCCAGGAGCGTCAGCGACTGGAGATCGAACCACCTCCAGTCGCTCACGCTCCTGGCTCGCCTTGTTACTTCGCCAACTCGCCCAGGAACTTGTCGATGAGGACGGCGTAGTAGGTGCCGCTCATGCTCGACGCTTCGCCCGGCTTGACGCCGTAGCCGCCGTCGGCGTTCTTGCACGTGGCCGCGAAGGTTTTGACGCGGGCGAGTTCGGCCGTCACTGTGCGGCCGTCGGCGCGGGCGAGCTTCAGGGCGCGGACGACGCGGTAGCAGGTTTCGAGGTCGGACCCGGCTGCACCCTTGACGCCCCAGCCGCCGTCGGCGTTCTGGCCGCCGGTGATCGCGGCGACGTGCGCTACGCCGTTCGGGCACGGCTTGCCCAGGCGGAGGCACATCGCCAGGACGGAGCCGGCCGTGCGGGCGTCGGCCGGGGCGGCGATGTCGGTGGCTGTTTTCAGCCAGCCGTCGAGGGAGAACGGGCAGTCGGCGACGCCCCACGCCTCGACGGCCGCGGCGGCGATGCGCACCTCCTCGAAGGTGTTGGCGTTGTCCTTCAGGTACGTCATCGCCCCGGCGAACTTCTCGCGCGGCAGGCCGAGGTCGAGGGCGATCATCACGCCCACGGCGTTAATGGCCACGTCCGGTTTGCCGTCCGGCTCCGCGAACGTGCCCGTTTTGGCGTCGTAACAGCTCGTCACGAATGCCTTGATCTTGTCGAGTTCGGGGACGGTCTGGCCCATCGCTTTGAGGGCTTTCACGCCGCCGTTGCAGGCCCGCAGGCTCGGCTTGCCGGCCGGAGTGACCTTGAACCCGCCGGTCGCCGGGTCTTGCAGGGCGAGGACGTACTTGACCGTTTCGGGCTTCATCTCCTGGGCGGGCGCGGCGGCGCAGACCAGCAGCGCGAGGGTTGTGAGGAAGGTTTTCACGGGGGACTCCTGTCTCGGGGATCGGGCGGCCCTGGCACTTTACGGATTGAACCCGGGGCGGGCGCGGCCGGCGGGCCGGGGGCGAGTTCGTATCATGTAAAGCGTTCTGGGGTGAGGCCGGCCCGTCTGACCGACGGGTCGTGAATCGCCCCGGCCGAATGTTTCCCGCGGGCTTGGGGCCGGCGTGCGACAGTCCGGCGGTCGTCTTACACCTCCATGAGTACCGTTCCCGACGCGAAGCTCACCACGACCGGCTCCCTGCCCGTTTTGAAGGAGTCCGATCACCCCGAGAAGCACGCCCACCCGCAGTCGTTCTGGCTGGCGGTCATGTGCCTGACCGGCGTCGATTACTTCAGCACCCTGGGCTACCAACCGTCGATCGCCTACGTCAGCGCCGGGCTGCTCGCCCCGCTGGCGACGGTCGTGCTGGTGCTGGTCACGCTGTTCGGGGCGTACCCCGTGTACGCGTTCGTGGCCAGCCGGTCGCACGAGGGCCAGGGGTCGATCGGCATGCTCGCCAACCTCGTCCGGGGTTGGTGGGGCAAGCTGCTCGTGCTGACGCTGCTCGGCTTCGCCGCGACCGACTTCGTCATCACGAAGACGCTTTCGGCCGCCGACGCCGCGAAGCACCTCATCGAGAACCCCAACTGGCCGCTCGCCACCGAGGACGCCCACGACCACTCGCGGCAGCAGTTGTACGTCACCTTCCTGCTGCTGGTGCTGCTCGGGGCGTTCTTCCTGCGGGGGTTCCGCGAGGTCATCGGCCTGGCCGTCGGCATCACCGTCGTCTACCTCGTGCTGAATGTGATGGTCATCGGGGCGGGGCTGGCCCACCTGGCCGAGCACCCGAAGTACTTGCACGAGTGGTACGCCAACGTCATCGCAGGCCACTGGAACCTGTCGCACCAGCCGACGACCCTCGGCGGCGGCGGACTTTTGACGCTCGCGCTGGTGGTGCTGCTGATCTTCCCCAAACTCGCCCTGGGCTTGAGCGGCTTCGAGACGGGCGCGGCGGTGATGCCGCTGATCCGCGGCGAGGCCGGCGACACGCACGACAACCCCGTCGGCCGGATCCGCAACACCCGCAAGCTGATGCTGACGGCGGCGCTAATCATGTCGTGCGGCCTGCTCGGCTCGTCCCTGGTGGTGAGTACGCTGATCCCGCCGGGGGACTTGCTCTACGCCGACCCCGCCCGCCCCGGCGAGTACATCGCCCCCGACGACTGGCCCAAGGGCGTCGAGAAGCCGAAGTCCCCGCCGGCGAACCAGCGGGCGCTGGCGTACCTGGCCCACGACGAGGCTCCCGTCAAGAAGATCGCCCCGTTCTTCGGGCAGGTCTTTGGCACCGTTTACGACGTGAGTACCATCGTGATCCTCTGGTTCGCCGGGGCGAGTGCGATGGCCGGGTTGATCAACCTCGTGCCGAAGTACCTGCCCCGCTACGGCATGGCCCCCGAGTGGGCACGCGCTATCCGGCCGCTGGTGCTGTTGCTGACGGGAATCAACCTGCTCGTCACGCTCGTATTCGACGCCGACGTGGACGCGCAGGGCGACGCCTACGCCACGGGGGTGCTGATGCTCATCACGAGTGCCTGCGTGGCGACGATGATCGAGAAGTACCGCACGCGGGCCGGGTCGTTCGGCGGCCGGCTGTCGGTCCCGTACCTGCTCATCACTTTGGTCTTCGTGTACACCACCGCCGCCGTCGTCTGGGAGAAGCCGGTCGGGATGCTCATCTCGCTCTGCTTCATCGGCGCGATCGTGCTCACGTCGATCGTCTCGCGGGTGCTGCGTAGCCGGGAGTTGCGGTTCGCGGGCTTCAAGCTGAAGGACCCGCCGTCGAAGTTCCTGTGGGACACCATCCGCTCCCTCGACTTGACGGTGCTCGTGCCGCACCGGCCGGGCCGCCGCAGCCTGGCGGACAAGGAGGCGTCGATCCGCAAGGAGCACCGCATCCCCAAGGAGTTGATGATCGTGTTCGTCGAAGTCGTGCTCCAGGACGCGAGCGAGTTCGTCAACGAGCCGGTCATCGAGATCGGCCAGGAGGAGGGCCGGTACACGCTGAAGATCACCGGGGCGGCGTCGATCGCGCACACCCTCGCGGCCGTGTCCCTTGAGATGGCCAAGGTCGGCCACCCGCCGGAGATTCACTTCGGTTGGACGGACGAAACCCCCTGGACCGGTACCCTCGGCTTCTTGCTCTTCGGCGAGGGGAACGTGCCGTGGATGGTCCGCGAACTCCTGCGGAACGCCGAGCCGGACCCGGACAAGCGGCCGCTCATCATCATCGCCGGGGCGTGACGCCCTTCCGGCGGCCCGGGGTGCCGGCGGTTGCGCGCCGGGCCGCGGGCGGCGCGGCGCAATCCCCCGTTCGCCGGTGACTTCCCCGGGAGTGTGACCTATATTACCGGCACCTGAACGACTTCTCACCCGGTCCTCGCGACGGCGGTAACGTGTGAACATCCGCTATGCCAGCCTGACGGACGTGGGCGTCAAGCGCAGCCACAACCAGGACGCGTGCGCGGCCCAACCGGCCGACGCGAAGCACTGGGAGACGCACGGCCACGTCTTCATCGTCGCCGACGGCATGGGCGGCCACGCGGTCGGCGAGAAGGCCAGCGCCAAGGCCGTCCGCGACATCCCGCTCACGTACACCAAGCACGTCGCCCAGGAAGGCGTCGTCGCGGCCATCCGCCGGGCCTTCGTCGAGGCCAACGACTCGATCTTCCAGATCGGCGTGAACAACCCCGAATTCAAGGGCCTCGGCACGACCGGCACCGCGCTCGTCATGCGGCCCGAGGGGGCCTGGATCGGCCACGTCGGCGACAGCCGGGCGTACCGCGTCCGGGGGAACCGCGTCCAGCAACTCACCTTCGACCACTCGTGGGTCTGGGAAGTGGCCCGCCGCCAGGGCATCGACCCGGACGAACTCGGCGACTTCAAGAAGAACGTGATCATCCGCTCGCTCGGGCCGGACGCCGAAGTCGAAGTGGACATCGAGGGGCCGTACCCTCTCGAGGCCGGCGACACGTTTTTGATGTGCAGCGACGGCCTGACCAACGAAGTCACGCACGACGAGATCGGCGCGGTCGTCGGCGTGTTCGCCCCCGAGCAGGCGTGCAGGTACCTGGTCGAACTCGCCAACATTCGCGGCGGCCGGGACAACGTGACCTGCCTGATCGTGCAAATCCCGGCCAACTCGACCGGCCTCGGGCCGAAGGCGACGAGCCTGGTCCGCAAGGCGACCCGCCTGGCTGGCCGGGCCAACCGCACGTTGCCGTGGCCGTTCCTGACGCTGGCCGTCGGGGCCGTGACCGCGGCCGCGTCCGTCGGCTTGCAGGTCGAGGGCTTCCGCACCCTGGCGTTGCCGGCCTTCGCGCTGGCCTCCCTGACGATCTTCGCCGGCCTGGTCGGCCTGTACCTGCACATCCGCCGCAAGGCCGACGTGTTCGAGACGACGCAGCACACGTCTTTGAACGAGTTGCACCTGTACCGCGACTACGCCTTCGACATCGGCCCGGGCCTCGTCGAGCGGTTCGCGGCCCTGGACGCCAGCCTCGTGGCGGCCTGCCGGGACCGGCCCGAGGTCAGCGAGGACATCGACTGGGACGCCTACGAGAAGTTCGGCCGGGAGGCCGCCGCCGCGACGGCCAGCGCCGACTGGATCACCGCCTTCGCCGCCCGCTTCCAGGCCGTCATGACCCTCGGGGCCGCGGTCAACAAGAACCGCGGCAAGGACGAGTTCTTCAAGCCCAACTGGGCCCAGCCGAAACACTAACCCCGTCGATTCGCCGGCCCCGCACGTCGCGGGGCCGTTGTCACTGTTGGGGCGTGGTCGTCACCGGCGTCGTCGCGCCCGGCGGACGGGTGCGGCTCGGCAACTGGACGGTTCCGGTCGGCTGGAAGGTGCCGGCGGCGGGCGGGGCGTCCGCGGGGATCAGTTGCGGGCGGACCTGGCTCGTCGTCCCGCTGCCGCCGCTCACGGGCACTGGTTGCTTCGGCGGCGTCACCGGGGCTTCCGGCGGGAGGGGGGATGGCGACATCGGCATCCCTTGCGGCAGGCTCTGGGGCGCACCGTAAGGCGTCGAGGGCGGCGTCGCCGCGGCGTCCCGGGGAAGTGTTAGGGTCGGGTCGATCTCGCTCTTCCAGGCCGGCAGGTTCGGCAGGGCGAGCGTCCCGGGCTGCTCCCGCAGTTTGATCGCGTTCTCGCGGGCCGCGAAGTGGTCGGCCGCCTTCTTCTGCACGTAGTCCGGCAGCGGGCCTTCCCCGACCGTCACGTTGTTGTACCGCTGGATCGTCCCCTTGGCGTACTCCAGGGAGGCGAGGGCGACGTTGTAGTTGGCGATGGCCGCGTACTCCTCGGCGATGACCTGGGCCAAGTTCTGTTGGGCCTGAAGGAACGCCGTCGTGTCCTGCTCCCCGAAGATGCCGCCGCCCCGGCGGACGAACTCGAACTCGAGTTGCTTCTGCAGGTCGATCCGTTGGCTGCGGTTCTCCACGATCAACAAGTACGTCTCGCTGACCTGGCGGTACGACCGGGTCAGGATTTCCTCGGCCTTGCGCTCGGCGTCTTCCATTTGCTCGTAGGCGATGCGCATGTTCAGGTTGGCCTGCCGGACCAGGCCGTTGGCGTCCCGGAAGCCGATCGGCATTTCGAGCCGCAGGCCGACCTGCCAGGTGTTGAACTGGTTGCTCGCCAGGCTGCGGAAGGCGTTGTCCGAGATGTTCGCCCCGTCCAGGCGAGGCCCGAGGCCGGCGATGTCGTAACTGGACTGGAACCGCAGGTCCGGGCGGCGCAAGTTCTTCTGGTTCAGCACGTCGAGTTGCTTGGCCTTCACCTCCTGCCGCATGATCATCAACTCGGGGCGGTTGGCGGACATCTCCTGGCAGATCTCTTTCCAGTCGGGCGTGAACGGGACGAGGTTCGGTTCGTCCGTGGGCACGAGCCGGGTGCCGTCGTCGGACCGCATGCCCAGGAGGCCGCGGAAGTTCCGCTCGGACTCCAGCACCTGGCCCCGCGCCCGGACGACCAGCACCCGGAAGCGGTCGTACTGCGCGCGGTTCTGGAACACCGTGGCCTGCTTGTTGATGCCGCCGCCGGCCCGCTTGCTGTAGTAGAAGTAGGCTTCGAGGGCCTGCTTCGCCCCGTTCTCCTGGGCGGCCAGGTTGTAGTACGACGAGTACAGGTTCCAGTACCCCGCCTCGATGTTCAACAGGTGCGTGTTGACTTGCCGGTCGAACTCGGCCCGCTGCTGGGTGAGCCGGACGCGGGTCAACAGAATGCCCTCGGTCCCCTGGCCGGTCGTGCGGAACCCGGGGATGAGCAGGCTGCCCGGGTGGTTCGCGTTGAGCTGGTTGACCTCGATGCCGAACGACTGCAACAGCGGCTGTTCGAAGACGAACTGCAACCGCGGCGTGTACGAGGTCGGCAGGGAGACGAAGCTCGTGTTGGACGGCGGCTGGGCGAGCTTGAGGTACTGCGTACTGAACGTAATCCCGGCCACGCCGCCGGTCGGCAGCGGCTTGGCCAGCGTGCTCGAAAGGGTCGCCGAGTCGCCGTTCGAGAAGCTCTGCTGGAGCGTCAGCGTCGGGTTGTCGGTCTGGTTCCAGGTGATGCTCGAAATGAACCGGGCGTCGAACTTCGAGAGCGACCGCTCGATTTCCGCCGCGGCGATGGCCGGCTGGAGGGCGAACGCTTTGATGCTGTCGGTCCCGGACGTGCCCCGGCCGCCGAAGGTGGGCAAGAAGTCCGAGACCAGGCCGGGGTTGGTCGCCTGGCCGCCGACGTTGCCCCGCTCCATGCCGATGGCGATGGCTTCCTTGAGCGCGATGTACCGGACCGGCCGGTTCGTGTCGAGGACGGTGGCCGGGGCGTTCCCGGACGGCCGGGTCGTCGGAGCGATGGTCTCGTGCGGCGAGGTTTCCAGGCGGGCCGTCAGCCCCTTGTCGAGGGCGCTGTGGTGGTCGGCCGGTTCCATGAAGAGCTGTTGCTTGCACCCGGCGGACCCGAGCGCGCCGCAGACGCCGCACGTCCAAAGAAGTCGGCTCAGTTTCGCGATCGTCCAGCGCTTCCGCTTCATGGTCGTCCCCGTCTGCGTCGGTTCCGCGTCGCGGCCACGAAAAAGCCGGTCTGCGAAGTCGTCCGGGATTCATCGGCCGGAAGCGGGGCAGAATTGACGGGTCTTGCCGGTGGGAGCGGAACTATTTTCGGAATCCGATGTCCGCGGCGGGGATTCGCTCAAGACGGGCACCGCTGGCGATCTGGGTAAACGAAGCCGGCCCGCGTTCGTCAGAACGCGGGCCGTGCTGATTGAGTAGTTCGACGCGTTAGAGGGCCGAGTTGCCGCTGAAACCGATCTTGCCGCCGCCGAACCCGCCGCCCCCGCCGCCGAACCCGCCGCCGCCCTGGCCGCCGAAGCCGCCACCACCGAATCCGCCGCCGCCCTGGCCGCCGAATCCACCGCCGCCTTGACCGCCGAACCCGCCGCCGCCTTGACCGCGCTGTCCGCCGCCGCCCTGGCCGCCACCGAATCCGCCGCCGCCGCCGATGCCGAGCGGGGGCGAAAGCGTGGGAACGTCGCGGATGCCGATCCCGCTATAGCCGTACAACCCGAGGTTCGTGGCCCCGACGCCCGGGTTCACGAATCCGCCCATGCCCCCGCCTTGGCCCTGGCCGCCTTGGCCGCCTTGCTGGCCACCGCCGAAGCCCCCGCCTTGCCCGCCTTGGCCGCCTTGCTGGCCCCCGAAGCCGCCGCCTTGCCCGCCCTGGCCGCCGAACCCGCCGCCGCCCTGGCCGCCGAAGCCGCCGCCTTGGCCACCCTGACCGCCGCCGAATCCGCCCTGGCCGCCCTGTTGACCGCCGCCGAATCCGCCCTGGCCGCCTTGCTGGCCGCCGCCTTGACCGCCTTGACCGCCTTGCTGGCCTTGTTGACCCTGACCGCCTTGACCGAAGATGCCCAGGCCCGGGGGAATGACCAGGTCATTCGGACGCAACGGGCCGTTCAGCGGCGGGCGGGGCAGGAAGCCGCCGCCGCGGAACTGCCCACCGGCCCGGAAGCCCTGAGCCTGGGCCGAGTCGCTGAACGACGAGAGGATGCAGAGCACGCCGAGCGTGGCGATGCTGTACACCAGGGTACGCGTGACGGAACGGGTCATGGGAATCCTCGGGAAGGTCGTCGGTGCGGTCGGAGTCCGGGTGGGAGTACAACGCGGTTCGGGTGCGGGTGTGAGCGCGGTCGCGGCGGAATCCGGCACACACACAATGCCATTCTTTCGGAACTTGCGCCGCCCGTCGAGAGAAGCCGCCCGATTTGCTCAAGTTTCCCCGTCGGGCCACCAATACAAGCCGGAATCCCACCCCGAAAATTCGGCTTGATCTTCCCCGGGAGGCTGTTAATATCGTTTGCAACAGGTGTTTGAAACGGACGATTGAAACAAATGATTGGCCCGCCCGACGTGACCGACCTTCCGCCCGATGCCAAGATCAACGAGCCGCGGTTGCGGTTGCTGTTGGCCGCCGAGTCGGTGTTCGCCCGCAAAGGGTTCGACGGCGCGACGGTCCGCGACATCTGCGACCGGGCCGGCATGAATATCGCCGCGATCAACTACCACTTCGGAGACAAGGAGCGGCTGTACATCGAGACGGTCCGCCACGCCCACTCGTGCAGCGTCGCGGACGCCGGGCCGGCGTTGGATCACTCCGGGCTGCCCCCGGCCGAGCGCCTGCGGGCGTTCATCGCCGGGATGTTGCGGAACATGGACGCCCCGGTCCGGCCCGAGTCGATGCAACTGCTCATGCGCGAACTCAGTCAGCCCAGCCCGGCGACGATCTCGGTCGTCGAGGACTTCATCCGGCCGATGGCGATGGGGCTGTTCGCCATCCTCGCGGAACTGCTGCCCGAAATGCCGGACCGGCAACGGCTGATGGTCGGCTTCAGTGTCGTCGGGCAGTGCCTCTACTACCGCCAGAACCGCACCGTCTCGACGCTGCTCTTCGGCGCGGCCGCCGTCGATGCGTTGACTCTCGACGCGGTCACCGAGCACATTACCCGCTTCACGTTCGCGGCCCTGGGGCTGGCGGGCGATTACCCGAGTGTCGTCCGCCGAGAGGGTGCCGTATGAACTGGGTCGCGCTGCGGATGCTCCTCGGGGACCGCACCAAATTCCTCGGCATCGTCTTCGGGGTCGCCTTCGCGTCGCTGCTGATGGGCCAGCAAATGGCCATCTTCTGCGGGCTGATGCGCAACACCACCAGTCAAGTCCGGGACATCGCCGGCGGGGACATTTGGGTCATGGACAAGAACGTCCAGTTCGTGGACGACATCAAGCCGATGAGCGAGGGCAAGCTGCAACTCGTCCGCGGCGTCGAGGGCGTCGAGTGGGCCGTGCGGCTGTACAAGGGCGTCGGCCGGGCGAAGTTGGAGGGCGGCAACTTCCAGCAGATGATCCTGATCGGCCTGGACGACGCCTCCTTGGTCGGTGCGCCCTCGCCGGAACGCATGCTCGTCGGCGATGTGGCCGACCTGCGGCGGCCGGACGCTGTCATCATCGACGAGTTCGGCTGGCGCTACCTGTTTCCGAACGAGCCGTTCGCCCCGGGCAAGACTCTGGAAATGAACGACAAGCGGGCCGTCATCGTCGGCATGTGCTACTGCAACCCGACCTTCCAGACCTTCCCGATCCTGTACTCGACCTACTCCCAAGCGATCAAGTTCCTGCCGCAGGAGCGGCGCGTGCTGTCGTTCATTTTGGCCAAGGCCAAGCCGGGCACGGACCCCGAAGCGTTGTGCGTCGCCGTCGAGGCCCAGACGCGCTTGCAGGCCAAGACCAACGACCAGTTCTTCTGGTCCACGATCGACTACTACGCCAAGCGGACCGGCATCCCGATCAACTTCGGCATCACCGTGATGCTCGGGTTCGTCGTCGGGTGCGCGATCGCCGGGCAGACGTTTTACCTGTTCACCATCGAGAACCTCAAGCAGTTCGGCTGCCTGAAGGCGATGGGCGTGAGCAACTTCCGGCTCGTCCGCATGATCTTGTTGCAAGCGGCGGTCGTCGGGTTCCTCGGGTACGGCATCGGCATCGGCGGCGCGGCCGGGTTCGGCTACGCGATGACGCACTTCGTCAAATCGACGCCCCCGGCCTTCTACATGCCCTGGCAGGTGCTGGCACTGTCCGGCGGGGCCGTCGCCCTCATCGTCACGTTGGCCGCGCTCCTGAGCATGCGGCGCGTCCTGTTCCTCGAAGCCGGCGTCGTGTTCCGGTAAACAGCCCGCGGCCTGCTCGCCCGACCCCCCTTGAGGAGCCTCCCCATGACTGCGACCCTGACCGCGACCGAGTCGGCGATCCGCCTCAAGGGCGTGACCAAGGCGTTCGGGACCGGCGAGTCGAAAACGTTGGCCCTCGACGACGTGACGCTCGACTTGCCCTACGGCGAACTCGTGCTGCTCGTCGGCCAGTCGGGGTGCGGCAAGACGACGCTCATTAGCATCGCCGCCGGACTGCTCGACCCGACGGCCGGGGAGGTCGAAGTGTTGGGCAAGAACCTGACGCGGATGTCCGGGACGCGCAAGGTCAACTTCCGCGGCGAGTTCATCGGCTTCGTCTTCCAGCAGTACAACCTGCTGCCCGCGATGAACGCCGTCGAGAACGCCTGCGTGCCCCTCTTGATTGCCGGGTGGAGCCGGGCGCGGGCGCTCGAGAAGGCGGCCGAGGTGCTCACCAAGGTCGGCCTGGGCAACCGCATGAAGTCGTTGCCGGACCAACTGTCCGGCGGCCAGCAGCAGCGCGTCGCCATCGCCCGGGCACTCGTCCACGACCCCAAAATCCTCGTCTGCGACGAGCCGACGGCCGCACTCGACGCCGCGTCCGGCCGCACGGTCATGGAACTCATCAAAGCAGTCGCGTGCCAGCCGGACCGCGCGGTGATCGTCGTCACCCACGACTCGCGCGTTTACGACTTCGGCGACCGGATCGTCGAAATGGCCGACGGCAGGGTCGAGAAGGTCTCGGTCCTGACGCCGGGCGAGACGTTTCAGCCCGCATGAAAATCGGGTGTCGGGTGTCGGGTGTCGCAGAACTTTTGGCGAATCCCCGACCCCTCTGCGACACCCGATACCCGAAACCCGGTCTGCGATGCCACACCCGGTCCCTCTACGACACCCGACACCCGATTTCGATGCGTTACCCGGTCCCTCTACGACACCCGACACCCGATACCCGACACCCGACACCCGATCTTCGATTTGGAGACTGACCATGTTGATTCGCTACGGGCTGCCGGTCCTCGCGCTCGCCTTGTTGGGGTTCGCGTTCTACCAGATGAGCCTCGCGCAGCAGAAGGCCCCGCCGGTCGTGCCGGCGGTCGAGCCGGCGAAGTCGCCCTACGGGACGCAACTCGCGGGGGCCGGCCTGGTCGAGCCGGAGACGGAGAACATTTCGGTCGGCACGCACCTGCCCGGGGTCGTCGAGCGGGTCTTCGTCAAGGTCGGCCAGACGGTCCGGTCCGGCGACCCGATCTTCCAACTCGACGACCGGCAGGTGAAGGCCGAGATCGAAGTCCGCGCGGCCAACGTCGCCAACGCCGAGGCCGTCCTGGAGAAGTTGACCATGATGCCGCGGCCGGAGGAGATTCCGCCCGTCGACGCCAAACTGGCCGAGGCCGAGGCGAACTTGCGCGAGCAGGTCGCCCTCCTCGACCGGTACAAGGGGCTGTCCGCCAGCAGCGCGATTTCGGGCGAAGAACTCGTCCGCCGGCAGGCCGGGTTCGAGACGGCCCAGGCCCTCCGCGCCAAGTCCAAGGCCGACCGCGAACTCCTCATCGCGGGGGCGTGGCAACCGGACCGCAAGGTCGCCGAGGTGTCGGTCCGGCAGTTCAAGGCTCAACTCGCCCAGACGCGCGTCGAACTCGAACGACAGACGATGAAGGCCCCGCTCGGCCGCTTCCCGGAGGGCACCGGCGGCCCCGCCAAGGCGGCGTCCGAGCCGGCGTCGTTCAACGTCCTGCAGGTCAACGTCCGGCCCGGCGAGTACGTCGGCCTGTCCCCGGGCCAGGCCCTCGTCGTCCTCGGGTTCGTCGGCAAGCTGCACGTCCGCGTGGACATCGACGAGAACGACATCGCCCGCTTTTCGCCCGGTCTCGTCGGGGTCGCCAAGCCGCGGGGCAACCCGAAGGAGCAGTTCCCGCTCACGTTCGTCCGGGTCGAGCCGTACGTCATCCCCAAGCGGTCCCTGACGGGCGGGAACACCGAGCGGGTCGATACCCGCGTCCTCCAGGTCATCTACGCCATCGACACGGCCGGCAAGCCGCTGTACGTCGGCCAGCAAATGGACGTGTTCCTCGACACGTCGGCGAAATAACCTGACGGGGTGTCCCGCACCCCGCCGGAGTTTCGCATGGTCAAGCTCGCCCCCTCGGTCCTGGCCGCCGACTTCTCGCGGCTGGGCGAACTCGTCGCCGTCGTCGAGAAAGCCGGGGCCGACCGCGTCCACATCGACGTGATGGACGGCCACTTCGTGCCCAACCTGAGCATGGGGGCCGTCGTCGTCAAGGGCTTGCGGCCGGTCACGCGGTTGCCCCTCGAAGTCCACCTGATGGTCGAAGACCCCGGTAAGTTCCTCGACGGCTTCCTGGCCGCCGGGGCGGACACGATCCTGTTCCACCTCGAAGTCGTCCCGCAACCGCTGCAATTGATCGCGCGCGTCAAGGCGGCCGGGAAGAAAGTCGGACTCGCCTTCAACCCGGACCTGCCCGTCGGCCGAATCCAACCGTACCTCACCGCGATCGACGTGGCCCTGTGCATGACCGTCTTCCCAGGCTTCGGCGGGCAGGCGTTCCTACCGGGGAGTCTCGACCGCATCGCCGAACTGCGGGCGATGATCGACGCCGCGAACCCGGCGTGCGACCTCGAAATCGACGGCGGCGTGGACCTGACGACCGCCGGCCCGGCGCTCGCGGCCGGGGCCAACGTCCTCGTCGCCGGCACGGCCGTGTTCGGTCACCCCGGGGGACCGGCCGTCGCGGTCGAGAAGTTCCTCGCGCTCCCGACGCGCTAACTCTGCCCGGAGCCGCCCGCATGCTTTTTCGGTCGCTCGCTCTCCCGGCCGTGGCGGTCCTGACCCTCGCCCTGGCCCCGCGGCCTCCGGCCGAACACCCGACGCCGGTCCTGGCCGTCGTTGCCAGCAGCGAACGCCCCAGCCCGACCGAGTGGGAAAGCCTGCTCACGACCGACCCGGTCGCCGCGTTGCGGGCAGCCCGTGACCGCTACGCCGCGGAGGTCACCGGCGTCCGCATGGTGATGCACAAGCAGGAGCGGATCGCCGGGGTCTTGTACCCGCCCGAGGTCGTGGACGTGTTAGTCCGCGAAACGCCTTACGCCGTGCGGATGGTCTGGCGGACTGGCAGCCGGAAAGTGCTGGGCACGGCCGTCGAAGGGGCGCTTTATGCCGCCGGAGAGAACGGCGGCCGGATGACCGTCTGGCGGCCGACCGCGCTGGCCAGTTTCTTGCGCTTCTACGACCTGTCGCCGACCGACGCTCCGGCCCGTTCCGTATCCCGGTACAGCCTGACCGAAGCCGGCCCGGGCCACACCCTCGGCCGCACGCTCGCCGCCTGGGGTCGCGCCCGCGACGGCGGTCACGGCACCATCGACTACCTCGGGTGCAGACCTATCCCTGACCTCGCCGGCCGGCCGTGCCACGTCCTCCGCCGCACCTGCACGCCCCCCGAAGGGGACCGGTTTCTGACCGCCGACCCCGGTGCGTCCGGCGACGCCTTTGCAACGGCGACGATCTACCTCGACCCCGAAACGTGGCTCCAGGTCGGGGCCGAACTCCGCCGGGCCGACGGCCAACTCGTCGGCCGCTACCTGTTCCAAGACGTGCAACTCAACCCGACCTTCGCGGCGACCGACTTCACCCGGGACGCCCTGGCGAAGTGAGTCGGAACCGCGTCGCCGCCGGCTCAGCTGAACAGTGCCGAGACGGCTTCGCCCTTGACCAGTTCGCGCGGCTGGTTCAGGTGGTTGTAGACGATCGTGTCCGGCTTGATGCCGACGCTGTGGTAGATCGTCGCCAGCAACTCCGACGGGTGGACGGGGTTCTCGGTCGGGGCGCTGGCCGTCTTGTCGGACTTGCCGTGGACGTACCCGCGCTTGATCCCGGCCCCGGCGATCATGGCGGTGTAGCAGTAGGGCCAGTGGTCGCGGCCGTCGTCGGTGTTCGAGTTCCCCGACGTGCTCACCCCGCGGCGCGGGCTACGGCCGAACTCGCCGACGACGATGACCAGCGTCTCCTTCAACATGCCGCGCTGGTCGAGGTCTTCGATCAGGGCCGACACGCCGGCGTCGAGCATCGGCGCGGCCTGGTCCTTCATCCGCGTCGAGAGGCCGGTGTGAACGTCCCACGAGTGGTTGTCCGAGTTGGCCACCTTGGGCCAGTTGATCTCGACGAACCGCGTCCCCGCCTCGACGAGCCGCCGGCCGAGCAGGCAGCACTGGCCGAAGGTGTTCTTGCCGTACTTCGCGCGGAGGGCGTCCGGCTCCTTGGTCAGGTCGAAGGCTTCCCGGGCGCGGCCGGACAGGATCAGGCCGAGGGCCTTGCCGTAGTACGAGTCCAGCTCGAACTTGCTGACCGCCGCGTCGAGATCCGGCATCCCCTTCGCCACGGTGTCCCGCAACGTCGCCCGCCGCTCCATGCGCAACTGCGACAACTCTTCGCGGAGCACCAGGTCGTCGACCTTGATGCGCGACATCTTGTCCATGTCCATGTCGTCGCCGGACGGGTACAGGAGGTACGGGTCGTAGGCCTTGCCGAGGAACCCGGCGGTGCCGCCCTTGCCGACGACGTTCGACTCTTGCAGCGGCCGGGGCATCATCACGAACGGCAGCATCGGCACGTCGGGCGGCTTGAACTTGACGACGTTCGACCCGAGGGTCGGGAAGTCCTTGGCGTTCGGCGGCTCGAGTTGGCCCGACGGGCTGACCTTGTCGGTCGTGTACCCGGTGAGCATCTGGTAGATCGCGGCCGTGTGGTTGAACAGGCCGTTCGGCGTGTAGCTCATCGACCGGATCAGCGTCGTCTTGTCGAGGACGTTGGCGATCTTCGGCAAAAGCTCGGTGACCTTTTCGCCCGGGAGCTTGGTGCTGATCGGCTTGAAGACGCTCTTCATACTCTCCGGCATGTTCTCCTTGGGGTCCCACAGGTCGAGCTGGCTCGGGCCGCCTTGCAGGTAAATCAGGATGACGTTCTTGGCCTTGCCGAAGCCCTTGCCGCCCTGGCCGGGGGGGACCGGATTGTTCACGGCTTGGGCTTCGCGCGTGAAGACGTTGCCCAACGACAGGCCGGCGAGCGACAGACCGCCGAAGCGCATCAGGTCGCGGCGGCTGACGCCGTCGCAGGTGTCGCGGCCCTCAAATCCAGGGACGATCAGCATGGGAGGTGCTCCGGCGGGCAGGGAAAGGCAGACTCGGCAGACCTCGAATGTACCCGCGATCAAAGTGGCGAGCAACCGAAATTCCTCACAACTTTCCCGCCCGGGGCAAAAAGCGTTTGTCGCGGCGCGGCCCGAGGTGTTACGATAGGGGCCTTGCCTCGCTCGGATGACCGAGTCTTTGTCCCCACAGAACGGTTGGCTATGCGACCCCTCTCGCTCGTCGGTCTCGTTGCGTTGGCGTTTGGCGGCACGGCCCGGGCCGTCGAGCCGCCGGCGGTGGTCACCGGGAAGGTCAGTTACTTCCGCGACGTGCGGCCGATCTTCCAGCAGAACTGCCAGGGCTGCCACCAGCCGGCCAAGGCCAACGCCAACTACGTCATGACCGACTTTGCGTCGCTGTTGAAGCCGGGCGAGACGGCCAAGCCGAGCATCGTCCCGGGTAAGCCCGAAGCGAGCTACCTGATCGCCGAGATCGTCGTCAAGGACGGCCAGCACGAGATGCCCAAGGACCGCCCGCCGCTCAAGCCGACGGAGATCGAGACGATCACGAAGTGGGTGGCCGAGGGCGCGGCCGACGACACGCCCAAGAACGCCGTCGAGCCGACCATCGACGCCGCCCACCCGCCGAAGTACGTCGGCCCGCCGGTCGTCACGTCCCTGGCGTACTCGCCCGACGGTAAGTTCCTCGCGTTCACCGGGTACCACGAAATCGTCCTCCACGCGGCCGACGGCTCTGCGGTCGTCGCCCGCCTCGTCGGCATGTCCGAGCGGGTCCAGTCGCTGGCCTTCTCGCCGGACGGCAAGTCGCTCGCCGCGTCGGCCGGCAACCCCGGCCGCACGGGCGAGGTCCAAATCTGGGACGTGGCCAAAAGGACGCTCCGGCTGTCCGCGCCGATGACCTTCGACACCCTGTACGGCGTGAGCTGGTCGGCCGACGGCAGCCTCATCGCCGTCGGCGGGGCGGACAACACCGTGCGGGCCATCGACGCCATGACCGGCAAGCAAGTTCTTTTCATGGGCACGCACTCCGACTGGGTGCTGAACACCGTGTTCAGCAGCGACGGCAAGCACGTCGTCAGCGTCAGCCGGGACATGTCGATGAAGCTGACCGAAGTCGTGACGCAACGGTTCGTCGATAACGTGACGAGCATCACCCCGGGTGCCCTCAAGGGCGGGCTGATGGCGGTGGACCGCCGGCCGTCGAAGGAGGCGAAGCTGGCCAAGGTCTCGCCGGACGCCCCGAAGGCCCCGCCCCAAGCCTACGACGAACTCTTGTGCGCCGGGTCGGACGGCAAGCCGCGGCTGTACAAGATGCACCGCGAAGTCGCCCGCGTGATCGGCGACGACGCCAACCGGCTCAAGGAGTTCGCCACGATGCCGGGCCGCATCTCGGCCGTCCAGTTCGACCCCGCCGGCAAGCGGTTCGCCGCTGCCAGCAGCCTCGACGGCAAGGGCGAGGTCCGCGTCTACGACATCGACTCGGCCAAGTTCGTCGCCTGCGAAAAGGTGACCGGACCGGTTTACGCGGTCGCCTGGTCCCCGGACGGCAAGACGATCGCGTCCGCCGGGTTCGACGGCACGATCTTCGCCAACGACCCCGCGACCGGCAAGCTGGTCCGCGACTTCCCGGCCGTGCCGGCGAACAAGACCACCGCGTCGAAGTAAACACCCCGCCGACACTCTCCCACCGCACACTCCCCGGGGACCGTCCCATGCGAACCACCCTTGCCATGCTCTTGCTCCTCGGCGGCACCCTCCCGCTGCACGCCGAGTCGCCGCCGGTCGAGAAACTCCCGCCCGGGACGAAGGTCGTGGCCCTCGACGTGACGCCGAAGAGCGTCGCGCTGACCGGGGCCTACGCCTACTCCCAACTCGTGGTGACGGCGAAGCTCGACAGCGGCGACATCGCGGACGTGACGCGGCTGGCGACCTGGGCCGCCCCCGCCAGCGTGAAGGTGAACGCCGCCGGTCAGGTCCGGCCCCTCGGCGACGGCACCGGCGAAGTGACCGCGACCCTCGGCGGCCAGTCGGTCCGCGTCCCCGTCACGGTCGCCGGGCTGAAGGCGACCCAGCCGGTCAGCTTCGTGAAGGACATCCAACCGGTGATGTCGAAACTCGGCTGCAACGCCGGCACCTGCCACGGCAGCGCCCAGGGCAAGAACGGGTTCAAGCTGTCGCTCCGCGGCTACGATCCGATTTACGACCACCGCGCCCTGACGGACGACATCGAAGGCCGCCGCTTCAACCGCGCCGCGCCCGACCGGAGTTTGATGCTGTTGAAGCCGACCGGGGCCGTGCCGCACGTCGGCGGGGTGACGATGCAGCCCGGCGAGCCGAACTACGAACTCCTCCGCCAGTGGATCGCCGACGGCGTCAAGCAAGACCTCGCCGCGCCGAAAGTCGCCTCGCTGGAGCTGTTCCCCAAGGACTTGACGATCCCGCTGCCCGGCATGAAGCAGCAGTTCGCGGTCGTCGCCACGTACGCCGACGGCACGAAGCGCGACGTGTCGGCCGAGGCGTTCCTGGAGAGCAGCAACATCGAAACCCTGGCCGTCGAGAAGACCGGCCTCGTGACCGCCCTGCGCCGCGGCGAGGCGACCGTCCTGGCCCGGTACGACGGGGCGTACACCGCGAGTACGGCCGTCATCATGGGCGACCGCACCGGCTTCGCCTGGAAGCAACAGCCGGTCCACAACTACATCGACGAACTCGTGGACGGCAAGTTGAAGAAGGTCAAGATCGTGCCGAGCGAACTGTGCGACGACGCCGACTTCCTCCGCCGCGTGTCGATCGACTTGACCGGCCTGCCGCCGACCGCCGACGAGGTCCGCAAGTTCCTCGCCGACGCCCGGCCGACGCGGGTCAAGCGCGACGAGGTCGTCGATAAACTCGTCGGCAGCGAGGCGTTCGTCGAGCAGTGGACCAACCGCTGGGCCGACCTGTTGCAGGTGAACCGCAAGTTCCTCGGCGACCAGGGCGCGGCCGGGCTGCGGGCCTGGATCCGCGACGCGGTGGCGAAGAACAAGCCGTACGACCAGTTCGCCTACGACGTGCTCACGGCCGCCGGGTCGAACGTCGAGAACCCGCCGGCCGGGTACTACAAGACGCTGCGGACGCCGGACGCGGCGATGGAGAACACGACCCAACTGTTCCTGGCGATCCGCTTCAACTGCAACAAGTGCCACGACCACCCGTTCGAGAAGTGGACCCAGGACCAATACTTCGAGCTGGCGTCGTACTTCGCGCAGATCGGCCGGACCGAGGACCCCAAGTTCAAGGGCCAGAAAATCGGCGGGTCCGCGGTCGAGGGGGCCGTGCCGCTGGCCGAGGTCATCGCGGACGTGAAGACCGGCGAGTTAAAGCACGACCGGACCGGCACCAACGCCCTGCCGAAGTTCCCGTTCGTCCACGCCAGCACCCCGAACAAGGAGTTGCCGCGGCGGACGCAACTGGCGAAGTGGATCGCCTCCAAGGACAACCCGTACTTCGCCAAGAGCTACGCCAACCGCGTCTGGAGCTATCTCCTCGGCGTCGGCGTGATCGAGCCGGTGGACGACATCCGCGCCGGCAACCCGGCGACGAACCCCGAACTGCTCGACCGGCTGACCAAGGAGTTCGTCGCCAGCAATTACAACGCGAACGAACTCATCAAGACGATCTGCAAGAGCCGCACCTACCAGCTCTCGATTGCGACCAACAAGTACAACCGGGACGACGACATCAACTACTCGCACGCCCTGCCGCGCCGCCTGCCGGCCGAGGTGCTGTTCGACAGCATCCACCGCGTCACCGGCAGCCAGTCGCACCTGCCCGGCTTGCCGGCCGGGGCACGGGCCGCGCAACTCGTCGATAGCAACGTCGATCTGCCCGGCGGCTTCCTCGAACTCTTCGGCAAGCCGGTCCGCGAGTCGGCCTGCGAGTGCGAGCGGTCGAACACGATGATGCTCGGGCCGGTCCTGGCAATGGTCAACGGGCCGATCGTCGCCGACGCGATTCAAGACCCCGCCGGCAGCCTGGCGAAGTTCACCGCCGCGACCAAGGACGACGCCAAGGTCGTCGAGGAAATCTACCTGGCGGTGCTGAACCGCAAGCCGACGGCGGCCGAAGCGAAGGCCGGAACCGTCGCCATCGAAGCCGCCACGGCGGACTTCGACCGGGTCACGGCCGACTACCGCCGCAAGCTCAAGGCGACCACCGATTACGAGGCCACCTTGCCCGCGAAACAACTCGCCTGGGAGGCCGGGCTCCTCGCCCAGAAGCCGACGGCCTGGACCGTCGTCGAGCCGAAAACGCTCACGGCGTCGAGCGGGGCGACCTTCACCAAGCAGGCCGACGGCAGCTACCTCGTCAGTGGCAAGACGGCCGACAAGGAGGTTTACACGCTCCAAGCGGTCCCGAAGCTGGCGAACGTCACCGGCGTCAAGCTCGAAGTTTTTGCCGACGCGAGTCTGCGCGCGATGGGGCCGGGCCGGGCGGAGAACGGGAACTTCGTGCTGAACGAGTTCCTGGCGGCGACGTGGCCGTCGGGCCGGGCGGACGCCAAGCCGACGCCGGTTAAGCTCCAAAGCGCGACGGCGACGTTCGCCCAAGACGGCTTCGCCGTCGGCAACGCCATCGACGGCAACCCGGCGACCGGCTGGGCGCTTTCGGGTAAGCTGGGCGAGAACCACGCCGCGGTCTTCCCCGTGGCGACCAAAGTCGCCGACTCTGCTGGGGCCGAGTGGGCCTTCACCCTCGACCAGCGCTTCGGCACCAACCACACCATCGGCCGCTTCCGCCTGTCGCTGACGACCGACGCGAATCCGAAGTTGGTGTCGAGCGTCCCGAAAGAACTCCTGGCGATGGTGGAAACCCCGGCCAAGGATCGGGCTAAGGATGTGCAGGACAAACTTCGCGCCCAGTACATCGCCCAGGACCCGGCGTACTTGCGGCTGCGGGCCGAGTCCGCCGTCGCGCCGCCGACCGATGCCCGCGTGCTCGGCGCGCAAGACCTCGTCTGGGCGCTCATCAACAGCCC
>JANYHV010000372.1 GCA_025362195.1 Fimbriiglobus sp. | reverse complement strand
CGATTGGATTTGAGCTATTTATCAGTGACCGTACGGTTCAAGGGCACCTTGCCAACATTTATGAGAAATTGGGGGTTTCGGGCCGCACCGAGGCCGTAATGTGCGCGGTTGAATCAAACTGGCTGAAGTAACGAATCCAGGAAAATAGTATTATAAAACCTCATTTGTGTTGGTTGTCGTTGTCGGTACGGCCGACGACACCGAACATTCCCCTCGACCGCTCGACCCTCGCTAGCGCGTCGGGCTAACCCGATTCGCCTGCGGCGGAGCCGAACCCGAACCGAAACGTGGCTGGCGGCATGAATCGTTGTACGCTCCGAATCCGCGCGGCGGTCTTGTTCGCCGCCGTCGCGGTTCAACTGGCGGTCGTCGTGCCGGCGCTTCGGCAAAGCCCGGACGGGTTCTTGCACGGCGACTCGCACTTTTACGCCGCCGCCGCCGAGTCCGTCTGGCACGACGGGGACTTCGACCTGCTCAACCAGTGCTTCCCCGGCGCGGCGAGTGTCGCGGAGGTGTTGCCGCAACTGGAGGGTACCCCGGGCGGCGACTACGGTTGGGCCAAGGGCGGCTACCTGACCATCAAGCAGTCGCCGGTCATGGGCATGGTCGCGCTGCCGTTTTACGCCGCGCTGGGGATGCCCGGCTTCCTGGTGTTCAACCTGATCTTGATGAACCTGGTCCTCGCCGGCATCGCCCACCTCGGCGGCGGGGGGCCGGGGGCGTGGGTCGTCGCGTTGATCGCGTTCGTCACGACGCCGCTGATCCGGTTCGCGTTCGACTTCTCCCCCGACCTGTTTTTGACGGCGCTGCTCCTCGGGGCCTTGCTCGCCGCCCGGGCGAACCGGCCGGTCGCCGCGGGGCTGTGCGCCGGCTTGGCGGTCAGCGCGAAACTGTACGTCGCCGTGCTCCTCGTGCCGGTCCTCGTCTTGACCCTGTGGCAGTCGCCGCACGCGCTCACCCTCGTCAAGATCGTCGCGGCCGGGGTCGTCGGGCTGGTCCCGGGGCTGGCCTGCAACACCGTGCAGTTCGGCGCGCCGTGGGTGACCGGGTACGAGCGCGAACTGCACGTCGTCAACGGCGTCGTCGGCCTGGCCGACCACTCGTCGCGCTTCACCCAACCGCCGCTGGCCGGGCTGCTCGACCTGCTCTTCCACCCGACCGTCGGACTGGTGCACACCGCCCCGCTCATCGTCCTCGTGCCGTTCGCGGCCCTGTTCCTGGTGCGCCGGGGGCCGGTACCCGGCGGTCGGCCGGCGGTCGTGGCCGCGCTGGCGACGGCGTGTCTGACCTTCGCCCTGTTCGCCCCGTACGACGGCCGGGACGGCGGCAGCACCCTGGGCAACCGCTACCTCTTCCCGGTCGTCGCTTGCGGGTTCGCGGTCCTCGGGGCGGCGGCCGATCGTGCCGTTCGGGCAAGGTGTGCCGCATCCGCGACTCCGCTCGCTTGTGCGGAGAGTGCGAACGCCGCGTGACGCAATCGCGGCGGAACGGCTCAAGTTCCCCCGCTCGGGTTTCGGGTTCGCGGCACGGTTGAGGGAATGACTCTCGTGCAAAGGGGTTCCCCGTGACGAACGACTCGAAACTCGGCCTGTTGGCCGGCCTGGCGGCGGTGGTCGTGATCGCCGTCGTCTACTTCCAGAAGCCGCCCGAAGTCGGTGCCGCCGCCGTCCCGGCCAAGCCCGCCGCCGTCAGCCTGTCGCCCGCGGTGATCGTGACCATTCCGTCCCGGTAAGTGATGGGTCCGCCGTGCCGTACACGCCGATTCTGGGCACCCTGGGGTACGTCTTCTCGCCCGACGGCGGCAAGGTCCTCCTCGTCCACCGGACCGCCCGGCCGCACGACGCCCACCTCGGCAAGTACAACGGCCTGGGCGGGAAGCTCGACGCCGGCGAGGACATCGTCGCGGGGATGCGGCGAGAAATCCGCGAGGAAGCGGGCCTCGAATGCACCGAGATGCACCTGGCCGGGACGATCAGTTGGCCCGGGTTCGGGGCGGCCGGCGAGGACTGGTTCGGCTTCCTGTTCCGGGTCACGGGGTTCACCGGAACGCCGCCGGACGCGAACGCCGAGGGCACCCTGCACTGGGTCGATTTGGCCGCCGTGCCCGGCCTACCGATGTGGGACGGCGACCGGCACTTTCTGCCCCTCGTTCTCGACCGGGCCGCCCCGCCGTTCCACGGCGTGATGCCCTACGCGAACGGCCGGCCGGTCCGCTGGTCGGTCTCAACTTTGCCCCGTTGATCGCCCGCGCGCACGGTTGTGTGCTATAGGCATCGCTGGGCCGGAATGCCGGCCACCTTGTCAGGAGTTTGCGTGCCCGCCGTGCCCCTTCACTCGTCGATGCTCGGGGCGTTCCAGCCGGAGGCCGG
>JANYHV010000346.1 GCA_025362195.1 Fimbriiglobus sp. | reverse complement strand
GTACTCGGTCAACCGCTGGTTGGCCTCGATGAGCACGTCCTGGACGATGTCGGACGCATCGACGCGGCGGCCGAGGACCGGGTCGAGGCGCAAATCGATGACGCGGCGGAGCGGTTCGCGGAGCCGGCCGAGGAGGGCGTCGACGGCCCCGTCCTTACCCTGCCGGGCGTCGTCCAGAAGCTTGTCCGTTTCTTCGCGGTTCGGCCACATGCTGCTATCTTAGCAGAGTGACCCGCGGTTCGGCCATTCCGTTGCGGACGCAGCAGAAGGACTTTCGATGCGCACCACGGTCAGACTCCACTCGAACGGCCGGGCAAGTTACTACCACTGGCTCGATGCGTTGGGCCGGTGGTGCCAGTCTGTCGGCATGGGAATGACGGTAGAAATGATCGACGAAGCGGCCCTGGACGCACTGGAGTCGTGCCACGGACAGCCACCGGGGGCGAAGGTGGTGCCCGGACAATCCCGCCGGGAAAAGCGTTGGGTTTGGCACTACTACCCGCACACGGCCATTCACTATCTGATTCGGGACCGCATGACGCGGCGTGGCACCCGGACCCGGCGGGTCATTATCGTGCAGTACGCGACAACACTTCCTGGCGTAGCTTCCTGAGTTCGTCCCGACTCAGCACGTCGTCCCAGTCGAGGTCAGCAGGGATCGGCTTATCAAGAGATGCGGCGAGTGCCGGGGGCATTTGCCGGACCATGTCGTTGTAATCGACCGACGAAGGGACGAGGCGCATCTGCCGCAGGTGCTCGTGTCGGGCCGCCTCGGCACTGTCCGGCCGCACGAGGTAGCCCAGGTCCGTGTCGCCCTCGCGTAGAGGGATCGCCGCCAGGTCGCCGTTGGCGGCGTAGAACTCGCGGAGTAGGGCGAAGAAGATGTCGCGCCGCCGCGCCTCGGGTAGCGATTGCACGAACTCCACCGGCCGTTCGACTGGGGTTTCTGTCGCAGTCATGGCGTACCTTCGGGGCGTGGGGTGAGGACGGTCAACGGTAGTCACTAGATTTTAAGCGATCGCCACTGCGATGTCAGCAACTATTTTCCGCTCGCTCCGCCGGCGGCTCTCGGGTACGCTACGATTTCCGTTCTACTGCCAGCTCCCGCGGGTGACCCCGATGCCCATGCGGACGGAAGTGATCCTGCACGAGACCTGTGTAGCCGATTACGGCGTGTGGTACGTGTCAACGCGGGACTATTGCGAAGGGCAGGCGGTCAGCGTCGAGTTGCTGAGTGGAGAGTTGCGCGAACAGTTGCGTCGCTCCGCTGGCAAGCCTGCGGGTGCGAGATTGGTAGCGAAGCACTCCGGGGGTGACGAGGTGTGGTCGCGGACTTTCGACCCGCGTACCACCGTCCGCTACCTCATCCGCGACCGCAAAGGCTTCCTGCGAGTCACGACGCGACGGGTGATCTTGCTGCGTATTGGGCGTCCAACTCGCGGTGGAGCGCCTTGAGGTCCGCTTCGCTGAGGCAGTCGTCGGGGTCGAAGTCGTCCGGGAGCGGCTCGCACATGTGCGCGGCAACATCGCGGGGCAGAGCCACCAAGATTTTTTGACAGCCCGCCAGCATCTCCTCGGTCCGTGCCAGGTAGCCCAGGTCCGTGTCGCCGTCGCGCAGGGGGATCGCCGCGAAGTCGCCTTCGGACTTGTACACTTCGCGGAGCAGCGCGAAAAGCACGGCAAGCCGCTGCTCCACGGGCAGCGACAGCACGAACTCGACGGGCCGTTCGACCGGTGAGGTAGTCTTGGCTTGGCTCTCAGTCAGGGTCGCGGTCATGCCGTGCCTCCTCGGACGGGGCCGGACAATTAACGACATCGTATCCGCATTCGACCCCGTAACGCCAGCAATATTTTCCGCTCGCTCCGCCGCCGGCTCTCGGGTACGATACCACTCCCCCGCCGCCGCCTTCTCTCGCGGTTGACCCCGATGCCCACGCGAATCGCTTTGCTCGCCTTACTCTTGTGCGCCGCGCCCGCGAAGGCCGCGGGGCCGGTGTCGTTCGTCAACGACGTGCTGCCGGTGCTGTCGCGGTCGGGGTGCAACCTCGGGGCGTGCCACGGGAATTTGATCGGCCGGGGCGGGTTCAAACTCAGCCTCCGCGGCGAGAACGCCGAACTCGACTTCACCACACTGACCCGCGAGGCGCTGGCCCGCCGGGTCGATGTC
>JANYHV010000325.1 GCA_025362195.1 Fimbriiglobus sp. | reverse complement strand
CCCACGAGGGGTGCCCCTACGGTTCGCCTGCGGCGGGGCCGAAGACCGACGGCTTGCCTGCGGCGGTGCCGGCGCCGCCGAATTCTTGTAGGGGCACCCCTCGTGGGTGCCCGGCGTTGACTCGCCGAAGGTGCTTGTCGCCCCCGCGCGGCCGCGGCCTACCGCCAGTAGTAGTGCCAGGCGTAGGTCTGGTCGGCGGTCTGGCCGGGGGCGAGCTTGACCGTCCAGGTGATCCGGCCGACGCCGTTGACGTGCCCCCACCAGGCCGGCCACGAGTAGTACCCCCACCAGGCCGGGCGGGCGTCGCCGGCGTCGTCTTCCAGGACGTTCACCTGCTCGGCCTTCGCCCCGTCCCCGACCGTGTCGGCCGACCCGAGGACGTGCCGGGTGACTTCGATCTCGACCGGCTTGGCCCCGGCGTTGGTCACGGAGACCGTCCCGGTCAAGTCGGCGCGGGCGAACTGGTGGCCTTCAAACGTGGTCCCGTTCGGCGTCCGCTTCACCTCCTTGTCCGCCTTCTTGACGCGGAGATCGACGGCCGCGGTCAGGGTCACATCGACGGTCCCGAGCTTCGGCGTGTACGTCATCATCCCCTGGGCGATCACCCGGCCGTCCTTGAGGACCAGGGCCGGGGCGGTGGTGAGCGGGTGGGTCGCGGCGTTGGTCAGCCGGACCTTGTGGACCACCTTCGGGGCCGCCATGAGCTTGGCGAGTTGGGCCGCCTGCGCGTCGGCCGACGGGTTGCGGAGTTCGGCCGGCGGCGCGGCCGGGATGTCGAGGGTGTACACGTCCTTGTACGCCAGGGCGTACTGCGCGATCGGCAGGACCATCCGCTGCCCGCGGGCCAGTGTCACGTTCTTGACGGTGTAGACGAACAAGTCCTCACTCTGCGTGCCGCCCTCGACGACCGGGCCGAGGTCGGCCGCCGGGACCGCCCCGCCGCCGGGGGCGTTGCGGACCTCGCCGCCGCGGGCCACCTGGGTCATCATCGAGTTGCTCATCGCGTACTGGGTCGAAGCGTCGGTCTGGAAGTACGGCGACAACTGGGCGACGGCCTGGCTCAGGGCGATGGGGTCGGCGGTCTCCTTGAAGTAGAACGACGGCACCCCGACCACGAGGTTGACGGTCGCGCCGTTCAAGTCGGCCAGTTCGTTCAAGAGGGTCGCCTGCAACTTGACGACGGCCCGGCCGTCCGCGGCCAGTTCGATCCGGTACCCCGGGATCCAGCGGACGCCCTTCTGGACGTAGGCCATGCCGACCTCGGCCGACTTGGCCGGCGGCTGTCCGCCCCAGTTGAGCTTCAACGTGAGCAGGTTGCGGACCTCCACGCCGGTCACCTTGGTGGCGTACTTGCCGACGAACTTCACGTCCGTGATCTGCTCGACCGGCACGGCCCGCGTCCCGTCGGCGGTCTTCAACAGCACCACGTTCCCCTTGACCGGCACGCGGTCGGCCCCGGTCGGCGGCTCGGTCGCGTCGAGTTCCTCGGCCGACCGGGTCAGGAAGCGGACGATCGTCGCCGGGTACGCCGGCCTGTTCCCCTCGGCGATCACGACCTCGGCCCCGACGTTGCCTTCGAGCATCTCCCGCACGGTCAGCGCCGTCCGCTCGACGGCGACCGGCCGGCGGCCGGCAACGACGGCGTCGAGCTTCGCGGTCTTGTCCAGGCTGTACGGCCAGAAGGTGCCGAGCACGGGCGTCGGCAGCAGGTCGAGCAGGACGTTGCCGGCGGCGTCGGTCGGCATCGCGCCCTGGTGGACGACGTAAGCGTGCCCGTCCTTAAAAACCGTGACCTCCTTGACCGGCATCCGCGCGAGTGCGGCGGTCGGGGTGGGCGGCTCGGCGCGGCCGGGACCGGCCCCGGCGGCGAGCAAGACGGCGGCGAAAAGGGAGCGGACCATGCGGCACCTGCACCGGGCAAAGAGGGGTCGGACGGTGGAGTATACCGGCCCCGTCGGTGCGGCGAGTAACGGCCCGGTAACGACCCCCGGCCGGTCACTTCACCGGGGCGCGGGCGTCGTCGAGGAGGGTGTCGCGGGCGGCCTCCTCGGCGACCAGCACGCGCTGCCCGACGGCGGCGTTGACGCGGTTCAACGCCTGCCAGTAGTCGGTCAGGTTGGCCAGGGTGTTCCGCAGGCGGTCGCGGTAGGCCCGTTCGGCGTCGAGGGCGTCGAGCACGTCCTTGTCCCCCCGCTTGTACGCCGCCCGGGTCTCGGTGCGGACTTCGAGCGCGGTCCGCAACGACGCGATGTCCTCGCCGGTCACGCCGTTGAGCGCCTCGTTGTACTCGGCGACGGCCTGCTCGACCTCGGCCCGGGCGTCGTTGGTCACCGCCCCCAGGCTGGCGCGGTTGCCCCGGGCCGTCGCCTCGGCGGACAGCACGCGGCCCTGGTTGCGGTCGGTCGTCGGCAGCGTGCCGTTCACGGCGACCGTCCACAGGTAGGCGTTGCGGAAGCCGGTGATCCGCTGCTGGTCCTGGTAGTCCGGCCCGGTCGTGATCGACAGTTGCGGCAGGCCGCGCTTCCGCTCCCGGACGATCGCGGCGTCGGCGGCGACGATCGACCGGCGGGCGGCCGCCAGGTCGGGCCGGTGCTGCTCGGCGAGCGCCCACGCCTGCGTCACGGTCAACGCCGGGGCCGTCGCGCGGACGGCCAGCGTGCCCCGGACGACGAAGTCCGGCGTGTCCGGCGGGCGGCCGATGCGGGCCTGCAACTTGGCCTTGGTCGTCTCGGCCGCGGCCCGCCGCTTGCGCACCTCGCGGCGCGAGTCCAGCACGGCCAGTTGCACCCGGCGGACTTCCACCCCGGCCTTCCCGTTGTCCTTCGCGGCCTGTTCGAGCGTCGTCAGCGCGACCACGTCCAACTCGGCGAGCCGG
>JANYHV010000314.1 GCA_025362195.1 Fimbriiglobus sp. | reverse complement strand
GACTACGGGGCCGTGCGCATCAGCCTCGCGTCCCCGCACGACATCCGGTCGTGGTCCTTCGGCGAAGTCAAGAAGCCGGAGACGATCAACTACCGCACCTACCGGCCGGAAAAAGACGGCCTGTTCTGCGAGCGCATTTTCGGGCCGGAGAAGGACTGGGAGTGTACCTGCGGCAAGTACCGCGGCATGAAGTACAAGGGCATGATCTGCGACCGCTGCGGCGTCAAGGTGACGCACAGCCGCGTCCGCCGCAAGCGCATGGGGCACATCGAACTCGCCGCCCCGACCGTCCACATCTGGTTCTTCAAGGCGATGCCGTCCCGCCTCGGCACCCTGCTGGACATGAAGACGTCGAGCCTCGAGAAGATCATCTACTTCCAGGACTACGTCGTCATCGACCCCGGCGAGACGCCGCTGAAGGAGCGGCAACTCCTGACCGAAGACGAGTTCCGCCACTACCGCGCCGAGCACGGCGACACGTTCGAAGTGGACATGGGCGCGGAGGCGATCAAGAAGCTCCTCGAAAAGCTCGACCTCGTGGCCGTGTCCCGCGACCTGCGCGAGCGCCTCGACGCTGAAATGCTCAAGGGCTTGAAGGCGTCGAAGCAGCGGACCAAGGACCTCGTCAAGCGGCTCAAGACCGTCGAGAGCCTACGCGACTCGGCCAACAAGTGCGAGTGGATGGTCCTGGAGTGCATCCCGGTCATCCCGCCCGACCTGCGGCCGCTCGTGCTGCTCGAGAGCGGCAACTTCGCCACGTCGGACTTGAACGACCTGTACCGCCGCATCATCAACCGCAACAACCGGCTCAAGAAGCTGGTTGACCTGAACGCGCCCGAGGTCATCATCCGCAACGAGAAGCGGATGCTGCAACAGTCCGTGGACGCGCTGTTCGACAACAACCGCTGTAAGCGCCCGGTGCTCGGTTCGTCCAACCGGCCGTTGAAGTCGCTCACGGACATGATCAAGGGCAAGCAAGGCCGCTTCCGCGAGAACTTGCTGGGCAAGCGGGTCGATTACTCGGCCCGGTCGGTCATCGTCGTCGGGCCGGAACTCAAGCTGCACCAGTGCGGCCTGCCGAAGAAGATCGCGCTCGAACTGTACCAGCCGTTCATCATTCGGCGGTTGAAAGAACTCGGCCACGCCGACACGATCAAGTCCGCGAAGAAGATGCTGGAGCGCAAGGAAGACCAGGTCTGGGACATCCTCGAAGAGGTCACGAAGCACCACCCGGTGTTGCTGAACCGTGCCCCGACGCTGCACCGCATGGGCATCCAGGCGTTCGAGCCGACGCTCATCGAAGGCAACGCCATCCGCATTCACCCGCTGGTGTGCAAGGGCTTCAACGCCGACTTCGACGGCGACCAGATGGCCGTCCACCTGCCGCTCTCGATCGAGGCGCAGGTCGAGTCCTACGTCCTGATGATGTCCACGAACAACATCTTCAGCCCGGCCAACGGCAACCCGATCATCACGCCGTCCCAGGACATCGTGATGGGCTGCTACTGGGTCACCGCGTCGCGCGGCGAAGAGGGCGAGAAGGTCGAGGCCGGCGAGGGGATGCTGTTCCACTCGCCGCAGGAAGTGTTCCAGGCTCACGCCGAGGGCAAGTTGGGCCTGCACGCCCGCATCCAGGTCAAGCTGCCGCTCGACAAGCTGGTCGTGAGCGAGGTCAAGAACGACCGCGGGGCCAAGGTCGCCGAGGAGATCCCGCGGAAGCCGAACGGCCTCGTGCGGACCACCGTCGGCCGGGTGATCTTCAACGACATCTTGCACGCCAAGATGGCCTTCTACGACCTGGCGCTGGGCAGCAAGTACCTGTCGCGCATCATCGCCGACTGCTACCAGGTGCTCGGCCGCCGGGACACGATCACGCTGCTCGACAAGATGAAAGAAATCGGCTTCCGCGAGTCCACCAAGTCGGGCCTCAGCTTCGCGTCGAGCGACCTGCGGACGCCGGACGCCAAGGACGAGATTCTCCGCCGCAAGGAGAAGGAAGTCGAGAAGTTCCGCAAGCAGTACGAGCGGGGCCTGATGACCAACGACGAGCGGTACAACAAGACCCTGGAGCAGTGGAACGAGGCCCGCGAAGAGATCACCAAGCAGCTCATGACCGACCTCGCGGCCGACCGCCGGCCGGACGAGACGGGCCGCGTCGTGCCGTACCTGAACCCCATCTACCTGATGGCCAACTCGGGTGCCCGGGGCAGCATCGAGCAGATTCGTCAGTTGGCCGGCCTGCGGGGTTTGATGGCCAAGCCGTCCGGCGAGATCATCGAGACGCCGATCAAGAGCAACTTCCGCGAGGGTCTGAACGTCCTCGAATACTTCAGCTCGACGCACGGTGCCCGCAAGGGCCTGGCCGACACCGCGCTCAAGACGGCCGACTCGGGGTACCTGACGCGTAAGCTCGCCGACGTGGCCCAGAACGTCGTCGTGACGATGCACGACTGCGGCACCACGCAGGGCACGACCAAGGGGATCATGTACAAGGGCGACGCGATCGACCGGCCGCTGTACGACGCGGTCCGCGGCCGCGTCAGCCGGAACACGATCTACCACCCGACGACGGGCGAGGCGCTGATCGAAGAGAACGAGATGATCTCGCCCGAAAAGGCGAAGCTCATCGAGCGGCTGGGCCTGGACAAGATCACGGTGCGTAGCCCCATGTACTGCCAGGCGACGCTCGGCATCTGCCGGCTGTGCTACGGCATGGACCTGGCCACCGGGGCGCTCGTCGAAGAGGGCATGGCGGTCGGCATCATCGCCGCCCAGTCGATCGGCGAGCCGGGCACGCAGTTGACGATGCGGACCTTCCACATGGGCGGGGCGGCGTCGTCCAAGGACTCCATCGACACGGAGTACAAGTCGAAGAAGGGCGGGGTCATCCAGATCGAGCGGATCAAGGTCGTGACCAACGACCAGGGGCAGAAGATCGCGCTCGCCCGGACCGGCGAAATCCTCGTCCTCCGCGGCAAGCTCGGCCCGGTCGTCGAGCGGTGCTCGGTGCCCAACGGGTCCGAAATGCTCGTCACCGAAGGCCAGGAGATCCCCGAGGGAACGGTGCTGGCCAAGTGGGACCCGCACAGCCTGCCGATCCTGTGCGAAGAGGGCGGGAAGGTCCGCTGGGTGGACATCAAGGAGGGCGAAACCCTCCGCCGCGAGCGGGACGCCGTCACCGGCGTGGACCGGTTCACGATCATGGAGCACAAGGGCGACCTGCACCCGACGATCCAGATCGAGGACGCCAAGGGCAACGTGCTCCTGTCGTACTTCATCCCCGAGAAGGCCAACCTGCAAGTCGTCGATAAGCAGAAGGTCTCGGCCGGGGCGCTGCTGGCCAAGATGCCCCGCGAAGTCTCGAAGCAGCAGGACATCACCGGGGGCCTGCCCCGCGTGACCGAACTGTTCGAGGCCCGCCGCCCGCGCAGCCCGGCCGTCATGGCCGAGGTGTCCGGTAAGGTCCGCATCGGGGACAAGAAGCGCGGCAAGCGCATCATCTGGATCCAGCCCGAGACGGACGACGGCAAGGTGACCGGCGAGGAGCGCGAGCACCAGGTTCCGGCCGGGACGAACCACCGCGTCAACACCGGCGAGTACGTCAAGGCCGGCGAGCCGCTCGTCCCCGGGCCGCTCGTCCCGCACGACATTCTGCGCGTCTCGGGGACCGAGGCCGTGCAGGACTACATGACCCGCGAGGTGCAGGCCGTGTACCGCCTGCAGCGCGTGGACATCGACGACAAGCACATCGAGATCATCGTCTCGCAGATGCTCCGCAAGGTGAAGGTCGAGACGATGGGCGACACCGGCCTGCTGCCGGGCCTCGTGATGGATAAGTTCGCGTTCCAGGCGGTCAACGAGCGGCTCGTCAACGAGTGCGTGAAGGTGGTCGATCCGGTCACGTCGAACTTCCGCCCCGGGCAGATCGTCTCCCGGGACGCCTTCGAGGAAGAACGGGCGGCGTTACAGGCGACCGGCAAGCGCAAGCTGCCGAGCTTCGAGACGCCGAAGCCGGCCGAGTCGTCGGTGCAGCTCCTGGGCATCACCAAGGCGGCCGTTCAGTCGGACAGCTTCATCAGCGCCGCCTCTTTCCAGGAGACGACGAAGGTGCTGACCGAAGCGGCGTTGGCCGGCAAGGTCGATTACCTGGTCGGCCTGAAGGAGAACGTCATCCTCGGGCACCTGATCCCGGCCGGCACCGGGTTCAGCGTCCACCACTCGTCCGAAGTGCGAATCAACCTGCCGGAAGACCAGTACGCCCCGGCCCTGGTCGCGGCGCAGTAACCCGGCGGGCGAACGCCCACCACACCGAAGGCGGTCGGGGTCTAACCCCGACCGCCTTCGTTCGTTTCCCGGACGCGGTCGAAGAAGGCGCAGTGCTGCCGGGCGACGACCGGCCAGGCGTACTCCGCCAGCGCACGCTCGCGGCCCTCGGCGGCGTAGCGGAGTCGGCGGGCCGGGTCGTCGAGCACCGCCCCGAGTGCGTCCGCCCAGGCGTTGACATCGGCTTCGGGGACGACGACGCCGGTCGCGCCGACGACGTGCGGGATTTCCCCGGAGTCGCTCCCCACCACCGGCACGCCGGCGGCGAAGGCTTCGACGAGCATCCGGCCGAACTGCTCCTTCCAGTGCCGCGTCGTTCGGCTCGGGCACGCCATCGCGTCCATGGCCGCGAGGTACGCCGGCACACCGGCGTGGGTCACGTCGGAGCAGACGCGCACGGCGTCCGGGTGCCGCGCGGCCCAGGCCCGCAACGGCCTCTCCAGCCGGCCGGCCCCGACCAACAGCGCCCGCCACGGCGTCTTCACCCGGTCGAGCGCGGCCGTGAGGCCGTGCAGACCCTTCTCGGGGACGAACCGGCCGAGGAAGCCGACGACCGGCGGCCCGGCGGGCGACCAGCCGAGGCGGCGCAGCGTGTCGAGGCGGGCGGCGGGGTCGGGCCGGAAGCGGTCGCAATCGACGCCCAACGGCACGCGGGCGTGCGGCCGGTCGGCGTAGTACGGCCGGCCCAACAGGTTCGCCTCGACCGTGCGGCCGGGGCAGATCCAGCCGGCCGCGCGGCGCACCGAGTAGCCCTCGGCCCAGCGGAACGGCAGCGGGTACTTCTTGTTCAAGGATTGCGCCGTGCGGTAGACCAGCGGCGTTCCGGCCGGCGTCCAGTGGGCGACCTGCGCCCCGGCGAGGATGTACGGCTCCTCCCAGCAATGCACCAGGTCCCAGGCCCGGGCGAGCAAACCTTTGAGCGCACGGCCGTAGACGAAGGTGTGAATTTGCCGGCGGTTGTACGTGGCAATCCCGTGGACCGTGACCGGCTCGTCGGGGCCGACCGTCAGCCGTGTGGCCCGCAAGTCGCGGCCGGCGGCGGTCTGCCACGGGGAGGCGACCTCGACCCGCCAGCGGTCGCCGAATTCGCGTTGAACGGCGTGGGCGAGCGCGCGATTCGCCGCCACTGTGTACGAATGGCCGAGCGAGAGTAACCGAAACGGGCGGACCATCGAGTCTCGTGAGTGGGGGTAGTCTCGTGCCGCGAACGGCCCGACACGCCGGAACCTAAGAAGCAGTGTAAGAATTTGCGCCGGGGCCGCGTGGGCGAATTGGTCCGTCGGGGCCAATTTTTGGCAAAGTGGCCTGGAAAGATCGCACATTTCTGCTTGAATATCGTTTCCGATTGGGCCAGTCCGTATTCCGGCACGGGCACCAATCTTCGACACTCCGACGACACGCTTTGTTGGTACAGGTAAGGGCCGCGTAATGCCGACGATCAATCAACTGGTCAAAACCCCCCGCGTCCCGCAGAAGTCGAAGCCGAAGCACCCCGCCATGCAGGGCTGCCCTCAGCGTCGCGGCGTCTGCACGGTCGTCAAGACCATGACCCCGAAGAAGCCGAACTCGGCCCTTCGCAAGGTCGCGCGGGTCCGCCTCTCCAACGGCATCGAAGTCACCGCGTACATCGGCGGCGAAGGGCACAACCTCCAAGAGCACTCGATCGTGCTGGTCCGCGGCGGCCGCGTCCGCGACTTGCCGGGCGTGCGCTACCACATCGTCCGCGGCGTCTTGGACTGCCAGGGCGTCCCGGACCGCAAGCAAGCCCGCTCGAAGTACGGCACCAAGAAAGAAGGCAAGTAAGCACACATGGGCACCAAGAAGTTCACGGCCAGCAAAGAGACCCTGGCCCCCGACACCCGCTACGGCTCGCTGCTCGCCAGCAAGTTCATCAACTGCCTCATGCACGACGGCAAGAAGGCGACCGCCACGCGCGTCTTCTACAACGCCATGGACCAGATCAAGAAGCGCATCCCGGACGCCGACCCGATCGAGATCTTCAAGGCCGCCATCGAGAACGTCAAGCCGACCCTCGAAGTCCGCAGCCGCCGCGTCGGCGGGGCGAACTACCAGGTGCCGATGCAGGTCCGGCCGACCCGCCAGCAGTCGCTGTCGATCCGCTGGATCCTCGGGGCGATTCGCGGCAAGACCGGCCGGCCGACCTACATGCGGCTGGCCGACGAACTGATGGCCGCCGCCCGCCGCGAGGGCGAGGCGATGGCCAAGCGCGAGCAGACGATCAAGATGGCCGACGCCAACAAGGCGTTCAGCCACTTCGCCTGGTAACGCCCGCCTCGCCGAGGTACTCGAAGGGTCAGGACTGGGGACGCACCCCGTCCCGGCCCTTCTTGCGTTCCCGCCCCCGAAATCGTCGCCGAGGAATCCATGCACGCCGACACCCTCATCGACGTCCTGAGCCTCCTGATCCGCGGCACCGAACTGAACCGCAGCGAGCGGTTCACGCCCCTCGTGTTGGAGTTCCTGTCGAAGCTCCGGGCCGAGTATTCCGGGTTCCCGCAACTCCGGGCCGCGATCGAACTCGACTTCCCCAGCAGCCCGTTCCTGCGGGCCGCCACCGCGACCCGCGCGGCCGTCCCGGCCCACGACCCGGACGAGGTCGTCCAGGCCTTCGTCGCCCGCGTCATCGGCATGGGGGCCTACGAGGCGTCGCACCCCAACGGCATCGTCAACCGGCACTTCGGCGACTTCCACATCAGCCTCCGCGAGCACCCGTTCCCGGTGTCGCTCGCGTTCGGCGAAATGAAGTTCTTCCGCCGCCTCCTGGCCGGCCTGCGCAAGCCCGAGGTGCTCACCGTCCTGGAGATCGGCACCGGCTTCGGGGTCTCGTCCGCCTTCCTGGCGTACTGCGCCGCCGCGGACGGCCAACCCTGTGCCGTCACGACCGTGGACCCGTTCGTCGAGGACCGCCACTCGGACCACTCGACCGTCCTGGCCCCCGGGTACGACGCCGGCGCGGTCGATTATTCGCACAACCTCTCGTACAACTCGTTCCAGGCTTTGCGGCGGGAGTTCGCCGAACTGGCGGTCGAACAAGTCCTCGACTTCTCGCCCCGGTGTTTCGCCCGCCCGGACCTCGCGGACCGGAAGTTCGACCTGGTGTTCATCGACGGCAACCACTTCGACGACCAGCCGTCCGAGGACTTCTTCGGCTGCCTGCCGTTGACCCACCCCGGGACCGTGTTCGCGCTGCACGATTCGCACGCCCCGGGCGTCGAGCGGCTGCTCGTCAAGCTCCGGGCCGGCCCGTGGACCGTCGCCCCGCACCCCACCAGTTGTAACCTGTCCGTGGTCACCCGCGCGGCGGACGCCGCGCACCCGGCGGCCTAGCCGGGCGCATCTTCATCCCGGTAATCACACATGGCGAAATCGACTTCGACGGACCTCGCGCTGATCCGCAACCTCGGCGTCATCGCGCACATCGACGCGGGCAAGACGACGACGACCGAACACTTGCTCTTCTACGCCGGGGCCAAGCACAAGCTCGGCGGCGTCGACGAGGGCACGACCGACACCGACTACGACCCCGAGGAGCAAGAGCGCGGCATCACGATCTACTCCGCGTGCGTGCCGTTCTCGTGGCGCGGCTACACGGTCAACCTGATCGACACGCCCGGCCACGTCGATTTCACGGCCGAGGTCGAGCGCAGCCTGCGCGTCCTGGACGGGGCGATTTGCGTCTTCGACGCGCAGAAGGGCGTCGAGGCCCAGTCCGAAACCGTCTGGCGGCAGGCCAACAAGTACGGCGTGCCGCGGCTCATCTTCGTCAACAAGATGGACGTGGTCGGGGCCAACTTCGCCCAGGCGATCAAGAGCGTCCACGACCGGCTCACGCCCGACTTCGAGACGCAGGGCCGGCCGGTGCCCGTCGTCATCCCCATCGGCAGCGGCTCGCCCAGCGACAGCGCCACGCCCTTCCGCG
The DNA here is from genome assembly GCA_025362195.1 of Fimbriiglobus sp. Lineage (GTDB taxonomy): Bacteria > Planctomycetota > Planctomycetia > Gemmatales > Gemmataceae > Fimbriiglobus. The sequence goes on along the minus strand of JANYHV010000314.1, from coordinate 8,964 downwards.
GCGTCATCGACCTGATCGAGATGCGGGCGATGTTCTTCTCGCCCGACGACTACGGCAAGACGGTCACCACCGAGGCGATCCCCGACGAGTGCCTGGCCGACGCCAAAAAGTACCGCGAGCAACTCTTCGACGTGCTGACGCAGTTCGACGACGCCGACGCGGTCACGAGCCTCGTCCTCGACGGCCAGGACCCGCCCACCGAGGTCGTGCGGGCACTCGTCCGCGCGCTCACCTTGAAGCGGACCATTTACCCGGTGCTGTGCGGGAGTGGCCGCGAACACGTCGGCGTGCAACCGCTGCTCGACGCGGTGACGTACTACCTGCCGTCGCCCTTGGACCGGCCGCCGGTGGTCGGCAAGCACCCCAAGACGGGCAAGGAGGAGCGGCGCAAGCCGGACCCCAAGGAGCCGTTCTGCGGGCTGGTCTTCAAGGCGTCGTGGCACCCCAACGGCCACCGCTTCTTCATCCGCGTCTACTCGGGAACCCTGCGGCCGAACCTGCGGGCGTTGAACCCGGCCAAGGACGCCAAGGAGAACATGGCGAAACTGTTCCACGTCCACGCCGACCCGAACCGCGGCCTCGAAGAGGTCGAGTCGGCCCCGGCCGGGGACATCGTCGCGGTCATCGGCTTGAAGGAGACTTCGACCGGGGACACCCTGTGCGACACCCTGCACCCGATCGTCCTCGAAACGATCACCTTCGCCGACGCGGTGGTCAGCCAGTCGATCGAGCCGGACTCGGGCGCGGACAAGGACAAGCTGACGACGGCCCTGGCGATGCTCCAACTCGAAGACCCGACGTTCAAGGTGCGGGCCGACAAGGACACGGCCCAGACGCTGATGTCCGGCATGGGCACGCTGCACCTCGAAGTCAAGCGGCACCGGCTCGAACGCGACTTCAAATTGAAGGTCCGCGTCGGCAAGCCGCGCGTCAGCTACCGCGAAACCCTCGGCGGGCCGCGCGACGTGACGGTCGAAGTCACCAACTTCGGCCAGCGCGAGACCTACGCCAAACTCGGCGTCCAGTTCACGGCGATGAAGAGCCTGACCCCGGTGACGGTGACCAACTTCGTCGGCTCGGACGTCCTCCCGGTGGCCCTGGCCGCGGCCGCCGAGACCGGCCTGCGCGACGCCCTGCAGTCGGGCGGCTTCGGCTTCCCGATGATGGACGTGCAGGCCCGCATCGTGTCGGCCGCCTTCGACCCGATCCTCTCGACCGAGGACGGCTTCCTGCGCGCCGCCGTCGAGGCGTACCGCGAGGCGACCAAGGACAACACGGTCCTGCTCGAACCGATCATGAAACTCGCGGTGACGACGCCCGACGAGTTCCTGGGCAACGTCACCGGCGACCTGTCCAAGCGCGGCGGCGTCATCCTGCACACGAACTCGTTGCCCGGCGCGATGAGCGAGGTCGAGGCGAACGTCGCCCTGGCGAAACTCTTCGACTACGCCGACCGCGTCCGCAGCTTGAGCCAGGGCCGGGCGTCGAGCACGATGGAGCCGTTCGCCTACGAGCCGGCCCCGCAAGAAGTCGTCCGGCAACTGCTGGGCGACTAAGCACCAAGAGTTTTACCGCAGAGGGCACATGAGGGCGCGGAGCAAGGCCAAAACCAAGAGAGCGAAAACCGAGTGAGTTTTCCGTGCGGCCTCTCGCCACAGCGACAGCCCGATTCGACGAAACCCGACACAGGTTTGAAGTCTTTCTCCGCGCCCTCATGTGCCCTCTGCGGTGAACGGTTTTCTCCTCTGTCCACGGGCGAGTTCGCCTTGACCGGCCGCACGGCATTTCGCACCATGCACGCCATGCTTTACGCCTCCGAATCCGTAAGCGTCGCCTTCGCCGACGGCGTCGCCACGCTGTCGATGCGCTTCCCCGGTGCGAACGCGCTCGACTTGACGCGGCTGCGGGAACTCGGCCGGGCGTTCGACGCCGTGGCGAACTGCCCGCACGTCGAAGTCCTGGTCGTGCGCTCCGGGTTACCGGCCGGCTTCTGTGCCGGCTTCGACCCGGCGATTGTCGGCCATCTCGAAACCATCGCCGACCGCGAAGTCTTCGCCGCCGGTGGCCAGCGCATCGTGGGCCGGCTCGCGGCGTTGCCGTGCGTGACGGTCGCGTTCCTCGACGGCCCGTGCGTCGGCCCCGGCGTCGCGCTCGCGGCCGCCTGCGATTTTCGCTACGCCGTGACCGGACCGGACGCCTGGTTCGGCGAGCCGTGCTGTTGGGACGTGACCCGCTTCGCTCCGCCGGGCGGGATCGTCACGGCCCGCGAGGCCTGCCGGGCCGGGGCGATCGACGATGCCTTCTCGGCGCGGCGGGCGAACGTCGAGTTGCACTTGCACATCGACCGGCACCAGCGGCGGCCGCGGAAGAGTGTTCGCTTGGCGACGCCGACGGAACTGGCCGACCGTCGGCGGGCGTTCCGCGACGGCAGGTTGACGCGGCCGACGGAGTTGCCCGTCTGGCCGGCGGTCGATGTCGGCGTGGTCGCCGGCGACGACGGCTGTTTCACGACGGCGGTCGAGGTCGCCCTGCGCGGCCGGCGCGCCGTCGTCCTCGCCACCAGTGACGCCGCGCTGTCACTCGACGAAGTGGCGACGGGCCGGCTGATCGCGGAAGCCGTGCGGCGGGGGCGGGTGACGCCGCTGGAAGCCGGGCAGGCGACGGACCGGGTCGTCCACACCCTCGACGGGGCACTGTTAGCCCGCCTGCCGCGAATCCTGACGGCCCAGCCGGCGGCGTTGCGCTTCCTCAAGCTGTCGCCGTGGGCCACCGTCACCGACGGGAGTGCCGCCCCGGTCGCCGGTCCGCGGGTGCGGAGTCGCGCGTCATGACCGTGCCGAAGCTCAAGGAGCGCGTGCCACTGCTGATGGCCGGCCTCGTCGAACACTACCCGATCAGCGCGACGGCGTTGAACTTCACCAACACGCTCGAACTCGCCGTGGCGACGATCCTGTCGGCGCAGTGTACCGACGTGCGGGTCAACATCGTCACGCCGGCGTTGTTCGCCCGCTTCCCGACCGTCCGAGATTACGCCGACGCGACGGCCGCCGAGATCGAGGAGTACGTCAAGACGACCGGCCTGTTCCGCAACAAGGCCAAGAACATCAAGGCCTTCGCCGAAGCCCTTTTGAGGGACCACGGCGGCGAAGTGCCGCGGACGATGGACGAACTTCTCGCACTGCCGGGCGTCGGCCGCAAGACGGCCAACGTCGTGTTGGGCGACGGCTTCGGCGTGCCCGGGATCACGGTCGATACGCACGTCGGCCGGCTGGCCCGGCGGCTCGGGCTGACCCGGCACACCGACGCCGTCAAGGCCGAGTACGACCTGATGCGGCTGATCCCGCAGGCCGAGTGGACGCACTTCAGCCACCGCATGATCCTGCACGGCCGGGCGGTGTGCGCGGCCCGGTCGCCGCGGTGCCCGGCGTGCCCGTTCGCCGACCTCTGCCCGAAGCGCGGCGTCGAGACTAGACTTGTCGCACGCCCCCGCCGCCCGCCGGACTCCGAGTGACCCCCGATGCGCACGCTCCTCGACCGCTTCCTCCGCTATGTGAAAATCGACACGCAGGCCGACGAGCGGGCGACGACCTACCCCAGCACGCCCGGCCAACTCGTGCTCAGCGCGCTGTTGCGCGACGAACTCCTGACCCTCGGCTACGCTGACGCGCGGATGACCGAGTTCGGCATCGTCCACGCGACGGTCCCCGGCAACGTCCCCGGTGCGCCGACGGTCGCGCTGAACGCGCACGTCGATACGTCGCCCGAATTCAGCGGCAAGGACGTGAAGCCGCAGGTGCTGCGCGACTACCCCGGCGGCGACATCGTCTTGCCGGGGGACCGGTCGCGGGTCATCAAGGCGGGCGAGTCGCCGGAGCTGGCCGCGTTGGTGGGCAAGACGATCGTCACGACCGACGGCACGACCCTGCTCGGCGGCGACGACAAGGCCGGCGTGGCGATCATCATGGAGGTCGCCCGAATCCTGTCGGAAGACGCGACGATCCCGCACGGTCCGGTGAAAATCGTCTTCACCTGCGACGAAGAAATCGGCAAGGGCGTCCTGCACCTCGACCCGGCCGACCTCGGCGCGGCGGTGGCGTACACGCTCGACGGAAGCGGCACCGGCGAAGTCGAGGGGGAGACGTTCAGCGCGGACAAGGCGACGGTCACGATCACCGGCGTGAACATCCACCCGGCACTCGCCAAGGGCCGCATGACGAACGCCGTGCGGCTCGCCGGGATGTTCGTCGAGCGCCTGCCGACGCGGACCCTCGCCCCGGAAGTCACGGCCGACCGCGAAGGCTTCTTGCACCCCTACCTGATCGAAGGCGGCGTGCCGAAGGTCACCCTGCACATCCTGCTCCGCGACTTCGACACGCCGAAGCTCGCCGAGTACGCCGAGATTCTGCGCGCCGTCGCCCGGCAACTGCTGGCGGAGTACCCGGAGGCGGCCATCGACATCGCCGTAACGCCGCAGTACCGGAACATGCTCGACGGCATGGCGAAGGAGCCGCGGGCCGTCCCGCACGCCCTCGAAGCCGTCCGCCGCGTCGGTCTGGAGCCGAAGACGCGGGCGATCCGGGGCGGCACCGACGGCGCGATGCTCACGGCCAAGGGATTGCCGACCCCGAACCTGTCGGCCGGCGAGCACAACTTCCACTCGCCGCTCGAATGGGTCTGCCTCGAAGAACTCGAAGTGAACGTGGCGACGGTCATCGAGTTGCTCAAAGTGTGGGCCGGGCGGTAGCGGCGGCGGGGACGGAACTCGCCGCTTCCATCGGCCGCAATCGTGCGGTATGCTACGAGTCTCCCGCCTTTCCCCCTTTCGCTGCTGGGTTCGCCATGTTCGCCGCCGTCCTTTGCGCGCTCGCGCTGCCACTCGCCGACAAGCCCGCCGCCGGCCTCACGCCGATTTCCGTGGGGACGCTCGCCCGCAAAGACCCGGTCGGCTACGAGAAGGACATCGTGCCCATCGTCGCCGCCAAGTGCCGCGTCTGCCACGAGGGCAAGACCCGCGAAGGCGACTACGACATGAGCACTTACGCCGCGATCGTGAAGGGCGGCAAGCGCGGGGCGAAGGTGATCGTGCCGGGCAACGCGGACGCGAGCTTTTTCTGGACGAGCAGCAGCCACCGCGTCAAGCCGATCATGCCGCCGAAGTCCGAGAGCAACCCGCTGACGCCGGACGAAGTGGCCGTGTTCAAGCTGTGGATCGACCAGGGGGCGAAGGGGCCGGCCGTCGAAGTCCGCACGCGGGTCAAGGTCGTGCTGGGCCTGCCGCCGGAGTCGGTCAAGCCGGTCCGGGCCGTCGCCATCAGCCCCGACAAGGCGCTGATCGCCGTCGGCCGGGGCAACCAACTGCACCTGTTCGAGGCCAAGAAGGGCGACTACGTCCGGTCGCTGACCGACCCCGACTTGAAGACGCCGCAGGGCAAGCCGGCGAACGCGGCCAACGTCTCGCTCGTCGAGTCGATGGCCTTCGCCCCGGACGGCAAAACCCTCGCCGTCGGCAGCTTCGGCGAGGTCGTCATCTGGGACGTGGCCACAGGCACGATCCGCCGCCGGCTGACCGGGTTCGCCGATCGCATCGTGACGCTGAGCTACTCGCCGTTCGGCCTGCGGCTCGCCACCGGCGGCGGGGCACCGACCGAGGACGGCGAGGTCCGCGTGTTCAATGCCGCGACCGGGGCGCAACTGGCGGACATCAAGCCGTCGCACAGCGACACCGTGTTCGGCGTCGCCTTCTCGCCGGACGGCACGCTCCTGGCCACGGCCGGGGCGGACAAGTTCGTCAAGGTCTTCGAGGTGCCGTCGGGCAAGCCGTCGAAGTCCTTCGAGGGGCACACCAACCACGTCCTCGACGTCGGCTGGTCGGCGAACGGCAAGTTGCTCGCGTCGGCCGGGGCGGACAACCTCGTCAAGATTTGGGACTACGAGAAGGGCGAAAAGGCCAAGGAGATCCGCAACCACGACAAGCAGATCACGCGGCTCGTGTTCGTGCCCCGGTCGCCGAACTTCCTGACCACGGCCGGCGACGGCGTCTTGCGAACGTGGAACGTCGAGAGCGGCGGCACCGGCCGCACCTTCGGCGACGCCAAGGGGACGCTCGACGCCGTGGCCGTGAGTAGCGACGGCCTGCTCGTCGCGGCCGGCGGCGAGGAGGGCATCGTCCGCCTGTACACCGCGGCGGACGGCAAGCTCGTGAAAGCGCTCGCCCCGCCGGACGCCAAGCCGTCGAAGTAACCCCCCGAGGACTCGCCCGTGACCCGCCTACTCGCCGCCGTCGCCCTGGGCCTCTCGGCTCTGCCACTTTCGGCGGCCGACAAGCCGAACGTCGTGCTGATCGTCTTCGACGACGCGGGGCAGCGCGACTTCGGCTGTTACGGCAGCACGTACCACAAAACCCCGCACATCGACGCCCTGGCGAAGCAAGGCGTCCGCTTCACGGAGGCGACCTCGGCCAGCCCCGTCTGCTCGCCGTCCCGGGTGGCGATCCTGACCGGCCGGCACCCGGTCCGGTACGGGTTGACCGACTGGGTGCCCGGTCAACCGCCGCGCACCGGGCAGCGGCTCGTCGGCCCGAAGAACGCGACGGCGTTGCCACTCGCAGCCGTCACGGCCGGGGAACTCTTCCGCGCGGCTGGGTACCGCACCGCCCACGTCGGCAAGTGGCACCTGGGCGGGCCGGGGTTCGCCCCGACCGAGCAGGGCTTCGACCTGAACGTCGGGGGCAGCGCCGCCGGCCACCCGCCGAGCTACTTCGCCCCCTACGGGGCCAGCATCACGGGCCTCGGCGCGGCCGCCACCGGGGAGTACCTGACCGACCGCTTGACCGACGAGGCGGTCCGGTTCGTCGGGGCCGAGCCGGGCAAGCCGTTCTTTTTGTGCCTGGCCCACTACGCGCCGCACACCCCGCTCCAGGCGCGGCCCGATGTCGTCGCCAAGTACGCGCCCGGGAAGCCCGGCGCGCAGGGCAACCCGACCTACGCGGCGATGATCGAGAGCCTCGACGACAGCATCGCGCGAGTGCTTCAAGCGCTCGCCGCCGCGAAAGTGGCGGACGACACGGTCGTGATCCTGACGAGCGACAACGGCGGCCTGGCGACCCTGGAGGGGATGGCCCGACCGGCCACCTTCAACGGCCCCCACCGCGAGGGCAAGGGCTTCCTCTACGAGGGCGGGATGCGCGTGCCGCTGCTGGTCCGCGCCCCCGGCGTCAAGCCGGCCGTCCTCGCCGGGGCCGTCAACGGCATCGACCTCCTGCCGACGCTGCTCGACCTGTGCGGCATCAAAGCCGACGCGAAAGAGTTCGACGGCGTCAGCCTGGCGAAGGTCTTGCACGGGGCCGCCGTGCCGCCGCGGAGTCTGGTCTACTTCTACCCGCACTACGCGAACCAGGGCGGCAAGCCCGGGGCGGCGATTCGGCGCGGCGACTGGAAGCTGGTCGTCGATTTCGAGACCGACCGCGGCGAGCTGTACGACCTCAAGGCCGACCCCGGCGAGGGCCGCAACTTCGCCCCCATGAACGCCACGCTCGTCCAGGACCTGCGCGGCGAACTCGACGCCTGGGTCAAGTCCCGCGGCGCGAAGCTGCCGACGCCGAACCCCGACTACAGGCCGAACCCGCCGGGCAAGGACGGTGTCATCACCATGCACTCAAGGACGGCGACGGTGTCCGGCACGCAGCTCCGCTACGAACCGCTGCCGCACAAGAACACCCTCGGCTACTGGGTCCGCGTCGAGGACACCGCCGCCTTCGACTTCACGGCCACGACGCCCGGCGCGTACACCGTCGAGGTGCTGCAAGGGTGCGGCAAGGGTAGCGGCGGCAGCGAGGTCGAGTTGAGTATCGGCGCGTCGAAGTTGACGTTCACGGTCAAGGACACCGGCGGCTTCCAGGCGTTCGAGTGCCGCGCCGTCGGCACCCTGACCGTCGAAACGGGCAAGCAGACGCTGACCGTGACGCCCCTGAAGAAGCCGGGCGCGGCCGTCATGGACCTCCGCGAGGTGGTGCTGAGGCCGGCGAAGTGATAAGATTCGAGGGTAGCGACGGACGCATAGCTCAGCGGTAGAGCGCGGCTTTTACACAGCCAAGGTCGGGGGTTCGATCCCCTCTGCGTCCACTATTAGTTTCAATGTTCTATCGCAGTTATCAGTGCGGTCTATCCTGCCGTATGAGTTATACCCCACCCGTTCATTTCCCGTGAACTTTCAGTAGGGCCGGCTTGTAAAGTATTTTCGTAACCATGCCACCACTACATCCGCCCACTGACGATTCGGCTCAGTTCTGCCAGCAAGGTTTGAGACACTTCGTGTTGGGAGTCGAATTCGTACACGAACGCCTCGCCGTTCGCCTCGCCGTGGATGTTGTTACACTCCCAGCACACTGTTGCCGTACACACGATCAGACCACCGGCGTGGAACTTCAAGGCGTACCCCGGATTGTGACAGCGAGCCTGACGACCGGGGGGAAGCAGACGCCATAACTCAGCGACCAATGCGCTAGGGACGCCGTAAATAGCCACGGACGGCCTGTGGCGTGGAATTGCCTGCACATCGACCGTGTCAATGGGTGGTAGCCGTGACGGCGAAAAGGTCTCTGGCACCCGATACAGCCCTGCTTTTGGTCGATGAGATCAGTCGATTGTGCTGAAGATCAATTTACCAGATTCCTTCCCCAAGGGCGGGGCGGGCTGGAGCGGTTTCCAAGTTTGTGTCGCGGCACACCTGCGGTAGCGGGGCGAAAGTGGGTGGCTCCGCCGCAGGCGACTCTTGTTAGCCCGACGCGCTAGCGAGGGTCGAGCGGTCGAGGGCAAGGCGGTCGTCGATAACCGCGCGGCCGACGACCCCCGTCATCGCCAATGACCCAGCGACCCTCGCTAGCGCGTCGGGCTAACAAGAGTCGCCTGCGGCGGAGCCACCCACTTTCGCCCCGCTACCGCAGGTGTGCCGCGACACAAACTTGGA
>JANYHV010000311.1 GCA_025362195.1 Fimbriiglobus sp. | reverse complement strand
GCCGCGACCGAGGACAAGGTCGAACTCGACTTGTGGCACTGGAAGGACGAAGCGATCCAGCCGATGCAGAAAATTCGCTCGGCCCAGGACCGGCAGAAGAGCTACCGCGCGATTTACTTCCTCGACACCAAGCAGTTCAAGCAGGTCGGCACGGACGACATCGACGTGACCTTGCCCGCCTACGGCGATTGGGCCGTCGCCACGTCGGACAAGGCGTACCGGTCGCAACTCTGGCGTAGCCCGATCCCCAAGGACGTGGCCCTGCTCAACGTCCGCACCGGCGAAGGCAAGCCACTGATGACGGCCCACGAAGGCAGCGTCACCTCGCCCTACGGCAACGTCGTCGTCGCCTTCAACGGCAGAGACTGGCTGAGTTACGCCGTTCCCGACGGCAAACCCGTCAACCTTACGGCCAAGCTCGGCGTCAAGTTTTTCAACGAAGACTTCGACACCCCGACGACGCCGAACGCCTACGGCAGCGAAGGCTTCACGGCCGACCGCAAGCACGTCCTCGTCCGCGACCGGTACGACATCTGGAAACTCGCCCTCGACGGCTCCTCCGCGACCAACGTCACCCAGATCGGCCGGGAATCGAAGACGACCTTCCGCCTCGTGCGCCTCGACGAGGACGACAACCTCGTTAAGATCGACCTCGGCAAGCCGTGGCTGCTCTCGGCGACAAACCTGGAGACGCAAGACGGCGGTTTTTACCGCCTCGAACCCGGCGCGAAGCCGAGACTCCTGACGATGGCCCCGCGGCAGTTCGGCCCCGTGACGAAGGCGAAGCTCGCCGACACCCTCGTCATGGCCGCCTCGACCTTCGCGGACCCGCCGGACTACTACGCGACGACCCTCGGCTTCCAGGAGTTCAAGAAGGTCACCGACCTGCAACCCCGGCAGCGCGAGTTCAACTGGGGCAAGGCGGAATTGGTCAACTACAAGTCCGCCGACGGCGTGCCGCTGCGGGGGATGCTCGTCAAACCGGAGAACTTCGACGCGACCAAAAAATACCCCATGATCGTGTACATCTACGAGCGGCTGTCGGAGGGCGTCCATCAATTCCGGTTGCCGACTGCTGGCACCAGTATCAACCCGACCTTCTACGCCAGCAACGGCTACCTCGTATACATGCCGGACATCGCCTACACGACCGGTGCGCCGGGGCAAAGCGCGTTGAAGTGCGTGCTGCCGGCCATTCAGGCCGTGGCGGACCGCGGCTACGTCAACGAGTCCGCCATCGGCATTCAGGGCCATTCCTGGGGCGGCTACCAGATCGCCTACATGGTCACGCAGACGAACCGCTTCAAAGCCGCGGCGGCCGGGGCACCCGTCACCGACATGGTGAGTGCCTACGGCGGCATCCGCTGGGGCACCGGCTTACCCCGGCAATTCCAGTACGAGAAGACGCAGAGCCGCATCGGCGCGACGTTGTGGCAAGCCCCGCTGAAGTACATCGAGAACTCGCCGATTTTTGCGGCCGACCGCGTTCAAACGCCTCTCATGCTGCTGCACAACGACCAGGACGACGCCGTGCCGTGGTATCAGGGGATCGAGTACTACCTGGCACTGCGGCGGCTCGACAAGGAGGTCTACCTGTTCAACTACAACGGCGAGTTGCACGGCCTACGGAAGAAAGTCAATCAGCGCGACTACACACTTCGGATGCAACAGTTCTTCGACCACCACTTGAAAGGGGCTGCGAAGCCGGAGTGGATGGCCAAGGGGATTCCGTACAACGAGCGGGACAAGGAAAAGGAGCAGTGGAAGGCGCTGTTCGGCCCGGTGAAGTTGCCCAAAGTCGATGGCCCTTGACGCCGTTGCCGGTCCCCGCGGGAATTTCTAAGATTTCGCTTGCGTCAGGGCGTGCGCTCTGCCGACCCTCTCCCGTCTGGTGGTGGACGACCGATGACGATCAAGTTTGCGCCGGCCGAAGTCGATCTGATTGAGGAACTCCGACTGCGGCGGTGGGCGCGGGAGAACTACGTCCCCCCGACCCGCCGCGACGCGGCCTGGCACCCGGTCGTTCACGACGAGATGGGCCGCAAGGACTTGGACGCCGCCCCGGAGGCGGCCTCGGCCGCACTCGCGGGCTGAGCGGCGGGTTCCGTGCAGGAGGCACCTTGAGATGGCGTTTTTCAACGGCCGCGCGTCGTTCCTACGGTTCCGCGTGGACGGCCCGGCCCCGCGGTTGTTCGGCGAAGAGCACCTCGAAAAGCTCGTCGAGTACCAGGCCGGCCGGTCCCGGCTGGCCTCGGCCGACGGCATCGAAGTCGGCTGGACCGGGGGCGAACACGTCCTCGACGTGGACTTCCAGCTCGCCAAGAACATCGTCAACGACATGCTCACGTTCGAGATGCGCGTCGATGTCGAGAAGCTGCCGACCGACCTCTTGAAGGCGTACTACTCCGTCGAGTTGAAGGCCCTGGCCGCGGGCAACCACTCGGGCCTGCCCAGCGCCCGGCAGAAGCGCGAGGCGAAGGAGAACGCGCGGGACCGGCTCGAACAGGAGGGCAAGGACGGCCGCTTCCGCCGCCGCAAGTGCATCCCGGTTCTGTGGGACCGGCTGACCAACGAAGTCCTCTTCGGGGCGACCTCGCTCACGCACATCGACCGACTCGTGAGCCTGTTCCACCAGACCTTCGGCTTCACCCTCGAAGCCGTCACCGCCGGCCGCCGGGCGTACTCGCTCGCCGAGTTGCACCAGACGACGCGGAACGTCGACGACAGCCGCCTGTCGCTGTTCATCCCGGACGTGACGCCCGAGGAGGCCGGGTGGATCGCGGACGACAGCAGCCGCGACTTCATCGGTAACGAGTTCTTGATGTGGCTGTGGTTCAACAGCGAAGGCGAGTCGGACACGATCAAGGTCGCGGACAACTCCGAAGTGACGTACATGATCGCGCGGACGCTGACCCTGGAGTGCCCGCGCGGCCAGACCGGGCACGAAACGATCAGTCACGAAGGCCCGAGCCGACTACCCGAAGCGAAGCGGGCGATTCAGTCCGGCAAGCTGCCGCGGAAACTGGGCCTGACGCTGGTCCGGCACGCCTACCAGTACGAACTCGCCATCCACGCCGAGACGCTGGGCATCGGCAGCGCGAAGTTCCCGAACCCGCCCGAGGACATCAAAGACGGCCGGGCCAAACTCGAAGAGCGCGCCGACCGCCTGCGGCACCTGATCGAAACCCTCGACCTGCTGTACGACGCCTTCGGCCGCCAGCGGTTCGGCAAGCAGTGGTCGGACACGCTCCCGCGAATGCAGAAGTGGCTCGCCCGCGAAGAACGCCGCGCGGCGTAAGGTTCCTGGCGAGCGGCGTGGCGTCAGCCCGCCGGTCCAACCTGGAATGGGGAATAGACCTGCTGCGCAATAGGACTGGGGTCGTTTCGGCTGTGGTCGTGCGGTCACAGCGGTTCGTCCCTCGGCTCACTCGGCGAACATCCGGTTGTGCAGCCCCGCCACGTTCTTGAACATCAGCGTGTGCCGCCGCCGCGGGTTCCGGTACCGCTCCGCCGCGATCCGCCAGATCTTCATCTTCCCGATCCCGTGCTCGAC
>JANYHV010000305.1 GCA_025362195.1 Fimbriiglobus sp. | reverse complement strand
GCTCGTCACGTTCACGTTCGTGTAGTCCCCGTACCGGACGACGACGCTCGCCGGGCTCTCCACCGACAGAATCCCGCCCACGTTCACCACCGCCGCCGGCTGAAAGAACACCTTCGTGCCCGCGGTGAAGTTCATGGCGGTGCCCGCGGCGACCGTGAACGTCCCCTGCGGGAACACGTACCGCTGTTGGCTGGCGTCGATCCCCAGTGGGTCCAAGGTCAAGACCGACTGGACGGTCGTGCCCGTGAGCAGCACGTCCCGGAATCGCTTGTTGCCCACGAAGACCGGCTCGAACTTGACGGGGGTCGTCACCGTGGTGTCGAACGCCGAAGTCGTGACGTCCCCGACCGAAACTGTGGCGTTCGCGTCGAGCGTCACGGCGTCCCAGGCGAACGTCGAGTTGGTGCTCTTGAAGTTCCCCCCGCTGCCGATCACGATCTTGTTCGCGTAGCTCGGGCTGCCGACCGTCGTGAAGCTCGCGTTGTTCACCTTCAACAGCCCGCCGCTCGTCACGTTCACGTTCGTGTAGTCCCCGTACCGGACGACGAAACTCGCCGGGCTGTCCACGGACAGAATCCCGCCCACGTTGACGACCGCCGCCGGGTTGAGTTGAACCTTCGCCCCCGCATTCACTTCCAGCGTTGCGCCGCTCGCCACGTTGACCGAGCCGCTGAGAAAACCCGTCGAGCCGCTGGCCGCGACCGTCACCGTCCCCTTGTTCACGTTGAACGTCGTGAACGAGCTGGTCGTGATGCTCCCCACTCCGGTCGGCGTGCTCAAGTTGTACCCGACCGTGCCGGCCTTCGTCAGGGTGATGACCGCGTCGTCGGCCGCCGTCGGGGCGGTACCGCCGACCCAGTTCGCGCCGACGCTCCAGTCGCCGCCGGTGGCGTGACCGGCGACATCCCACGTGATCGTGGCCGGCACGTCCCGGGCTTCGAGGGCTTCGATTGACGGGCGGAAGGGGGACGGCGAGTTCTTACGGGTCGGGCGGCGGCGGGCCATCGGAACCTCGGTCGTGCGTGGAAACGGACCTTCGGGCAATGCCCGGTCGGAAATTTTGTTCCACAGGGAAATGTCGGAAATTGCCGGGCGCTGACACGAATCGTGCGCACGCCGGCGAGAAAGTTGGGGCGTACCGGCGGCGGCGGGGCTGGACACGACAGCACCTCGTCGTAAGCTACGCCATCACATACGTACTTTCATCAACCCGACTGAAAGCGGCGTGGCATGGACACGACTTCGGCCAGCCTCCTGGATCGACTCCGCCGGCCGGAGCCGGCCAAACCCGACTGGCACCGGCTGCACGAGATTTACGCGCCCTGGATCCGCCGCCAGTTGGTCCGGGCGTCCGTCCCCGCGGACGAGACCGACGACCTCGTTCAGGAAGTCTTCACCGTCGTCTTCCGCAAGCTGCCGGGGTTCGACCGGTGGCGGGACGGGTCGTTCCGCGCGTGGCTGCGGCAGGTGACGGTGAACCAGGTCCGCAACTGGCGGCGGAAGTCCGGGGGGCGGCCGATTCCGACGGCCGACGCCGACTTCCTGGCCCGCCTCGAAGACCCCCGCAGTGCCCTGGCCCGGCAGTGGGACGCCGACCACGACGCGTTCGTCTTCGAGCGCCTCGTCGACGTCGTCCGCCCGGACTTCGCGTCGGCGACCTGGGCCGCGTTCCGCGGGTTCGCCCTCGACGGCCGGCCGGTCGCCGAAGTCGCCGCCGAGTGCGGGATGTCCGAGGCGTCGGTCCTTCAGGCGAAGTCCCGGGTGTTCCGGCGGCTGCGCGAAGAGGCGGGCGGACTGCTCGACTGACCCTTGTCCGCGTGACGTTCGCGCCCCCCGCCCGCCGACTCGAACTGGACCCGGCCATGACCACCGCCCCCCACCCGTCGGACGACTTACTCGCCGGCTACGGCCTGGGCACGCTCGACGACGGCCGGGCCGCGACCGTCCACGACCACCTCGAGTCCTGTGCCGGCTGCCGCCGGCGGGTGGCGGCGACCCCGGCGGACAGCTTCGTCGGCCGCATGAGGGCGGCGGCCAACCCCGACGGCACGCCGGAACCCTCGAAGGCCCTGTCGGCGTTCGCGCCGACCCCGTCGGCCGGGGACGTGCCGCCGGAACTGGCGAGTTTGACGCAGTATTCGGGGCTGCGGCAGTTGGGCCGGGGCGGCATGGGCGTCGTCTATTTGGCGTGGAACGCCCTGATGGAGCGCGAGGAGGTGCTCAAGGTCGTCCACCGCGCGACCGGCGAGTACGCCCAGGCGGCCGACCGCTTCTTGCAAGAAATCCGCGCCGCGGCCAAGCTCCGACACCCGCACGTCGTCGCCGCCTACGACGCCAAACGCATCGGCGACTTGCTGGTGCTGAGCATGGAGTACGTGCCGGGCGAAGACCTGGCCGAACTGTGCCGCCGGACCGGGCCGGTCGCCCCGCCGGTGGCGGCCCTGTACGCGTACCAGGCGGCACTCGGCTTGCAGCACGCCCACGAGTGCGGGATGGTCCACCGGGACGTCAAGCCGGGCAACTTGATCCTCGGCACCGAGGGCGGTCGGCCGGTCGTCAAGGTGCTCGACTTCGGGCTGGCCAAGGCGACCGCGGGCGGGCCGGCGGACCGCGACCTGACCGGCACCGGCCAGGTCCTGGGCACGCCCGGGTTCATCGCCCCGGAGCAGATTCTGAACGCGGCCGGGGCCGACACCCGCGCGGACGTGTACAGCCTCGGGTGTACGCTCTACTACCTCCTGACCGGCGGCCCGCCGTTCCGGGGCGGCAGTCAGTTCGAGGTGCTGCGGCACCACCTGGAGACGGACGCCACGCCGGTCAACCTCGTCCGGGACGGCGTGCCGGCCGGGCTGGCCGCCGTCGTCGCGCGGATGATGGCCAAAGACCCCGCCCGCCGCTACCCGGAGCCGGCCGCAGTCGCCCGGGCGCTCGCGCCGTTCCTCGCGCCGTCGCCGTCGCCCGACCCCGCGCCGCGCCGCCCGACCGCCGGCCGGTGGTCCCGCCGGCGACTCGCGGCCGCGTCCCTCCTCCTGGCCACCGGGGTCGCCGGGGTCGCGGCCGCCGGCGTGTTCGAGACCCGACCCCGCGACGCCACCACCACCGCCGCGGTCGCCGCGGTCGGCGGGCCGGTTGACGACGCGATCCCGACGCCCGCCCGGGTCGAGTTGGGCGACGCCCTGGTCGTCGGGAGCGTCTGGTTGGGCACCCGCACGTACACCAAGGGCATGTACTCGCCGATCACCGTCGCCTTCGAGATGCACGTCGTCACCCGCACGGGGGCCGCGTTCGCCGGGCACGTGTTCGACAACGGGTCCGGCCGCAACGAGCACAAGGTCGAGGGCGAAATCACCCCGGCGGGGATCGCGTGGGTCGAGCGCTCGACGCGCATCAAGGAGATGACGTACCGCACGCAGGGGACGTTCGACGGGGTGACGATCCGGGCGACCCAGCGCGGCGAGAACGCCGGCCGGTGGACCAGCGACACCCGGGTCGTCCTCGCCTTGCGCGTGGAAGAAACCGAGCCGCCGACCCCGCCCCAGCGCTGACGGCCGCACGGCGTGCGGCGGGTCGGAACGCGCGTCCGACTTCGGCAACGGCTCAATCCAGGCCGCGCGAAGTCGAGGCGCTCGCGCCCTCGGCCACGGGTGCGGTCGGGCACCCGGCGTACCGGCCGTCGGCGGCCAGGACTTCGCCCTTCATCACGACGGCGTGCGGCGCGACACAAGCCCGGTCGCCGACGCCGGCACCGTAGAAGACGACCGCGTGCGCCCCGACGGTCGCGCCACTGCCGACGCGGAGGCGGTCGATTTTCAGCACCCGGTCCTCGAACGTGTGGGCCTGGAAGTCGGCGCTGACCGTGGCCCCGTCGCCCAGCGCGATCATGTCCGGATCGACCACTTGCGAGAAAGCCCGGCCCGAGCACGACCCCGCGGCCGAACGCGCTCGGGACCATGTCCCCGGGAAGATCGCGTTCGAGCGCCGCCCGCAGGTCGGCCACCTAGAGCAACGGATCGGTCTTGCCGTTCAGGAATTGTCCGCCGGTGCTGCGGCTGACGACGACGACATCGTTCCCGGGAAGACCGGGCTTCGGCTTGGCGAGGAACAAGACGCCGTCCCGGCTGGTACTGTCGTCGCCGAGGAACGTGTCGGCGAGTGGAGCCCGGCGGGCGGCGGCGATTCCCTGCGTGCCGAGTTTCTTCCCGTCGAGGATCGTCAGTCGCGGGGCACCGCCGACGCCCGCCCCGACGAACAGATCGGCGACGCCGTCCCCGTTGACGTCATTCACCGCGACCGACACGCCGTTGCGGAGGTTCAGGTCGCTTTCGGCGGTGTAGGCGAAGAAGTCGGCCTGCAGCTTGCGGGGCTTGCCCTTGCCGGCGGCGAGATCGGCACCGTCGTAGATCGCCACGCGCGGGCCGCCGCCGGGGCCGGCGGAAACGACCAGATCGGCCTTGCCGTCGCCGTTCAGGTCGGCCGCCGCGACGCGGGCACCGCCGCGGAAGGCGGGGTCGTCGATGGCGAAGAAGTTGTCGGACAGGACGAGCTTTCCGTTCGTCAGCTTGAAGATTTGGATGCGGGCCGCGCCGCCCGCGTCCGGGGCGACGATCAACTCCGCGATGCCGTCCCCGTCGATGTCTCCGCCGGTGACGTTCAGCCCGCCGACGTAGGCGGCCTCGAACGGTCGGACGTTGTTGGCCAGTTCGGCCCCGGTCGCGCCGTCCACGATGCCGAAGCGGCTGGTGGTGCCGCCGGTCTTCGCCCGCTCGTAGCGGACGTTTTCGGCCTTGCCGTCCCCGTTGAGATCGAAGCGGACTTCGCCGACATCGCTGCCGGTCAGTTGTTCGGTGATCGCGTTGGTCGCCGAGGTGTCGACCGGCTTCGGGGCGGGGGGCACCGCGGGCGTCGCGGCCTTGAGGTCGAACCGGGTGAAGGTCGAGCGGAGCACGTGATGTCCGGGACGGCGAACGGTGCGTCCAGGACGGCGATGCCGGCGCGGCCGAACGAGACGTCCACGTCGCCCGCCGCCGTGAGCTTCTGGACGACGAACCCCGCGGCCGTGCTGCCGGCCAGGTAGTAGCCGCCGCCGGTCGCGGGCAGCACGTCAATTCCGGCGAAACTCGACCGATCGACCGAAAGGAAGTAGTTCGACGCGATCGGCACCAGACCGCCCTTGCCGAAGGTCGGATCCGGCTTGCCGTCCGTGCCGATGCGGACGACGTAGGCCTTCCCGGACGTTTCCCCGGCGACCACGCCGACGACCGACCCGTCGGCCTGCGGCTCGAACGCCGAGGACGACTTGACCGACGAAAAGCGGACCTCGGCCGCGTCCCCGCCGAGGCGGTTCAGACTGGTGCTCAGTTGCTTGCCGGTGATGCCGTCGATCGCCGGGAAGGCGGCTTGCCCGTTGCTGCCGTAGGCCGCGTCGAGTGCGCCTTGCGGCGTGACCTTGAGGACGTACGGCGCGTTGAAGCTCTGACCGTCCCGGAGTACCGTCGAGACGCCGGAGAGGATGAGCGAACCGTCGGACAGCGCGCGGCCGGCGGGTGCGAGCGTACTCAGGGAAGACAGCGTGAGGTCGGTTTGGATCATCGCGGTGCCGTTGGTGCCGTAGCGGGCATCGACCGAGCCGTCCGCGTTCAATTTGGTGACGGCGACGACGCCGGACTTGCCCGGGTCCACGAACGGCGCGGGCGTGACCACGACAGTTTCGACACCTGGCACCTGCGAAGCCGTCGGGTCGATCAACAGTCGGGTGACGCCGTCGGACCGGATGACCTGGCCCGGCTGGCCGGTGACATCGTCGAACCGGATGACTTGGCTCGGCAGGCCGCAACGGATTGTTCATCGATGCCGGTGTCGTGCAAACGTCTTCTTCTCAACAGGAATCCGGTCGTTCACATTGTGAAGATTCGGCGTGCCCGCGATCATTCAGCCGTCCGACTCCGGCGGCCAACCTTGCGAGTCTCGGCGACCCATCACCTGGTGAAAACGCCCGATCGTGTCATGCCGGTGCGCGGATCCCGGACCAGCGGCAACCCGGCCGCCAATTCGTACAGCACGTAGCCGATGTTGAACAGGTCCGATCGCGCGTCCACGACCCCGGCGTCAGCGCCTCGCCCGACTCCGGGCCACCGCGAACAGGTAGCCGCGGAAGCGCCGCCGGGGGTCGTACCGGAACCCGGGGAGTTCCTTGACGAGTTGCGCGAACACGTTCTGCGCCACGTCGGCCCGGTCGTCGGCCCCGACGCCGAACCGGCCGAGCCACATCAGCAACACCGGCGTGTACAACTCGACGAACCGGCTCCGACTCGACGCGTCGTCCAGGTTGCGGATCCGCTCCAACAGGCTGGCCGGCGTCGGCAGGTCCGCGCTCGGGGTGGCAGGCATCGGCACTCCGTCAAAAGGGACTTCGCCGCGCACGGCTCCGGCGGGCCAATCCTCAACGCGAGTGTTGTCTTACGACTCCACGAAATGGGAAGGCCTCTGCGGACCAGTCCGATTGCGGAGCCGCTTCCAGCGGGCGAGTGGACCAGTGTGGGTATGGGGCCGAGAAGTGTTGTGCCTCGAGCGGCGACTCCGCGGCGTCGGACCGTGAGTTCGGCCTCACGGCGTGAACCAGGGGTCGTCCCGAACCGACTTCAGGCACTCGTCGAGTGTCAGCCCGGCGAACAGTTCGTGCCACTTCCCGGTGTGCCGCAGGTAAGCCAGGTTGAACCGACCCAGCGGGGTGTGTTCCAGCCGGGCGAAGTTCACCTCGAAGGTCGGGGCGATCGCGCGAGGCCCGGGGCACGCGTAGGTCGCGACGAAGTAAAAGTACCTGCCGTGCCACTTGGTCGTCAGGCCGGCGACATAGTTGAATTTGGCGTCCACCGGCGGCGGCAGGACGTGCTTCGGTTTGAGCACCGCCTCGATCAACCCGCTCGCCTTCCGCTCGACCTCGGCCTTCGTGGCGTCGGACGCCGCGGCCTTGGGATCGCGGGCGGGCGAATACACCCAGGTCTTCTTAGGCTTCGGCACGGCGGTGCTCTCCGACAAGAAAATCGTCCGGTCCCGGTTCGATCTCTTCCACCACGACGTGCATCTTACCAGGCCAGGCCCACACGTGCCCTTCCGGCCCGCCGACCCGACTTCGGACCCCTCGCGACGCTCGCATTCCTCCCGCTTTCTTCAACGCCCTACTCGGGGTCCAGTTTTCGGGGTGGACTCGACACCGTGCCGCCGGGCGACCAGATGTTGATACTCCGGATCGACGACCGGACCGACGTTCCGCACGCGTTCCCGTCGAGTCGGGCCGGGACGAAATCCGGGCGCATTTCGTCGATACCGCCGAGAGGCCGATCGTGGCCGTCGGCGGCGTGGCCGTTGCGGCGGCGGACCCGGGCGACGGCCAGCGCGGCCGGCCAGGCGAACGCCGCCAGGAGCAGGGTCGGCGGCGCGGGCACGGCCGGCCCGGCCGGGAGGATCGTGATCTCGCCGGGGTTCAGGACCGGTTCTCCGGTGATGTCGGTTCCGGACGGGTCGGAGAAACTCGTCGCCGATGACGTGACGTTGACCGCGAACGATCCCGGCGTCGCACCGGGGAGCACGTCGAAGAACACGCGACCCAGCCCGACTGACTGCCCGGCTCCGAGCGTGAAACCCGACCCGGGGGTGTCGTACAGGTCCGCGGCGATGATCTCCTGGAGCGGCGAAATGGCACTCCCGATTTCCGGGCCGAACAGACTGTACCCGGTAAAGAGGTACGGGTCGGCGGTGCCCGTCGTGACGCGGGTGAATCCGATGTCGGTGCTCCCGACCGAGACGCCGAACGCGAACCCGCCGACGGTCGCCGGCGCGTCGCCTGTGTTCGTCAGGGTCACGTCGAGGAAGTTCCCCGTCGAGCCGGCGGCGGCCGTCGTCGCACCGGCGCTCACGATGAACCCGGCGTGTCCGGCGGTCGGGCCGGTGAGGAGTACGGCGAAGGCCGCGAGGACGGTCCGGAGCCAGGGACGGGTCGTGTGAAGCATCGAGTTCCCTGACATCGGGGGTAGGGTCAACACCCGCAGCGCGACCGCCGCGGGGTAGCAGTGGGAATCACGGCTGCTTGTGGCCGATCGAGCCGACGACGAGAAGCAGGTCCGCGAGGTTGACGACCCCGTCGCCGTTCAGGTCGGCGAACAGGTCGTAGGCGACGGACGCGGTCGTCCGGGCGAGGAAGACGCGGACGAGATCGACGGCGTTCACGACTCCGTCGTCGTTGTAGTCGCCGAAGAGCACTCTGACCGTGCGGTCCACGCTGACCCCGCCGGCGAGCCGGTTGCCGGCCGCGTCGGTCAGGGCGAGTGCGCCCGTGCCGAGGAGGGTCGTGTCGAACCGGCCGATGCCGACGGCCGCGAACGTCCAGGTCAGGGTCGTCGTGCCCAGGCCGGTGAACCCGGTCGCCGGCAGGCCGGTCAGGCTGCCGAGGCCGCCGGCCGCGATCGGCTTGCTGAACACGACCTGAATCCCCGTGATCTGCCACGGCACCCGGACGCGGTCCGACCCGACCAGGTCGAAGCTGCGGCCGTTGCCGTACAAGACCCGGTAGGCGACCACCGTCGGGGCGACGGCGTCGATGACGAGGTTCTTGTTCGCCCCGAGCGACCCGACCGCCCCGGGGGCCGGGAGGGCCAGCGCGGCCGGGGTCAGGGCGAGGCCGACGACCGACCCGCCGTTGACGCTCAGGGCGGTCGCGGAACTCGCGTCCAGGTCGGCGGACGCCTGGCCGGCCCCGACGGTGTACGCGAACGTCAGGGTGGTGGTCCCGCTGCCGCTCTGGTAGACCGCCGTGCCGCCGGAGTTCAAGGCCAGCCGGGGCGACCCGCTCGCGAAGACGATCTGCGTGAAGGTGACGGAGACGAGCACGACCGCGCCGGTCCCGTAGGTGCCGTTCGCCGTAGCCGACGAGACGTTCGTCACGGCCGCGGCTTTCAAATCGACCACCGCCGCCGCCGTCCCGACGCCGAGGTCGTCGTCGGTGACGGTGACGCCGACCGGGAACGCGGCAATCGCCGGGGCGGTCGGGTAAACGTGCGTGGCCGAGAAGGACCGCTCGCCGTGCGTCAACTGAATCACAGTCGCGGGCGTGCCGTCGCCCCACGAGACGACGACTTCGTGCGTGTCGGCCCCGGGGTCGGTGAACGTGCCCGAGACGGTGATCGAGCCGCCGGGGGCGACCGTGGCCGCGCTCAGGACGAGCGGGGCGACGACGGGGGGGACGTTGGTGACGGCCACGACGGCCGACGCGACGCTGCTCTCGTTCGCGGCGTTCGTCACCCGGACCCGGACGGTCGGGCTGGCCGGGCCGTCGAGCGGGGCCAGGTACAGAGGGGTCGGCCCGCGCTCGTCCCCGGCGGCCGTGGACGCTTCGCCGAAGACGCCGTCGCCGTCGAGGTCCCAAACGTAGGTCAAGTCGGCCGCCGGTTGAAGCGGGTCGGACGACCCGGCCAGGGCGTTGAGCCGCACCGACCCGGCCTCGGGCACGGAATACGGGCCGCCGGCCGACGCGACCGGGAGGCCGTTCAGGACCGGCACGAGTTGGCGAACGGTGACCTTGCCGCCGTCGCCGTCGGTCGCGTCCACGCGGACGCCGTAGAAGCCGAACTGGTCGGGGGTGAAGGCCGCGTTCGAGCCGTCGAAGTCGAGGTGCGAGCCGTCCGGCCGGGTCACGGTCCAGTGGTACGCGAGCGGGTCGGCGGCCCCGGCCGGGTCGGTCGCCGCGGCCGACAACGCGACCGGCACGGCGTAAGTCCCCCGCGCCGGCACGACCACGGTCGTGAACACCGGGTCGGCGTTCGCCACCGCGACGGTCGCGGTCCGGGTCAGGGTGTCGGTTGGCGTCGAAACGACGAGGACGATCTGGAAGGCCCCGTCGTCCGCCGGCGCGAAGCTCACGTCGGGGCCGGTCAAGGTCGTCGGCGGGCCGACCGCGGCCGGCGGCGTCACAGTCCAAGTATAAGTCACCGGCCCGCCGAGGGCGTCGGTTGCCGTCGCCCGCAAGCGGACGGTACCGGCTTCAAGCCCGGTCGTCGGGACGAGGAAGGTCGCAATCGTAATCGGCGTGGCCGCGACGACGACGGTCCGGGACGCGGTCGCCGTGCCGCCGTCGCCGTCGGACACGGTCAGGGCGACCGTGTAACTGCCGGCGGCGGTCGGGGTGAAGCTCGCGGCCGGCCCGCTCAGATTGACCGTGCCGGTCGGCCCGGTCACGGTCCAGGAGTACGCCAACGGGTCGGCCGGCACGTCGGTCGCGGCGGCCGCGAGCGGGACGGCGTGCCCGACAAACCCGGCGGCCGGGACGACGGTCGAGGCGAGCACCGGGGCGACGTTCGCCGCCGCGAAGCTCGTCGCCTTGACGGCACTGCCGCCGTCGCCGTCGGTCACGATCAGGGTGACGGCGTACGCGCCGTCGTCCGGGGCGGTGAACGAAGTCTTCGGCGTCGTGGCGGTAAAGGTGAACCCGCCCGGC
This sequence comes from Fimbriiglobus sp., assembly GCA_025362195.1. Lineage (GTDB taxonomy): Bacteria > Planctomycetota > Planctomycetia > Gemmatales > Gemmataceae > Fimbriiglobus. The sequence goes on along the minus strand of JANYHV010000305.1, from coordinate 24,630 downwards.
CCGGAGACGGCCCAGGCGTAGGCGACGTGCGCGAGGTCGGCCGCCACGTCGGTCACGCCGGGGGCTTCCAGGGCGACGGTACCGCCTTCCTTCACGCCGACCGGGGCGGTCAATTCGCCGACGACCGGGTCGGCGTTGGCCACGACGATCGTCCGCGTCGGGCCGGTCACCGAGCCGCCGTCGCCGTCGGTCACCGTCAGGGCAACCGTGTACGTTCCCTGGTCCGGCGGGGTGAACTTGGCGGCCGCGGTACCGAGGGTCAGGGCGAACCCGCCCGGCCCGGTCACGGTCCAGCGGTAGACGAGCGGGTCGGCGGCCCCGGCGGGGTCCGCCGCGGTCGCCCCCAGCGTCAACTCCTGGCCTTCGACCCCGGTCGCGGGGACCGTCACACCGGACACAGTCGGGTTCAAGTTGGCCACGGTGGTCGTGAACGGCCCGGCGGTCGCGGTCAACCCGCCGTCGTCGGTCGCGGTCACGGTCACGGTGTAAACGCCGTCGTCCGGGAAGGTGAACGACGGGGTCGCCCCGGTCAGCACGGTCGCCGGCCCGGTCGGCGGCACGACCAGCCACCGGTAGGTCACGAGCGAGCCGCCCGGATCGGTCGCGTTCGCGGAGAAGGTCACTGTGTCGGCCTCGCTGGCGTTCGCCGGCACGGTCGGGGTCGCGGTGAACGCCGGCGGCAGGGCGGCCACGCTCAACAGCGCGGACGCGGTGGCCGTCCCGCCGTCGCCGTCGGACACGGTGACGGTCACGGCGTAGTCCCCGCCGGTCGGGGTGAACGACACGTTCGCCCCGGCCCGGGTGACCGTCGCCCCGGTCGTGCGGTTGACGATGGCCCAGGCGAAAGTGAGCGGGTCGGCGGCCCCGGCCGGGTCGGTCGCGGCGGCGGACATCGACACCGCCTGGCCCTCGAAGCCGGTCGCCGGGACGGTGAACGCGGTGACCGTCGGCGGCAGGTTGGCGACGGCCACGGTCCGGGTCACGGTCGCGGTACCGCCGTCGTCGTCGGTCACGGTCAGCGTGACGACGTAGTCGCCGTTGTCCGGCGGGGTGAACGCCGCCGCGGTGCGGGCGACGTACTGGAACCCGGCGGGGTCGCCCGGCCCGGCCAGCCCGACCGTCCCGAGGCCGCCGAGGGTGGCGGCGAAGCCGTTCGGCCCGGTCACAACCCAGGTGAAAGTCAGCGGCTCCGTGCCGGTCGCCACGCTCGACGCGACGGCCGACAGGGCGACACTGACGCTCTCCTGGCCGAGGGCGGGGATGACGAGTTGCGTTGTCGAAATCACCGGCGCGGCGTTGCCGACCGTGACGCTCAGGGCGTTCGACGGGTCGGAGAACGTGCCGTCGTCGTTGGTCAAAGTCGAGACCTTGACGGCGTAGGTGCCGGCCTGGCCGTACGTGTGCGTCAGCCCGGTCACGTCCCCGGTGGTCGTGTCGATCGTGCCGTCGCCCCAGGCCACGGCGTACCCGCTGACCGGGTCGAGCAGGCCGGCCGGGTCGATCACGCCGACGGTCAGGGCGTAGGCGGCCGACCCGCCCTCGGTCACGGTCGGGGTCAGGCTCGACAGGGTCACCGTCGGGGCCACGTCGCGGACGATGACGCTTGTGGGGGCCGTCGTCGAAGCCTCGGCGGTCGCGGCGGTGGCGGTGATCGCGTAGGTCGTGCCGGCCCCCGGCGCGCCGTCGAGGTAGCGGTGGCTCACGTTCAACGGGCTGCCCCCGCCGAACGGCTCGACGACCCCGTCGCCCCAGTTGACGACCCAGCCGAGGATCGCGTCGTTCCCCGGGTCGGTCGCGGTCAGCCTCAGGCCGACGGTCGCGCCTTCGGAGATCGACGCGGCGGTCGGGACGGCCGTCACCGTCGGGGCCACGTCGGTCACGGTGAACGTGGCGAACAGGTCGCGGAAGGCCCGGTCGTCGGCCAGACGGGCGCGGACGGTGCGCGGGCCGCTGGACGCCAGGACCGAGGCCGGGACGGCGACGGCGGCGGTCAAGTTCGTGGACGCCGCCGTGTCGAAGGTGCCGTTGTTGTCGAAGTCGTAACGGACGCTCAGGTTCGCCTTGTCGGTCGGCGAGAAGTCGTCGGCCCCGGCGATCCGGACGGTCACCGCGCCGGCCGCGCTGCCCTCCGGGGCGGACGCCGTGTTGAGGGTCAAGACCCCGGTCGGCGCGGTGTTCGTGACGGTGAGCGCCACACCGTCGAGCGTCGTCGAGTAGGTCGCGGTGCCGGCCGTGTACTCGACGGTCAGGCGGACGGCGTAGGTGCCGTCGTTCGTGACCCCGGCGGCGACGAGTTGGGCCCACGTCTTCGACAGCACCGGGTCCGTCGTGGTGAACTCCGGGGCGGCGGTCCCGGTCAGGTCCCACTTGTAAAGCGTCGGGGTGCCGACGGGCGTGGCGACGACGACCAGGGCGTCCCCCTCGGCGATCGTGTACGGCCCGTCGAGTGTGGCCGCGCGGCGGTCCGGCCGGACCGCGACGACCGCGGCGGCGGCGTACCCCGTCACCGTGTCCTCGTCGAACGCGCGCACGGTCACGGTGAAGTCGCCCGGCGCGGCGAACCGGTGGTCGGCGGAGGTCGCGTCGGCCCCGAACTCCTCGGCCGGGGTGCCGTCGCCCCAACTGATCGTCCACTTGGTCACCCGGTCGTTGCCGGGGTCGCCGGTCGCCGACAGGGTAACGCGGTACACGTCCCCGAGCTTGGACGCGGCCGGCGGCAGCCCGACCGTCGGGGCGGTGTTGAGTACCGTCAGGGTTTCCGCGTCGTCCCCGGAGAGCGCGAACGACTGGCCGCCGAAGGCCTGCGCGTTCTGGCTGGTGGTCGCCCGGACGGCGACCGGGTACGCCCCGTCGTCGTCGATGCCGAGGCTCTTGAGCTGCAACCAGGTGAGCGCCACGGTCGCCCCGGTGGCGTCGTCGAACAGCCCGTCGCCGTTCAAGTCCCAGGCGAAGGTGACCCCGGCCAGCCCGGCCGCGTCGGTCGCGCTCAGCGTGACGCCGTCGCCCTCGTTGATCGTGGTGGGGGCGGCCGCGACGACCGGCCGCGGCGGGGCCTGGAGGAACACCTGCTGGTTCGCTCCGGTCTTGTTCAACCCGGTGAACGTCGTCGGCCCGAAGCCGGGCAACGTCACGCTCCCCGTGGTCCCGGCCCCCGCCGGGGTGACCGACGCGGAGCCGTCGCTGGGGTCGTAGAAGAGGGCGTCGCCGGCGAAGGTCGCCCCGGACCTGGTCACCACGTCGCCGTTCACGGCCAGCGTGGCGAGGGCAGCCAGGCCGACCCCGCGGACCCGCACGGTTTCGATTTCGACCCCGCCGGCGTTCACGTTGACGGTCGCCGCCGTCCCGGCCCCGAGGGCCAGGATCGACACGGCGTCGGTGCCGGTGCCGGTCGTCAGGGTCAGGTCGCGGGCGTTCGGCCGGGCGACGGTCTGGTTGACGGTCGCGGTGTCGTTGCCGCCGCCGAGGATCACCGTGAAGCCGCCGGGCGAGTCCGGCCCGAGGTCGGACAGGGCGACCGTGTCGGCCCCCGCCCCGGTGTCAATCGTGACCGTCCGCACGGCCGTAGTCGGGGCGACCGTCACCCGCACGGTGTCGTCCTGGGAGCCGGTATTGAGGGCGAAGGTCTCGACGCCGGTGAAGCGGGTTTCGAGGCGGATCGGCTGGGCGTTGACTGCGATGTCCGGGAGGGTGAAGCGGGCGAAGCCGCCGGCCCCGACCGTCCCCGCGGCCGACGTGACCGTGAGGGTCGTGCCGTGTAGGGCCAGTCCGATGGGAGCGGCGATCCCGGACGCGCCGGCCCGGCCGTCGCGGACCAGTTGGGCGAAGCGGAACTCCGTGCCGACCAGGCCGAACACGGCGACCGCGCCGTCGGTCTTGCCGGAGACGAAGACGAACCGGCCGTCACTGCTGACGGCGATGTCGGTCGCCCCGAGCAGCCCGCGGACCCCGCGGACCCCGTTGGCGAAGGACTGCAACAGCGTCGGGGTGGCGTCGCCGTTGCGGGCGAAGACCCACAGGTTGCCGTCGGCCCCGGCGACGAAGAGTTGCGTCGGCGTGGCCGTCACGGCCGAGACGTTGGTGCGGCCGGCGAGGGTGAACTGCACGGCGTTCGGGAAGGACCCGTACTGCTGGACGACCCCGGTCCCGGCGTAGCCGACGTAGACCCGACCCTGAGCCGTGAAGACGGACGTGGCCCCGAGTACGGCGGTCGTCAGCGCCAGCGTCGGCGTCTCGGCCCCGAACAAGGAGTACGTGAACAGGTTGCCGCCGGAGAGGACGTACAGGCGGCCCTGGGCGGCGTCGTAGGCCATCCCAGTCGCGCCGGTGAACTCGGTCAGGGCATACGTCCCCACGACGGTCGTCGTGCCGGTCGCCGGCCGCAGGAAGACGGTCAGCTTGCCTTCGAGCGGCGACAGGGCGAAAACGTAGTCACTGCCGCCGGACGCGGCCGAGGCGACGAAGGCCACGCCGTCGAGACCGGTCGCCCCGCCGACGCCGTCGAGGAAGCCGATGGAAGTGCCGGTCTGGGTGTCGTAGACGACGAAGGCGTCGTCGGCCGCCGACACGCCGTACCAGTACCGGCCGGTCGGGCTGGTCGTCCCGGCCGAGACGGTCGTCAGCGGCCGGGGGGAGAGGTCGCCGTCGCGGACGGTGCGGGTGCCGCCGACGGTCGGCAGTTCCCCGCCGATGAGCGGGATGGCGACGACCGCGTTGTCGGTCGCCCCGGCCGCGAACAGGGTACCACCGACGAACGCCAGGGACTGCACGCCGGCCAGGCCGATCGTGTCCGGGGCTTCGGCGTCGGCCAGCGAGTCGCTGAACGTCAGGGTGTTGCCCGCGATCGAGTAGCGGCTGACGCGACTCAGTGCGCCGCCGGTCGGGGCCGAGGCGACGAACAGCGTGTTGCCCGACCGCAGCAGGGCCGTGACCGCGGTCACGCCGGCGGCGGTGTCCTCGACGGTGAAGCCTTCGCCTGGGACGACGCGGACCCTCACCAGGGTGTTGTGGGCCGCGTCGGCGATGTTCAGGCGGGTGCCGTCGTCGCTGATTTCGAGCCGGGTCGGGGTCGCCCCGGCCGGCAAGCCGACCTTGCCGGCGTCCCAGGTGTCGCCGTTGGTCACCGTCACCGCGCCGAGGAAAATCGGCGTGTTGTTGAGCACCAGGTTCGGGGTCAGGATGACGACCTTGGCGTCGTCCGGGCCGACCGCGTAGACCTTGCCGGTGGCGAACGCCAGGTCGCCGGCGTTCAGGCCGACCTGGGCGTCGGTCACCTCGGTGAAGCCGCCGTCCAGCCAGGTCAGGCCGTCGGGGCCGGGGATTTGGCCGATGCCGGCGTCGTAAGTGTCTTGCAACAGCGCGCGGAAGACGCTCCCACCGGCGGCCGTGTCGATCAGGTAGACGTACTTCCCGTCCGGGGACAAGATGACCCGATCGACCCCGGCCAGGCTGCCGGTCAGGGCGAACGAGTTCTGCGGGAAGTGGTTCCGGTCCGAACTCGACACGTCGTACGGGCGGAGTTCGGTCGCGGTGAGCATCCGCACACTGCCGAAGCGGTCGATCGACCAGACGGTTTTGCCCGTCGGCAGGGCGGCGACGGCCAGCGGCAGGCCGGAGTAGGTGACCTGGGAGTTGACCACCGCGCCGGCCGTGTCGAAGATGCGGAACGGGGCGGGCGGGGCGTCGTTCTGGCCGCTGAGTGCCGTCCCGAGGGCGACGACGAACACGTCGCTGATGCCGCCCCCCCCGGCGGTCAGGTCGGCGTTGTACCGGGACGCCGTCACGGCGATCGTCGGCACGGCGACCGGCTGGCCACTCCCGCCGTCCGTCGTCTGGAACTCCCAGTTGTTGCTGACGCGCACCCCGAGGGTGCCGTCCGCGGCCACGGAGTAGAGGTCGAACTGGCCGAACGACGAGGTGCTCCCGGACGACTGGTACGCGGCGACGACGCCGATTTTCCCGTGGCGGTGGACGATCTCCGTGTAAGACCGGCCGGAGGTGTTGACCGTCGCGACGGCGGCGAACGTCGTCCCCGTGAGCTTGTACGTCTTGATCTGGGTCTGCGTGCCGGGGCCAGTCGGGTCCTTCGTCAGAACCGCGAGGACGCCGTCGGCCGGGTCGTAGTCGAAGGTCCGGTACTTCAGCCCGGTGGTGCCGGCCGGGACGTACCCGCCGGAGACTCCGGTGATCGTCCCGGCGACCCGCGTCGGCCGGGACCCGTTCGCGGCGGAGGAGAGGGCGTAGTAGGTGATCGTCTTGGCCGTCGGGTTGTAGACGAGCAGCAGGCCGTCGGCGACCTGAACTTGCTCCCCGGCGGCGACGGCCAGCGTGTTGGGGGCCTGATACGTCAACGCCCCCGTCGTGGTGTTGCGGGCGTACAGGCTCACTCGGCCGTTGGTCGCGTCGGGCAGGTAGGCGGCGGTGCCGTCGGGGCTGACGACCGGCGCGCCGCCGGTGGCGGGGACGCCCTGACCGGAATTGAGCCGCTGGTTGTAAGCGAGCAACCCGGTGGTCGTACTCCGCGAGTACGTCCACAATTGGCGGTTGCTCGACGGGTCTTCCGCGACGGAAAGGCTCTTGCCGTCCGGGGCGACGACCAGCGTGGCGGCCGTGCCGGACGACGACCCGGAGCGGGTGTCGATCAGCGTCAGCCCGCCGGTCAACCCGTCAATGCGGTAGGTGTACAGGTCGAGGAGGAGTGCGGACGTGAACGCGGCGGCGTACAGGTACTCGCTGCCGCCGGCCGCGGCGACCGCGACGGCCGTCGGCGTCCGGCCGTTCGGCAGTGCGAAGGTCCCGTACGACGTGAACGCATTCCCGGCCGCGATCCGGCGGACCACGGCGATCCCGGCCGCCTCGCCGGTGCCGGCGACGTAGACCCACTGGCCGTCCGCCGTCGTGGCCACCGACCGCGCCCCGTTCAGCCCGTCCGCGGCGGCCAGAACGCCCAGCGCGTTCACGGCGGTGCCGTTGGGCACCAGGACTTGAAGCCCCTCGAAGGTCGTGACGCCGTCCCCGTTGACTTCGGCGTCGAGCGGGCCGGCCTCGGTCCCGGCGACGGTGACGGCGTCGGAGTTGGCCGACCCGCCCCGGAACTCGACGCGGTCGGACCCCTGCGAGTCGATGACGGACTTGCCGTTGCCCGTGACCTGCGTCCCCTGGGTCCGCCAGGCGACCGGGGCGCTGTTCCGAGTGTTATCGACGACGAGCACCTCGGCCGTCGGCGCGACGACCTTGAATTGGTCCACGACCGGACTGGATTGGACGACCAGGACGACCGTGTCGAACCCGGTCTGGCCGTCCAGCCCGTAGCTGCCGGTGCCCGGTACGTTGGTGACCGTGACCGTGTCGTCGCCGCCGCCGGCCGCGAGGGCGAAGGCCCCGGTGTACGACTTCGTGTCGATCCCGAAGGCGTCGTTGCCGCCGCCGAGCTTGACGGTCAGTTGTTCGACCGCGGTGCCGTCGCCGAGGGTTAGCGTCGGCAGGCCGGTGACGGCGACCGTTGCGTTGTTGAACGTGCCGACCCGCGGCGTGGCGAACGCCGAGGCGTCGTAGACCGCGGCGTCCGACTCCGTGCCGCCGTTGAACCTCACGGCCCCGGTCCCGGTCTGGACGGTGAGCTTGTCGTTGCCGACCCCGCCGCTGACGACGAGGGTGGTGCCCGCCGCGCCCGAGACGGTGAAGGTGTCGTCGCCGGTGCCGCCGGTCACGGCCGTGTAGCCGGCCGGGTCGGCGAAGGTGGCGACGTCGTCGGCCGGGCCGAAGGCGACCGAGACGCCCGAGAACGCGGCCGGGTCGTAGGCGATGAGTCCCGGTTGCGTCGGCCCGGTCACCGTGCCGGCGGTGAAGGCCCGGTCCCGGTGGACACCGGGCGCGCTCAGGGTGTCGTTGAAGGCGAGGGTGTTGGGGCCGCCGCTCGCGTTCAGGGTCAGCGACTTGGTCACGTCGTCGAGCGTGGCGAGGACCGCGCCGCTCTGGCCGCCGACGGTCACGAGCGTCGTCCCGCGGGCGGTGAGGGTCGTGGCCTGGTTGACCCGCAGGACGGAGGCGGTGTTGCCGGTGCCCTGTCCCAGCGTTACGGCCAGCGTGCCGGCCGTCGCGGCGTCGAGCAGTTTCGTCGTGCCGGCCGTAAGGACGCCGGCGTCGAGCTTCCAGTCGGTGGGGGTCGTGCTCGTGCTGTTGATGAAGTTCACCGTCTCGACCCCGGCCGTCGTGACCAGGGCGGCCGTCAAGTCGAGCGGGGTAACGGCGGCGTTGCCGATCAAGGTGGCGTTGACCGTGTCGGTCCCGCCGGCGTCGGCGACGCGGACCTTGTACGCCCCGACCGTGACGTTGGCCGTGTCGTTGCCCTGGCCCAGCCGCAGTTCGAGGGACCGAGGGTTTACGTGCGTCAACGCCCCGCCCAGGCCGGTCCCGGTGAGGTTGCCGCCGGTCAGGCTCAGCGTGCGGTTCGGGCCGTCGAGGGCGTCGTTGTAAATCACGGCATCGACGTTGGTCGCGGCCACGGACCCGGCGACGGCGGACAGCAGCCCGGTGCCGACGGTGAGTGCGTCCCCGCCGAGGGCCGTCCCGGTGAAGACCGTCGCCTTGCCGGCCCCGGTCCCGGCCAGGGTGACGGACGTGCCGCCGGTCGAGGTGATGGCCAGCGGGCCGCCCGTGCCGGCGACGGCGACGGTGCTGCCCGGGGCGGTGAACGCCAGGCGGGTCGCCGCGGCGTGCGTCTGCTGCACGGCCAGGGCGACCGCGGCGGACGCCTCGACGCCGACTTCGACCAGGTTGGCGTAGGCCGACGAGACGCCGCTGCCGGCCGTGGCGGCGGTCGCGGTCAACGTCAGGGCGGCGGGGTCGCCGGCGGCGACGGTGAACGCGGCCTTGTTGCTCCCGGTCCCGCCGTCGAAGTCGGCCCCGCCGACGGGCAGGCGGAAGGTGTCGTCGTTCTCCTCGCCGAAGAGTTGAATCTTGACCCGCTTGCCGGCGAACGACGCCGACCCGTTGTTCGGCCCGGCCACGGTGAAGGCGTCGTTGCCGGCCCCGGCGTTGACGCGCAGGACGTCGGTCGCGGCCCCCGGCTCGATCAGGTTGACGGTGACGCCGGCCCCGACCATCCGCACGCGGTCGCCGGCCGCGGCGTCGAGGACGGCGTCGATGGCGAAGGTGTCGTTCCCGCTCGTGCCGGTGACGATCACGGTGTCGGCCGAGCCGTCGTCCTGGAAGCCGACGGCGTAGGCGTTCTTGGTGCCCGTCGGCGCGACCGGGGTGCGGCTGAGGTCGAGATCGATCTGCGTCACGCCGACTCCGGCGAGCACCCCGGCCGGGACGGTGACCGTGTCGGCCCCGCCGCGGCCGTCCACCCGGACGCGCTCGACGGTCGCGGAAACCGCCTCCGTCGTCGGGCCGGTGAGTTGCACGGTCAGTTTGCCGGCGGTCGCCCCGAGGGCGAAGGTCTCGGCCGCGTCGGACCCGGTCACGGCGAGGGTGTCGGTCCCGGCGTCGCCGGCGAGCAGGGCGTCGGCCCCGGCCCCGGCCTGCCAGTACAGGGTGTCGTCGTCGTCCCCGCCGGACAGGGAGTCGATGCCCGCCCCGCCGGCCAGGGTGTCGTCGCCCGCGTCGCCGAACAGCGCGTCGTTGCCCGACCCGCCGAGCAGGATGTCGTTCCCCAGCCCGCCGCGGAGTGTGGCGGGGGCCGCCGACTCGTTGATGAGCAAGTCTTCGCCGGCCCCGCCGGCGAGGTCGAGCGTGAGGGCGCGGTAGGTGCCGACCGTCGGCAGGACGCGGACCTGGTCCTTGCCGCCGCCGAAGTCGCCGACGATCGACGTGATGTTGTCGAACACCTGGACCGAGCCGAACGCCCGGACCTTGATCTTCTCGCCGCGGACCGACCCGGCCCCCAGGGACTCGATCTGGTACGCCTCGGCCGACTCGTTCAGGCCGACCTGGCGGAGGTTCCCGAAGTCCCCGACGTTCAGGTCGAGGATGGGGCTGTTCTCGTCGGAGTTGCGGCGGTGGCCGAGCCGCGGGTCGGCCAACGGCCCGAGCATGATGTACCCCAAAACGATATCGACGTTCTTGGTGATGCCGATGACGGTGACGGACGCGTGGCCGGTCACCTTACCAGTGCCGCCCTCGGTCGGGCCGTCGTACTCGACGCCGATGCCGGCCCCCGCGAGGGTGATGCCGAAGGCCCGGACGCGGCCGTACCCACTGCCGCCGAAGTCGAGCGGGATTTCTTCCGTCTTCTTGGCGAACAGGTCGAACCCGGCCTGGATGCCGAAGTCGTCCGTGCCGAGCCGCAGTCGGCCGTTCAGGTCGATGTCGAAGGTGCCGCGGCTGTCGAAGAACCCGGCGGCGTTGACCGCGAACGCCCCGAACAAGTCGGCCGAGAAGCTGCCCGCGACGCGGAAGAACGGTACGGTGTTGTCCAGCCCAACGACCACGCTGGCCGCGCCGCGGAACTCGATCGCGTCGAGCAGGCTGACCCTGAGGTTGGTGATCGCCACCTGGGCGAACACGGTCGCCGGCCGCGTATCGACGTTCAGCCGAAGTGTGCCGCCGACCTCGAACAGCCCGGGCACGCCGAACGTCTGGCCGTTGCCGAGGGTCACGGCGGCGTTAATGACCAGCCCGCGCTGGGCGACCGGGCCGCCGTAGTAAATCGCCGCCGACCCGGTCACCGACAGGGCGTTCAAGTCGAACAGGGTGAGGTTCGCGTCCACGTCCAGCCCGACCGCTTGCGCGCCGGCAAACAGGCGGAACGAGCCGTCCACGGCGAACCCGCCGAGCTTCAGCCCGCCCTTGACGTAGACCTCGACCGACTGCGGCTGGATCGTCCGGCTCGCCAGACTTTGGCCGCTCACGTTCGGGTTCTGGAACACCAGCGTGCCGGCGGTCGGCGTGGTGTTGATGCCCATGTAGATGGTCAGGTTGCCGTTGATGTCCACGCCGGTGACGTTGATCGGCAGGGCGGCCGCGACCCGCAGCCCGAGCGCGCCGACCAGGCCGTTGCCGTCGATCTTGAGGACGCCGGCCAACTCCGCGGCGAACAGCCCCTCGGCCCCCGAGACGGCGATCGACGCCTGCGCATCGACGTTCAACTCGAACCCGGCCGACGAGACGAGCAACCGCAAGTCGCCGGACAGCTTGAAGGCGTTCAGGACGGTCAGGCTCACGTCGAGTTTGCCGTTGAGGTGCTGCCCGGAGGCGCTCGACTCGGGGTCGCCGAACTCGACGAGGAAGTACGGCCCGGCCGCGTAGGTCGCGCCGTGGAAGGCCGGCGGGGCGGCCGGCACGCGGATCGCCACCGAGGTCGTGCCGTCGGCGTTCAACAGCACCGGCAGCGACGGCAGGGTGACCGACCCCGGGCTGACGCCGCGCCGCTTGGCCTCGATCTCCTTCAACTTGTCCTGGAGCCGGGCCGGGATGACGTAGACGAACTCACTGCCGAGGGTGTTCATCAGCAGTTGCGCCGACCCCGCGTACTGGTAGACGCCGGCCAGCCCGGCCTGGGCCACGAGGTCCACCCGCGCGGCCAGCTTGGGCAGCGGCTTGGCGAGGGTCTCCAGTCCCAAGTCCCGGGCCGCGAACAGGCCGGTCGCGTCGAGAGTGAACAGGCTGAAGTTGCTGTTGCCGGCGGTCGCGGTCAGGCTCAGCCGGCCGGAGACGAACACGTCGATATCGACGCCGCCGTCGCCGTGGACGGTCGGGTCGAGTTCGCCGAGGACCGGCGGGTTCACGTCCACGGCGATGCGGACGGCGGCGACGCCGTCGAACTGCAGGTTGGCCCCGACGCCGAGCTTCGTGCCGCCCAGGGTCAGGCTGCCCGAGATTTGCAGCACGAGCGACGCCGCGTCGAGGACGATCGTCTGGGCCGGCAGGCCGGGCAGGGTGAGTTCGATCGTCTTGGCGACGCTCGTGCTGTTGAAGCCGAGGAGGAAGTCGCCGCTGGCGGTGAGTCCGGCGTCTTCGAGGAACTTCGGCCCGGTCAGCCCGGCCGCGAACTGGATCACCATCGCCCCGTAGACTTGGAGTGCGGAGCCGTCGTCCTTCTTGAAGACGAGTTTGCCGGCCACGTTCACTTCGGCGGCCGACGCGGACAGGAACTTGCTTCCGAGCGCGCCGCCCTCCATCGTCAGCTTGCCGGACACCTCCAACTCGACCTTGGTCGAGCCGGGGGCGGTACCGATGGTCAGCATCACGCGGGCGAACTTGTCGTCCCCGGTGCCGGCCGGGTCGCCGGCGATGACGAGCTTCGGCGTCTGCTCGGTGCCGACCTCGGCCGACCCCAGGATCGTGAACCGGAAGGTGTCGAAGGCGTCCACGGTCGGATTGACCGGGCGGTCGCCGGAGAAGAATTCGAACTTCGCCTTGCCCTTGATCGTGGCCAGCGGCGCGGCGACCGCGCCCGGACCGGGGGCCGGGAACTGGGCCAGCATGACCAGTTGCAGCGGGTTCGTGTTGCCCGGTTGGGTCAGCGGCGACAGGTCGGCGTAAAGCTTCAGGCCGAACGTCACCTTGGTGCCGACGGTCGCCAGCGCGTCGATGACGAACTTGCCGTCGGTCGTGATGATGATGTCGACGTCGGCCTTGAACGCGTTCTCGGTCGCGTACCGGTTGAACAGCGTCGCCCCGGCCTCGATGCGGACGACCTTGTCCATGTCGCCGTAGGTGCCGCCCGAACTCGTGACCGACAATTCGGTGCCGCGGACGGTGACGAAGTAGTCGCGGTCGCCGTCCACGATCTTCCACTTCGTCGGGGTACTCCCGCCGACGACGACCGTCACGACCGCCGTCGGCGCGAGCGCGACCTGGTGCGCGGCGAACGCCGTCACGACCGACCCGGCGACGGTGCCGCCGCTGCCCAGCGCCGCCGCCAGGGTGCCGCCGGCGTCCGACACGGCGAACTTCGCCAGGGTCACGTCGAGCTTGGCCCCGACCTTCTCGACGTAGTAAACGGCCCCCTTGTACCGGACCGCCCACAGGCTGCCGGCCGTCAGCGAGGTCACCGTCGTCGGGTTGGGCGTGGCCGGGGCCGCGCCGTCGGTCACCGTGTAGTTGCCGGCGGCGAACAGGCCGGCCAGGGTGCCGCCGAGGGCGAGCGCCCCCGAGTTCAATTCGGCGACGGAGGCCGTCACCTTGGTCGCGTCGGTCACGGTGAACACGCGGCTCCCGCCGGAGACCTGGTTGACGACGGCCTGCTTGAGCTGCTCCTGCCACTGCGCGGTGGTCAGCCGGGAGGTCGGGGTGAAGATCGGGGCGTTCAACTCGTCGGGGTCGTCCACGACCGGCAACGGGGTGGCGTTGAACGTGACGCCGCCGCGGAAGTCGTTGATCGCCAGGCCGGTCTGCGGGTCGAGCAGGATGCCGCCGGGGACGCTGGCGCTGAAGTACGCCTGGAGCAGGCCCTTTTCGCTGAAGCCGATCTTCACGCCGACCCCGCCGAGCGTCGAGAAGCTGAACTTGCCGTCCACCCCGGCGTAGAACACGGTGTCGTTGAAGGCGGTCGCGCCGTCGGGCAGGACGTTCCCCTCCACGTCGCGCTTGACGATCCCGCCGACGATGCCCCCGCTGATCTCGCCGCCGAACAGCTTGCCGGTGGCGCTGACCGCGAAGTCGGTCAGGCCGACGATCGGGTTGCGGTTGTCGCGCAACCGGTACGGGTCGATGCTCAGGTTCTTGACGCTCCCGGAGACGCCGACCGGGCCGATCTTCCCGTTGATGGTCGCGGACAGGTCGATGGTGAAGTGCCGCGGGTCGGCCGCGAACTCGGGGAAGGTGACCGTGACCGACTGGAGTTGGACCGGCAGGAACGACGGCCACTTCAACTTGCCCGCGGTGTCCGACCCGAAGGTCACGCCGATGGCCAGGGTCGCCGGCCCGATGATTTCCTTGTTCGCGGCGACGCTGAACGCGCCGGCCGACCCGGTCAGCGTGGCCCCGGCGACGGACAGCGTCGCGGCCGCCGACCCGAACGAGAACAGGGTGGCGGTCCCGGTCGCCAGGGGGAACAGGGCCACGTCGGTGCCGGCCAGCGTGACCAGCCCGCCGATGCTCACGTCGAGCGTCCCGGCCGTGATCGCCACGCTCTCGACGCGGCCGGTGCTGCCGAAGCCGACCGCGGCGGCGACGGTCGCCCCGGTCGCGGTGAACTTGGTGCCGGTCAAGGCGACCGACGCCGCCCCGACGGCGAACTCGCCGACGTGCAGGCCGGTCGCGGTGGCGAAGTTGAAGTCGGTCAGCCGGACGAACGGGTCGGTCACGCTGATCGGGCCGACGGTCTTGACGCCGACGGCGGTGAGGGTGCCGACGCCGAAGGCGAAGCCGTCGGTGCGGATCACCAGGCCGGGGGTCGCGTCGGTCGGGTCGAACGTCCCGGTCAGGCCGAGCTTCGGCACTTCGACGGCGACCGTGTCGGCCGAGATGAGTTGTTGCGGGCCGGTCGCCGCGGGGTCGTAGGTGATCGCCAGCATCGTCGCCGCGGCGGTCAGCACGTTCGGCACGGCGAACGTAAAGGTGTCGGCGGTCACGGCAAACTTGCCGGACGCGGTAAACCCGATCACCTTGCCGGTGCCCGCGTTGATCGGCCCGGCCAGCTCGAACGTGCCGGCCAGGGCCGTCGCGTCCATCTTCACCGGGTCGCCCGGTTCGGCCCCGGTCGCCCCGGCCTTTTGGAACGCCAGGGTCGCCGTGTCGGCCCCGAGGCCGGCCATGATCGACACGCCGGTCGGCCCGAGTTGCAGCGCCGACAGGACCAGTCCGGCCCCCTTCAATTCGAGCGGTCCGAGCTTGGCGTCCTTGGCCAGCTTCGCGGCGGGGAAGAGTTCCGCCCCCGGCTGGAACGGCGACCCGAGCGGGTTGATCGAGAAGTCGCCGACGGTGAACGTACTCGGCGTCAGCTTGAAGCCGTCGGCCGCGGTCAGTGTGAACGCGGCGGTCGCGCTGCCGAGCAACAAGGCGCGGGTGCCGTTGGCGTACAGTTCGGCCCCGACGTTCGTGCCGGCCACGGCCAATCCGCCGGCCACCTCGGTCAGGGCGTAATCGCCGGCCACGCGGACGACCGCCTTGCCGGCCGTCGTCTCGACGCGGAACTCGGCCGGCCCGACAATGCGGGCGGCCTGGGCGGCGGGGAACTGGACCGCGACCGGGCCGTTCGGCGTGTTCACGGACTTGTTGACCGGCCCGGCGACCGTGTTGAAGTCGAGCCGCAGTCCGCCGGCCGTGTCGAGGAGCACCCCGGGCAGGCCGACGACGGACGCCCCGACGCCGTCGGTCGCGTCCTCGGCCGTGACCGCCCCGGCCACGCCGCCGGCGAGGAACGCGAACGCGCCGTCGGCGTCGGCGAGTTGGACGCCGACCGCCCCGCCGAGCCGCACCGTCGCGTCCGCCGCGACCACCGCGACTCCGGTGAGCGCGCCGAATTCCGACAGGCCGAACGCCCCGGCCACGGTCCGCCCGCCGGCGGTGAAGTTGCCGGACACGGCCGTCGTGCCGGCGGCCCCGTCGGCGGCGGCCACGAAGAAGTTCGTCAGCCGGGTCGCGTCCTGGGCCGTGTCGCCGAGGAAATCGACCGGCTGGCCGCCGAGGTTCAGGCGGACGCCGCCGGTGATCGCCGAGGCCGACAGTCCGCCGGCCGGCACCTCGCGGGCTTCGAGCTGCTCGACCTGGAGTGGGTTCCCGGGGCGGCGGGCGAGACGGCGGGTCAGGTTCACGAGAATGCTCCGGGTGAGGGCCGGCACGCGGGCTCGGGGGAGGCCCGACCGCACGGTGACACTCAACCTCATCCCGGGGCTGTGACACGATCTGAAAAACTTGCCGCGGACGCCGCGCGGCGCTACTCGATCACGTCCCCGAGTTCCTCGCGCAGCCGGCGGAGGACGCGGGACTTGGCCTGGCGGACGGCGGCCGCGGTCACGCCCGCGTCGGCCGCCACGTCGGCCGGGGTGCGGCCGTCCACGACGTGCCGCCAGAACATTTCCCACGTCCGGCCCTCGAACTCGCCCTTCACCAACTCCAGCCCGCGGCGGTACAGGGCGGTCGAATCGTCGGCCGAGTCCGGCCCGATTTCGCCGTCCGCGGCCGGGTCGGGGACGGCGTCCATCCGCTCGCGGAAGTCGGTCCCGCCCGCGGCCCGCGGCTCGCGGCCGGCGCGGCGGTAGTGGTGCAGCAGGGCGTGCCGGGTGATGCCGTGCAGCCAGCCGCGGAAGGTGTCCGTCGGGCGGTCCCGGCGGAACCCGGCCAGCCCCCCGGCGACCGCCCGGAACACCTCCTGCGAAACGTCTTCGGCGTCCGCCCCGACGACGCCGCGCCGCGCCGCCCACGCTCGCACCAGTGGGCCGTACAGGTAGACGAGTCGGGACCAGGCGTCCGGGTCGTCGCCGCGCAGCCGGCCGAGCAGTGTCAGGGAGGTGCGGGCGTCCGGATCGTCGGCCGACATGTACGGACTCGGGAAAGATGGTGTCACACGCCTGGGATGGATGGTATAACGACTACTTTCACCACTTCAACCCGCCGCCACCCATGCCCACCCCCGACTGCCCGCCCGCGACGACGTTGACCGCCTTCCACCAGGGGAGTCTGGCGGACCCGGCCGCCGACGCCGTCGCCGCCCACGTCGAAGGGTGCGCGCGGTGCGAGGCCGCGCTGGAAGACCTCGACGCCGACGAACCCCACCTCGTCGCCGACCTGCGGCGGACGACCCCGGCCCCCGGCCCGGCCCCGCGGGAGGGGGCGGGCACGGTCGTCGGCGGCCGGTACAAGCTCGTCGAGCCTCTCGGCGAGGGCGGCATGGGCAGCGTCTGGATGGCGCAGCAGACCGAACCGGTCCGCCGGCCGGTCGCCGTCAAGCTCATCAAGCCGGGCATGGACAGCCGCCAGGTCCTGGCCCGCTTCGAGGCCGAGCGGCAGGCCCTCGCCCTGATGGACCACCCGAACATCGCCCGCGTGCTGGACGCCGGGGCGACCGACCGCGGCCGGCCGTTCTTCGTCATGGAACTCGTCAAAGGGGTGCCGATCACCCGGTACTGCGACGAGCACAAACTGACCCCGCGCGAGCGGCTCGAACTCTTCGTCCCGGTCTGCCAGGCGGTCCAGCACGCCCACCAGAAAGGGATCATCCACCGCGACTTGAAGCCGGGCAACGTGCTCGTCGCCCGGTACGACGACAAGCCGGTGCCCAAGGTCATCGACTTCGGCGTGGCCAAGGCGGCCGGCCAGCCGCTCACCGACCGCACGCTGATGACCGGGTTCGGGTCGGTCATCGGCACGCCCGAGTACATGAGTCCCGAGCAGGCCACGTTCAACGCCCTGGACGTGGACACCCGGACCGACGTGTACGCGCTGGGCGTGCTGCTGTACGAACTGCTCACCGGGGCCACGCCGCTGGGCCGCGAGGAGCTGGCGGCGGGCGGCTTGCTGGAGATTCTGCGGGTCGTCCGCGAGCAGGAGCCGCCCCGGCCGAGCACCAAGTTGAGCACCGCGGCCACCCTACCGGCGATCGCCGCGGCGCGGAGTACCGAGCCGCGCAAGTTGGCCGGACTGGTCCGCGGGGAACTCGACTGGATCGTGATGCGGGCGCTGGAAAAAGACCGCAGCCGCCGGTACCAGACCGCGAACTCGCTGGCCGCGGACGTGGAGCGGTACCTGGGCGGGGAGCCGGTCCACGCCGCCCCGCCGTCGGCCGCCTACCGCGCACGGAAGTTCGCCCGCCGCTACCGCGGGCCGGTGTCGGTCGTCGCCCTGGTGCTGTTCGCGCTGGTCGCCGGGGTGATCGGCACGACGGCCGGGCTGGTCCAAGCCCAGAGGGACCGCCTCGTCGCCGAGCGCCTGCAACTCGAAGCGGTCGGACAGGCCGAGCGGGCCGGCGTCGCCGAGAAGTTGGCCGAGGTCGAGCGCGACGAGGCCCGCCGGGCGCGCGACCTCGCCGAGCAGTCCCGCCTGGCCGCCCAGGAACTCGCTTCGTTCATCTACCAGGACATCCTGTCGCAAGCCGACGTCCGCCAGCAGGCCAACTGGCTCGAGGTGGTGGACCCCGATTTAACCCTCCGGGAGGCCATGCGCCGGGCCGCGGCGCGGATCGGCCAGCGGACCAGCCTCACCAACCGGTCCGAGACCCTGATCCGCTGGGCGGTGGGCGACAGCCTCGTCGGCGTCGGCGAGCCGGCCGAGGGGATTCCGCACCTGGAGCGGGCGCTGAGTCTCATGGAAGCCGACCCGAATTACGGCCCGCAGCACAAAGAAACCCTGTTCGGCATGCACAAGCTGAACGAAGCCCTCCGGGCCGCCGGCCGCCTCAAGGAAGCCTTGGCGGTCGCCGAGAAGGCGGTGGAGTTGACGAAAACCCCGTACTTCCAGGCCCTCCCCGGCGACGAGGGGAACGTCCTGTACCGCAACGACGTCGCCCAGACCCTCCTCGACCTCGGCCGGCCGGAGCCGGCGGTCCGGCAGCTCGAAGACGCGGCGGCCTGGGCCGCGCGGGACCCCGTCAACCCGGAACTCGTCGATATCGTCCAGGCCAACCTCGCCGACGCGTACCGCGTCGCCGGCCGGTCGGCCGAGGCGCGCCGCATCCTCGAGAGCGTACTCCTCCACGAGCGCGCGAGGGCCGACGAGCCGTGGGCCGCCCGTTTGCACTTCGCCCTGGGGCGCGTCGCCCTCGACGGCAAAGACTGGGCGGCCGCCGAGGGGCAC
Source organism: Fimbriiglobus sp. (assembly GCA_025362195.1). Taxonomy (GTDB): domain Bacteria; phylum Planctomycetota; class Planctomycetia; order Gemmatales; family Gemmataceae; genus Fimbriiglobus. The sequence goes on along the minus strand of JANYHV010000305.1, from coordinate 5,955 downwards.
TTCCGCGCCAGCCTCGTCACCCGCCGCCGGCGCGAGCCGAAGCAGTGGACGACGTTCGCCACCGCCGCGCTGCTCGGCCAGGCCCTGGCCGGCCAAAAGAAGTTCGCCGACGCCGAGGCGTTCCTGCTCGACGGTTACCAGGGGATGACGGCCCGGGCGGCGGCCGTGTCCCCCCGGTACAAGACACTCCTGGCGGAGGTCGCGGACCTGCTCGCCGCACGCGCGACCGAGCGCGGCGACGCCGCCGGCGCGGCCAAGTGGCGGGCCGAGCGGGCCGCGTACCCACTCGAAAACTGTCCCGCGCCTCGACTCGTCCGGTGAGCGCCGAACGTGCGCGCCGGGCCGCTCAACCGATTCCTTGAACCCGTCGGCGGGAAAACGAGACCCGTCCGGATCGGGATCGCGACGTGGCGGTCACTTCTTGACGGCGGTCCCGAGTCGCACGCGGACGGCGTCGGCCTCGGCCTTGCGGCCGGCGTTGTCGAGGGCGACGGCGTACAGCGTGAGGTTGTACGCGAGGACGTCGGCGTCGGCCTCGGCCCCGGTGCGGGTGACCAACGCGCCGAGCACTTCCGCCGCCTCGGGGTACTGCTTCAGGGCCAGGTGGCAGAACCCCAACTCCTGCCGGATCGCCGCCGTCGCCTCTCCGGCCGGGCGGCCGGCGAGCCAGGCGAGCAGGGCCGCCGCCCGGCGCGGGTCGGCGCGGTCGGGGTAGCGGAGTCGGTACACCCTCTCGAAGGCCGCGGCCGCCCCCGCGTCCGCGAACCCGGCGACCCGCTCGGACACGGCGACGGCCCGGTCGCGGTCGCCCCGCTGCTCCAGCGCTTCGGCCAGCCCCAGCAGCGCCGTGGCGTCGGCGGACTCCTGCCACGCGCCGAGCGCCCCTTCGCGGAGCGCCACGGCCTCGTCGAGGAGGGATCGCTTTTCGGCGGGCGTCAGTGCGCCTTGGGATTGGCGGACGTACTGCTCGACGTGGCGCGCGAGGGCGGCCGGCGACGCCTTCACGATCGCCGCCGAAGTCACGCCCGTAGCCCGCGCGGCGAGGAAGCGAATGGCGGCGTGGTTTTGCCGCACCTCGTCCAACTCCTCGGCCGTCGTGGCGGAGGGCGTCGCGTTGTTGAGTTTGTTGAGGGCGTCGATCAGTTCGTCCGGCGCGGCGGTGGCCCGGATCGCGTCGTACTCGGCCCGGAATAGCGGCTTGGCCTCGGCCGCCCGACCGGCCCGGAGGAACGCCAGCCCGGCCGCGTCCAGTCGCCGCACCCGCGCGGCGGGGGACAGGCCCGGCCGCGCGGCCGCCGTGCGGAGCCGGTCCGCGAGCGCCCCACGCTCCGCCGGCGGGAGGTCGGCCGAGCCGGTCCGCCGGACATCCCGCTCGACGGCCCACCGCTCCGCGACGGGGTAGCCGACCGCGACGGCAACCACCGCGGCCACCACAAGCCCGCCCGCCAAAATTGCTCTCGTTCGCCTGCTCATCGCTCGCCTCCGGCCGCTGGGTGTCGCGCGGTTACTGTACCCGTGCGCCGCCCCCGTTGCCATTCCTCGATTCCGGGTACTGGGATTCCGGTCAGGCTCCCGTCCTACTCGGGGTGAATTTCGAGGGACTCGCTCGCCTCAGGACCGGCGGCCCGCGGCGTCCGGCGGGAAGTCGGCCGTTGCGTGGCGGGAGTTGCTATCATTTGCCGGTAGGAAGCCGCACGTCTCCCCCGCTTCCGGAATCGCACCTGGTCCCACCACGTCCCCCCGATGGATCGTGTCATGCCCCGGCTCACCCTCGGCTTCCTGCTCGTCGTCCCGTTGCTCCTGTCGTCCGCCGCGGTCGCCCAGCGGCCGGCCCCGTGCCACGCCGTGACCGGCGCGCGGGTCGTCGTCGCGCCGGGCGAAGTCCTGGCGAAGGCGACCGTCGTCGTCCGCGACGGCGTCATCGTCGCCGTCGGCCCGGACGTGCCGGTGCCGCCGGACGCGGTCGTGATCGACGGCACCGGCTTGACCGTGTACGCCGGGTTCATCGACGCCGGCAGTCCGCGCGGCTACGACGCGGCCTTGCGGCGGTCCGCGGGCGGCCCGCCGGCCCCGGAAGACCTCGCGGCCGGCCCGCTCGCGGCGACCAAGCCGGACCACCGCAAGGGGATGACGCCGGAGTTCCAGGTCCGGGCCGCGCTCAAGGCCGACGAGGAGGCCGTGACCGCGTGGCGGAAGGCCGGGTTCACCGCCCAACTCGTGACCCCGGAGGGCGGCTACCTGAACGGCACGAGCACGCTCGTCAGCCTGAGCGGCGCGGTCCCGCGGGACGCCGTGCTGCGGGAAACCGTGGCCCAGCACGCGGCCCTGCGGCAACTCTTCGGCGGCGACTACCCGATCGCGCTCATGGGCACCGTCGCCCACTGCCGGCAGGCGTTCCTCGACGCCGGCTGGCGGTCGCGGCAGGGCAAGGCGTTCGCGGCCGGCGGGAGCGTGGGCCGCCGGCCGGCCGCCGACCCGGCCCTCGAAGCCCTCGCGCCCTGCCTGGACGGCCGATTGCCGGTCGCCTTCGACGCCGATACGGCCGACCAGATCCACCGCGCCCTCGACTTCGCCGAGGAGTTCAAGCTGAAGCCGCTGATCGTCGGCGGGCGGTCGGCCTGGAAGGTCGCCGACCGGCTCAAGGCGGCCGGCGTGCCGGTGCTCCTGCGGCTCGACTTCGCCGACGCCGGCGAGCGCGACGCCGACAGCCCGGTCCGCGTCCGGGAGGACCGCGAGCGGCTGCGCAAGCTCGACGCCGGGTGTGCCGCGGCGCTGCACAAGGCCGGCGTCCGCTTCGCCTTCTCGACCGCCGGGATCACCGGCGACAAGCCGGGCGACACGTTCCGCGGCAACCTGCGCAAGGCCGTCGAGGCGGGGTTGCCGGCCGACGCCGCGCTCGCCGCCCTGACGACGACGGCGGCGGAAATTCTCGGCGTCCCGGCCCAACTCGGCCGGGTGACCGTCGGGCGGGCGGCGCACCTGACCGTCGCCGACGGCGACTTCCTGGCCGCCGCGACGAAGGTCAAGTTCGTCTTCGCCGACGGCATCAAGATCGACCCCGACGCCCCGCTCCCCGAACCGGTCGTCGCGGACGCCGGCCCCGGTCGCCGCGGTCGCGCGGCCGACCCGACCGACCCGCCGGCCGAGCCGAGTATCCCCACCGCCGTGCCGACGAAGTCCCCCGCGAAGACCCCGGCGAAGTCGGCCGGCCCGGTCCCCGGCGACGCCGTCCGCGCGCTCGCCCCGGCGCTGGAGGCGGTCGAGCGGTTGACTTCCGAAACCGAAGCCGACCGCACCCCGAGTTTGAAGACCGGCGGCGACGTTTTGATCCGCAACGCGACCGTCCTGACGGCGACCGGCAAGGACTTCCCCCGTGCCGACGTTCTCGTACGCGGCGGCAAGATTCGCGCCGTCGGCCCCGACCTGACCGTGCCCGACGGCGTCAAGGTGATCGACGCGACCGGGATGTTCGTCATGCCCGGGATCATCGATACGCACTCGCACTTCGCCATCAGCGGCGGGGTCAACGAGGCGTCGCTGTCGGTCGTCCCCGAGGTCCGGGTGCGGGACGCGCTCGACTCGGACGACCCGCAGATTCACCGTGCCGCGGCCGGCGGCGTCACGACCGCCCGCCTGCTCCACGGCAGCGCCAACGTCGTCGGCGGGCAGGACGCGGTCGTCAAGATGAAGGTCGGCCGGCCGGCCAAGGAGATGCTCGTGACCGCCGGCCCGCGCGGCGTCAAGTTCGCCCTCGGGGAGAACGTCAAGCGGACCGACGGCCGCTTCCCGAACAGCCGCCCGGGCGTCGAGGCGGTGCTGGTCCGCGCGTTCAGCGAGGCCCGGGCGTACCGCAAATCTTGGGACGCCTACGGCCGCGACAAGACCGCCCCGGAGCCGCGCCGCGACCTGCGGCTCGAAGCCCTGGCCGACGTGCTCTCGGGCGATTTGAAGGTCCACTGCCACTGCTACCGGGCCGACGAAATCCTCATGCTGCTGCGGGTCGCCGACCGGTTCGAGTTCAAGGTCCAGTCCCTCCAGCACGTCCTCGAAGGGTACAAGGTCGCCCCGGAGGTCGCCGCGCACGGGGCCAGCGTGAGCCTGTTCAGCGACTGGTGGGCGTACAAGGTCGAGGCGTTCGACGCGATCCCGTACGCGGCCAAACTCCTGCACGACGCCGGCGCGAGCGTCTGCCTCAAGTCCGACGACAACGAGCTGATGCGGCACATGACCGCCGAGGCGGCGAAGATGGTCAAGTACGGCGGCCTGACCGCCGACGAGGCCCTGCGGACGATCACCCGGAACGGGGCCGAGCAACTCGGCCTGGGCACGCGGCTCGGCACCCTCGAAGTCGGCAAGGACGCCGACCTGGCGGTGTTCAACGGCCACCCGCTGAACGCCTACAGCCGGTGCGAGATGACGCTGATCGACGGCGAGGTTTACTTCCAGCACGCGGCCGAGTTCGCGCCGTCCGCGGCGGCCGCGGTCAAGCCGGGCGACTCGACCCCGGCCAAGTTCGCCGCCTTGCCGGACAACCCGCGCGGGCCGGTCGTGCTGCGCGGCGCGACCGTTCACCTGCCCGGCAAGCCGGCGTTCGTCGGCACCGTCGTCTACACCGGCCGGACGATCACGGAGGTGAAGCCGGCGTCGGCCGGGGAGCGTAAGGCGAGTCCCGGCGAGGTCGTCGTCGACGCGACCGGCCGGCACGTTTACCCGGGCATGATCGACGCCGGCACGGTGCTGGGGCTGGTCGAGATCGCGTCGGCCCGCGAGACGGCCGACTTCAAGGACGGCGGCGACTTCCAGCCCGACCTGCGCGCCGCCACGGCCGTCAACCCGGACTCCGAGTTGATCCCGGTCACCCGCGCCAACGGCATCACCACCGTCGTCACCCGGCCGACCGGCTCGACGGTCGCGGGGCAGGGCGCGCTCATCAACCTGGCCGGCTGGGTGCCGACGGAAATGGTCGTCGTGGACCCGCTCGCCCTGCACGTCGAGTTCCCGCCCGAGCCGGCCGAGCGGCTGGGCAACCCGAACTGGCCGGCCGGCACCGGCCCCGCGGCCGAGAAGCGCAAGCGGGACGACAAGTTGCGGAAGTTGCGCGACCTCTTCGACCAGGCCCGCCGCTACGACGCGACGCGGAAGGCGAACCCGGACGCCCCGGCCGACCCCCGCCTGGAGGCCGTCGGCCCGTACGCCCGCGGCGAGAAGCCGGTGGTCATCGAGGCCAACCGGGCCGGCGACATCCGCGCCGCGCTCAAGCTCGCCGACGAACTCAAGGTGAAGCTGATCCTGAGCGGCGGGGTCGAGGCGTGGAAGGTGGCCGCGGAGTTGAAGCGGCGCGACGTGCCGGTCATCCTCGGGCCGGTCATGGCGCTCCCGCAGGACGCCGGCGACCGGTACGATTCGCCCTACGCCGCAGCCGCCAAGTTGCACGCCGCGGGGGTCCGCTTCTGCATCCGCTCGGCCGGGTCGAGCAACGCCCGCAACCTGCCCTACGAGGCGGCGATGGCGGTCGCCCACGGCCTGCCGCCCGACGAAGGCTTGAAGGCGGTGACGACCAACGCGGCGCAAATCCTGGGCGTCGGCGACCGCCTCGGCGACCTCGCGGCCGGCTACAGGGCCAACCTCGTCGTCACCACCGGCGACATCCTCCAGCCGTCCACGCAGGTGCTCGCGGTGGTCGTCGACGGCCGCGGCTACGAGCCGACGAACAAGCAGACCAAGCTGTACGACCGGTACCGCAAGCGGCTCACGGAAGTGCAGTCCGCCCCGTCCCCCGGCTCACCTCCCGCCAGGCCGTAACCCCGCGCGTGCACCGTCGCCGGGGAAAGTTTCCCGGGAATCCGCGACTCAGTTCGCCGGCGGCGCGCCAACCTGGGGGGTGGCGGCGAACTGACCCGGGGCACCGATGGACGACCCGGCCTTACTCCTGGACGCCGAGCGGGCGGTCGCGGC
>JANYHV010000302.1 GCA_025362195.1 Fimbriiglobus sp. | reverse complement strand
GCCGCGACCGCCCGCTCGGCGTCCAGGAGTAAGGCCGGGTCGTCCATCGGTGCCCCGGGTCAGTTCGCCGCCACCCCCCAGGTTGGCGCGCCGCCGGCGAACTGAGTCGCGGATTCCCGGGAAACTTTCCCCGGCGACGGTTCGCGCGCCTAACGGTCGGAGTTGCGTTCTTGAGATTTGGGGTCGAGACCTGCCGCGGATTTAGGACCGATGTTACTTGTGGCGTCCGGGGAGTCACGGCTGGGTGAACGGCGGACACTCGGCTCAACCGCCGCGACTGGTCGATTGGGGGCCGGCGTCAATGATTGCCGCGAGCCGGGTCTACCCCTTCGGCTCGAAACCCGAGTCGATTCGGCGGCGAGAAACTTGACTACGGGGGACGCAAGTCAGCGGTCGCCCTTCGGCGGGGTGTCGCCCGGCGCGTCGAACTCCTCGAAGTCGTCGTCGGCCAGCTTCGTCGGCTTGGCGCGGCGCTTCGGCTTTTCGTCGGACGCTTTGAAGCCGTCGTCCACTTCGTCCCGGAGTCGTTGGGTTGAGGCCTTCAGTTGCCCGGCGAACAGCACACCGAGGATGACATCGACGACGGCCATGACCACCCCGAGACAGGCGAACGGCGCGAAGCAGGCGCTGAAAATGCCCGAGACGTGCAGGACGGCGAACAACACGGCGTAAATGATGCCCAGTGTTTTGCCGTGGTCTCCCCCGCCGCGGAGCCGGCGGGCGTCGAACTCGTTGTTCAGTGCGTCGGCCGTCCTGAGCGCGACGACGAAGACCCAGACGACGCCGAAGAGCGGGATTAAACTCAGCCAGACCATCCCCGGTTGCATCGGCCGGTCCCGCTCGGGGACTTCGGCGAGGGCGTGCATCGACCGCACCAGCACCAGGACGAGTACGCCGAAGACGACGGCCGCGACGACCAGCCACAGGCAGGTGACGGCGAGTAGCGCGCCGGCCACGGCGGGGTTCTCGAACGGATTCGGCGGGGGCGGGTTCGCGCCCGGTTGGAAGCCGCGTTGCAGGAGGTTGAACAGCATCGGCGGCGGTCTCACGGGGCGCGGCGGGGTCGGGCGGAGTGCGGCGATTGTACAGTCGGCGTGCGGCCGCACAACGACAAAGCTTCCGGCCGGGCGGGCGATCTTTCCCGCCCCCGCTTCGTAGAATGCCCGCAACTGAACGCCGCATTGGGGAAGCACGTCATGGCCGTCGAGTTGGTCAAAGTCCCGTCGCCGGGGGAATCGGTCACGGAGGGCAAGATCGCCAAGTGGTACAAGCCCAACGGGTCCGCCGTGGCCATGGACGAGCCGCTCTTCGAACTCGAATCGGACAAGGCGGCGCAGACGGTCGGCTCCCCGGTCGCGGGGGTCGTCAAAATCCTCGTCGCCGAGGGCGAGATCGTCGCCGTCGGCACGGTCGTCGCCGAAATCGACCCTACCGGGAACCCGTCCGCGAAGCCGGCCGCCGCGGCCGACGCCCCGCCGAAGGTGAGCCTCGCCGCGGACGCCGTGCCCAAGACCGGCGGCGAGCCGAAGGTCTCTCCGGCGGCCGGCCGCATCCTCGCCGAGAAGGGCGTCGAAGCCGCGGGCGTCAACGGCACCGGGCCGAAGGGCGTCGTCACCAAGGACGACGCGGTGAAAGCGACCGTCCCTGTGCCCGCCCCGGCCGCGCTGGCGACGACGCCCAAGCCCGCGACGCCGGCCCCGGTCGCCGTCACGCCGACGGGCGTGGCCCGCGAAACCCGGCAGGGCATGACGATGATCCGCCGGCGCATCGCCGAGCGCCTGCTGGAGAGCCAGAACACTACGGCCACGTTGACGACCTTCAACGAAGCCGACATGACGGCCATTCAAGAGTTGCGGGCGAAGTACAACGAGCGGTTCGAGAAGAAGTACGGCGTCAAGATCGGCTTCATGTCGATCTTCGTCAAGGCGACGATCGAAGCCCTGAAAGCGTTTCCCGTCGTCAACGCCCGCATCGACGGCCAGGACATCGTCTACCAGAACTTCCACGACATCAGCGTCGCCGTGAGTACCGAAAAAGGGTTGACGGTGCCGGTGATCCGCGACGCCGACCACCTGAGCTTTTCGGACATCGAGAAGAAGATTACCGAACTCGCCAAGAAGGCCCGGGACGGCAAGTTGACCCTGCAAGACATGTCCGGCGGGACGTTCACGATCACCAACGGCGGCACCTTCGGGTCGATGCTCTCGACGCCGATCTTGAACCCGCCACAGAGCGCGATCCTCGGCATGCACAACATCCAAAAGCGGGCCGTCGTGATCGGCGACGACATCGTCGCCCGGCCGATGATGTACATCGCCCTGAGCTACGACCACCGGCTGATCGACGGTCGGGAAGCAGTGCAATTCCTGGTCCGCGTCAAGGAATGTCTGGAAAACCCCGAACGCATGTTGTTCGAGATTTAATCCCATACCGATTCACCGCAGAGGGCGCAGAGAGCACATGAGAAAGGCAGAGACCGAAGCGAGCTAAAACCGAGTGGGTCTGCTACTGCGACTGATTACTATCGCGTCAGTCGGTCGCTAATGGTTTTAGCACGGTTTGGTGCCTTCTTCGCTTGATGTCTTTCTCATGTGCTCTCTGCGCCCTCTGCGGTAAAAATTCTTCTTCAGTATTGAGGTAGTATGCCCGACACTTTTGACCTCGTCGTGATCGGTGGCGGGCCGGGCGGGTACACGGCGGCCATTCGCGCCGCCCAACTCGGCCTCCGCGTCGCCTGTATCGAGAAACGGCCCAACAAGGCGCTGGGCGGGACGTGCCTCAACATCGGCTGCATCCCCAGCAAGGCGTTGTTGGACTCGTCCGAACTGTACGAAGTGATTTCGCACAAGGCCAAGAAGCACGGCATCGGCGTGACGGGGGTGTCGTTGGACATCCCGGCGATGATGGTTCGCAAAGACAAGGTCGTCAAGGAATTGACCGACGGCGTGGCGTACCTGTTCAAGAAGTACAAGGT
>JANYHV010000292.1 GCA_025362195.1 Fimbriiglobus sp. | reverse complement strand
CTTCTTCTTCGCCTCGGCGACCTTCACCGGGTCGGTCCCGGGCGTCATCAGGATGTGCCGGGCGCGGACGATCGACCCGTCGAACAGGTCGGGCCGCTTGTCGAAGAACGCCTGCAACGACTGGTCGGTGCCCTGCTGCTTGAGGAACTTGTCCCACTTCATCTGCGCGGCGACCTCGACGCGGAACTCCGCCTCGGTCAGCATCATCGCGTCGAGTTCCTTGGCGTAGTCCTTGTTCGACTTCTTCAACTCGGCCTTGAGTTCTTCGAGCAGCTTCTCGACCTCGGCCGGGGCGACCTCCATTTTGAGGAGGTTCAGGTACTGGTCGATCAGCGTGTTCTCGATCAGGTGGTTCAAAATTTCTTTCCGCGCCAGCCCGTGCTCCTCGACGGGGAACTGCCGTAGGGCACGCCACACGGAGACTTCGGGGATCGGCTGGTTGTTGACGGTCGCGGCGATCCCGGTCGGCCGTTCGACGGGCTTAGCGGCCGGGGCCGCGGCCGGCGCGGGCAGCGTCGCGGCGGGCGGGGAAGCGGGGGCCGGCACCTGGGCGGGCACGGGGGCCGGAGCGGGCGGGGCCTGGGCGGCCGCCGAACCGGCGACGGCGGACGTGAGCAGCAGCGCGGCCGCGCGGCGGGTGAACAATCGCATCGGTTCCATCCTCAAGGGCAGTCCGCCCGGCGTCGTGCCCGGCGTCGTTGTGCTGACCGGCCGGCGACAATAGCAACCCCCCCAAGGTGCGCCGAGGGCAATTCCCCCCGGATTCGCCGATTTCTCACCCCCGGCTCAGGTGTGGGCCGCGTCGAACAGTACGAACGCGAACGGGCCGAACAGCAGGACCGGCAGCCACGCCGCCGGCGCGGGGGCCAGGATGTCGTTCTCGCCGAGGAACTTGCACCCGTAGATCACCGTGTAAAACATCACGCACAAGATCAGGCACAGGCCGACGTTGACGAAGACGTTTTTGTTCTGGTCGCGCAGGATCACGCCCAGGCCCATGAGCACCAGCATCACGCCGACGAGGGGCCGGGTGAACCGCATGTGGAATGCCACGGCGACGTTCGCCTGGCGGCGCGAGTCCGGCCTGGCCAGCGACTCGCGGAGGCGGCCCGTGGACGCGTACAGGAAGGCGTTCCCGGTACTCGTCAGGGCCTCGAAATCGACCTCGGTCGTCTTGAGGAAGTAGACCCCACTCGACAGCCGCTCGAAGTACGCCGGCAGCTTGCCCTCGACACTTTCCGGCGTCGTCTGGAAGAGCTTCCAGCCGCCCGTCTGGGCCGCCCCGGTCGGCGGGACGTACACGGCCTCGCGGGCGGTGAGGTGCAGCATCCCGGTCGGGCTGTCGTCCGGGAAGGTCAGGCACAGGTCGAGGATTTTGCGGTCCTTGGGGTACCCGACGTACCCCTCCAGGTGGACGCCGCTGGGGTCGAACGCGCCCCGCGCGCCGACCGCCTTCTCCTGGTTCGGGTCCTTCCGCGGCTTCTGCAACTCGTCCGCCACGGCCGGGATGAAGAACTCCTGGTTGAGCGGCCCCAGGGCGATCGTCACCAGGCAGCCGACGAGGATCGGGCGGACGACCCGTTGCGTCGAGATGCCGGCCGAGAGTTGGGGCAACAGCTCGTTGCTCCGCTGCATCCAGGCGACGGTGAACATCGCCCCGATGAGCGTGATGAGTTCGCTGAGCTGGTTGAAAATCTTCGAGATGTTGGCCGTGTAGTACCGCAGGATGTGCCGCGCGTTGTCGGCCAGTGACCCCTGGCTGAACTCGTCCAGGTTGGTGAACAGGTCCACGATGATGTACAGGCTCAACAGGCTCGTCAGCACGATCAGGTAGGACCGGACGAAGCTCATCAAGTAAAGGCGGTCGAGAGTGGTCACTTCTGGGCCGCCGGCGGGGTGGGGTGGAAGTCGAGGATGTACCGCTGGAGGTAGTCGTTGCCGGCCGTCGCCCCGAAGGTGCCGAACCCGTTGGCCCGCAACTCGCGGACGACTTCGTCCTTCGACCGGCCCTCGAACTCCATGCGGTAAATGGCCGTCATGAAGCCGGTGCGGTGCAGGCCGGCCTTGCAGTGGATGAGGACCGGCAGTTTCTTTTCGTCGGCCATGACCTTGAGGAAGTCGTCCACGAGTTTAGGCCGCGAGCCGCCGTCGTGCGCGAGCGTTTCCAGGACCCCGCCGTCGAGGGACACGTACTCCACGCCGTTGTCCCGGCAGATGTCGCTCTCGAGCGTCCGCGGGGCGTCCAGGTAGGTCGTCGGACGGTCCCAGAACGAGTCGGCGAGGTACGGGTCGCGGGCCTCTTCTTGGAGGTTGATGACCGTCTTGATGCCGAACCGCCGGAAGGCGTCGCGGAAGCCGTTCCCGGTCATTTGCCCGCACCGGTAGAGCTTGCCGTCCGTGACGACGCGCAGCCGCTTGGCGTGGTTGTACTCGGCGCGGTAGTACAGGTAGACGCTCGCCGCGACCGCGACTACGACCGCCAGTCCCAGGGCGTGACGCCACAGCGCGAGAACCCGGCCGACCGCAAGCATGGCACTCCTCATCATCGGCACGTACCCGGGTGGCGGACGCCTGTCAACGCGGGCCGCGGTCACTTCGCCGCGTCGAGGTTCACTTGGGCCGCTTGCAAAATCTCGCCGGTCGCGTCGTTCTGAACGAAGGCGACGAGCTTGAGGTTAGTCAGCGCGAGCGGCCGGTCGGGGCGGGGGAACTCGCCCTCGGTTTTGGCGTAGTCGTCGAGGTACTTCGCCAGCTTGCCGCGCAACTCGGCGACGTTGATCGTCGCGGTCACGTCCTGCGTCTTTTTGGTGAGCGGCTGGCCCTTCGCCGTGCCGGGCATTTCCCGGACGACGGCGCTGTGGTAGCGGACGCCGTTGCCGCCGCGGTAGCGGACCCGCTCCTCGACCACGGCGAACCGCAGCATCACCTTCTCGCCGGGGGCAGCGACCTCGGCCGTCGCCTTGGCCGTGAGTGCCTTGTCGCCGGGGGTAACGCTGAGCGTCAGCTTCGCGGTCGCCGGGGTTTCGAGCTGCTTGTCGAGTTCGGCGCGGAACTCGGCGAACTTCGCCTTCCCCGCCGCGACCGGTCCGCCGCCCTTGGGGCCGGCCTTGCCGTTGAAGAAAATGCTCGGGGCACCGGTGATCTGCTCGGCGTAGAAGCCGGCGCGGTCCATGCCGTCGAAGCTCGTCAGCGGGTCCGGCGCGGGGACGTGGAAGTGGTAGTTCAGCACGATCAACTCCGTCGGCTTGTAGCTCGCCAACAGGGCGTCGCAGGCGACATCGACCGCGACGCACGGCGGGCACTCGGCCCCGGTGAACACCTCGATCACGGCGACGCGGTCCGACTTCGCCTTGCGGCCGGCGAACGGCTCGGCCTTGAACGTCCGCGTCTCCTTGGTGGCCTCGGCGAAGTCCCGGGCTTCGAGCTTGGCCAGGCCCGCGGCGTACTTCTTGGCCTCGTCCGCCTTGCCGGCCTTCGTCAGCACCCGGGCCAGGGTGTCGAAGACTTCCATCTGCTGGGCGACCGGGGCGTCGTCCGACAGGGTGCGCTCGGCCCGGCGGATTTGCGTCAGCGCGATCTCGGAGTACCCGTCCTGGTCGGCCAGCACGCCGGCGATCTTCAGCCCGGTGGCGTTGTCCCAGCGCGACCCGTACCCGGCCGACGCCTTGGCGAGCTTATCGACGACCTGCCGCACCTCGTCGGCCGTCAGTTTTTTGGCGGCGGCCTGGGAGAGGACGGCGAACCCGGCGTCGAACAGGGCCGGGCCGGCGTCCAGTTGCTGCAAGGTCTCGCGGGCCAGTTCGACGGGATCGTCGGCCTTCTTGAGCTTCGACGGGTACATCTCGGTGAGTTGCAACGGCCCGCCGAACTGGTTGAACGAGCCGCTGATCTTCTTGCCGTCCTTGGCCAGCGCGCCGTCGAAGTTGATGAACTCGCGGCCGCCGAACACGACGGCGAACCGGACCTTGTCGGCGGTCACGTCGAGCCGCTCGACGGACGGCTCGGCCTTGAGCTTGGCCGAACTGCCGAGGAAGTCGCCGACCCACTTGCCGTCGCTCTGGGAGAAGGCGAACAGGAAGGTGATCGTCTCCTCGCCCTGGGTGATGCGGAACTTCCACCGGCCGGCCGCGGGCGATTCGTCGGGGGCCGCCAGGGCGGTGCCCGTGAGGAGCGTCGCCGCGAACAGGGCGGCACACAGCAAAGTGCGGGTCATCGGCACGCCTCGGGGGCAAGGGGCAAGCGGGATCGCGTCAGGACACGATACGGGAAGTCGGCCGACGAAAAAACCCACCGGGTCCGCGGTCGGACGGCCGGTGGGTTTCGAGTGCCCGGGACAGGACTTGAACCTGCAATCCCTTTCGAGAACCAGCACCTCAAGCTGGCGCGTCTGCCAATTTCGCCACCCGGGCGGGTGTCAGCACGCATTATGACGCCCCGCCGGCACAATTCAAGGGGGCAGCGGCGGATCGAACGGGGCCGCGAAAAATCCCGGCGGCCCGGCCCGACATTCGGCGGGGTCACGTCCCGCCGAGTTTGAAGTACACGACGGCGATGGTCGCTAGCGCGATCGCGGCGGACGCGACGTACAGCACCGACGCGCGGACGCCGAGCGACCGGTCCTCCCGCAGGGCCGCCTCGGACCAACTCACGGCGTCCTGCGATTGGTCCTCCGTCAGCCGCTGGAAGACGCCGCCGGCGAACGCCTGCGACCGCTCGTCCAGGCCGGTCGCGGCGAAGTAGCACCCGCCGACGAGGGGGTATTGTTCGGCGTCCGTGAGGTCGCCCGGGGCGATCCCGGCGGTCACCCCGCTCGACAGAATCCGGCCGAGGCGGGGGGACCGGGTGAACAGGTCGTACAGGAAGTGGAAGAGCTTGCGGTTGTTGTTCGGCACGAACCGGTTGGTCTTGCGGCCCTCCGGCGGCCACTCCAGTTTGAGCCGGTTCAGGACGAACGCCGGGACCGTGTTCAGGCGAATCCACTCGGCGACCGTCTCCATGACTCCCGGCATCTCGACGGCCGGGCGGTCGGGCACGAGGGGCATCCGCTGGCCGATCCGGCCGCGCAGCTCCTGGGCGGTAAACCCGCGGCGGAACTCGTCGAACCCCTCGGCCTCTTCCAGGTCGCACACCATGACGTACTGCGGGTAGACCATGCGGAGGCCGACGCGGGCGGTGGCCAGGTCGCCGGACAGGACGCCGACGGCGGTCCGCGCCAGGTCGTCGGATTCGAGCGCCGCCCACGGGATGAGCACGAGCGCGCCGTTGACCGGGCACCACGGCCGCCGCTCGCGCTCGATCAGCCGGCACAGGTACGCCAGGCGGCGCGGGCCTTCGGCCAGCTCGTCGGACCCCATGCGGACCTGCGTCTGCTTCCGCGCCCCGGCGGACTTCATCATCGCCCCGAGTTCGTGCAGCCGGGCCTGTTCGGCCGGCGACAAGGCGCGTTCGCTCTGGGCGCGGATGAGGTCGTAGAACTCGTCCTGGAGCTTCTGATCGACGCCCTCCAGTGCCTGCCCGGGGGTGATCGTTTTGTTCATGTTGGTCGCGTCGGCGCTCTCCCCGCCGCCGACCGCTTCGGTGTCGTGCAACCGGGCGATGTACTTGCCCCAGGTCGAGGCCCCGGAACACGTGACGTAAATGGCGTTCGGCCCGGCGAAGATGCGGACCGGCGCGGAGTCGCTCTTCGGCGCGGTGAACTGAATCTTCTGCTGCGAGTTCAGGAACAGGGACCCGTCCCCGCCCTGCGGCCGGCCGACGACGAGGTACAGCGGCAGATCGACGACGGAGACGCCGTTCTCCCGCAGCTTGTCCATGCCCTCCCGCCAGGCCACCTCGATGTCCGGGTACTCCGCCGCGTCCGAGGCGTTGAACAGCTTCCACCAGAAGTAGGCGATCCACGTCAGCGCGTAGAGCAGCAGGAACAGGATCGGCAGGTAGAACGGCCGGATCTCGTCGCGGGCGTGCTTCTGCAGGTAGGTCTGCACGATCTCCAACTTGTTCAGGTAGAACAGCCCGGTCAGGATGACCGCCAGCAGGATGACCGTGACGAGGACGCGCACCCACCTCGGCCAGGCGCGGAAGTCGGCCGCCTCGGCGAAGATGGGGATGACCATCCCGACGAGACTGCGGATGCGCTCGATGAAGCTGACGAAGAGGTGGACGAGGGTTTGCATGGCTGTCGCGGTCCCGAGGGTGGCGGTGGCGTCCGGCGGTTAGTTCTTGAACAGCTGCGTGACGACGAGTGTGCCGACCAGCAGCGCCGCGGCCAGCACGACGACGAACAGGCGCACCGCCGTCAATGCCCGGCCCCGGTTCCGCAGCGGCGACACGTTGGTCCGCACGCCCATGTCGGCCGGCAGGCGGATCTCTTTGTTCCGCGACGCGACGACGCGGCGGCGGGCGCGTTCGGCCCACTCCTTCGGGTCCACCAGCGACGGCGACCCGCGGAAGCCGAGCATGACGCACCAGAAGAAGACTTCGACGGCCTCGGTCCCGGGCCGCTTGTCGGCGAGGTCGGCCTGGGACCAGAACCGCCAGGCCCGCTCCTGCCCGCCGCCGTAGATCTCGGCCTCCAGGGACTTCTCCCGCCACGGGTTGCACCACGGGCACTCGGGGTCCGAGATGAAGATCTCGTCGAGCCAGCAGGCGATGGCGTACCGGGCCCCGAGGAAGTCGCGCTCGTCCGGCTGGACCGGGCGGCGGACGGTGTCCCCGTAGTCGGCGTGGCCGCGGATCGCGCCCTCGCCGAGGAGCATCTGCTTGAGCCGGGCGTTCTCCACGTCGAGCAACAGGCTCTCGCCCGCGCTCAGCCGCTCCTTGAGGGACAATCCGTAGGCCATGACATCGAGGACGTGCCGGCTGAGGTCGGTTTCCATGGCGGAGGCTTAACCCTTCGGGGGGACGACGTACAGGGTGAAGCGCATGACCGGCTGCTTGCCCGGCTGGCCGCGGATGAGCACGTCCCGCTTGTTCTGCAGGTCGCCGTCGAGCAGCCGCTCGTTCAGCCGGATGGCCATCCGGCGGGTCCGCTGGACGAAGGGCCACTCGTCCGGGCTGCGCTCGATCGAGAAGTACGTGTCCTTCTTGGTGATCGGCAGGACCCGCGGGGGTTGGGCTTCGTACCGGAAGACCATGCCCCGGTGGCCGAGGGCGTACACGTCCTCGACGCGGTCGGTGGACGCAATCTTCATGTTCATCTGGCCGCTCGTCAAGAGGCCGATGACCTCGTTGCTGTTCAGGTTCGACTCGACGCCGACGAACATCTGCCAGCCCGGGGCCATCCACGGCTCGTCCATGTCCACGCGCATCTGGAGGCCGTGCCCGGCGAACGGCCGCTGCTGGAACTTGCGGTCCGCGCCGATCATGTTCAGGAGTTGGTCGAGGACCTTCTTGAGGTCGAAGAAGCACGGGCCGAGTTCGTCGTGCCGGTACTCGGGCAGTTCGGGGATCGCGCGGTCCGTGCCGAAGATGGCGAGCTGGCCGACGAGCCGGCACAACTCCGTGTACGCCTGGACGGGGTGGACGCCGTCCGTCCGGGCGATGATCCGGGTCACGGCCGCGGCCTCGTTGAGCAGCCGGACCTGCTCGAACATCAGCCGGGCTTCCGGGTCGGTGTCGAGGAAGCTGATCTCGCGGTCCTTGACCGTGCCGCCGAGGTCGCGGACGAGCGTACCGATCTTGTGGTAGATCGGCTGCAAAATGTCCTCGCGCAGGGCCGGCCAGCCCTCGCACGCGAGGACCGGGGGCATGAACGGGCGGTGCAGGACGGGCGTCGATTCGCCCTGGGTCGCCCGCGTCAGCACGGCCAGCGGCAGCGTCTCGTACCCGGCCGGATCGGTGCCCGAGGTCAACACCGTGAGGTTGAGCCGGCGGTACTGGAGCGGCCGCTCGGTCTTGCCGTCGCTCTCGTCGGGCACGCGGTTGTCCATCTCGACGCGGTACCGGGCCGCCTCGCCGCCGGCGGCCGTGACGTTCGGCCGGCCGAGGTCGAGGATCGGCACGGCGAGCGAAATCTCGACCGTCCCCTCGTTCCGCTCCTCGGCGTACTTGAACGCGGCCCGCAGGTCGATCTCGGGCAGGGCCGCGTCCTGGGGGACGCGGACGATCGTGCCGTCCCGCATCCGCGCCTGCAGCCGCCGCACGACGAACCGGAAATTGGTCAGCGCGTTGGGGTCGATGTCGATGCCGCGGAGGCCCCAGTTGTACGGCACGTCCCACCGGCTCGACTGGCTGATCAAGTCGAGCGTGTGGCGGTCCGCGGCCTGGAAGTGGTGCTGGCGAAGGAACATGCCTTCGTGCCAGTAGACCGGCAGAGCGCGCATGGGGGTGGCCCAAGGGAACAGCAAGCGTTACAGTACCAGTGATATACGAATGTGCCCCAGTGCTTCAACGCCCACCGGCCGCTTTTTCCCGGCCCGGTTCGACGGGCACGCCGAGCGCCGCGGTGCCCCCCATTTCAAGGAGCTTGCCCGTGCCGACCGCCCCGATTCTCGACGTGGAAGCGATGCTCTTGCCGATTCCGGGCGACGACCCGGCCGGCCGGTCGCTCGGCCTGCGCGACCGGAATCTGCTCAAGGAGTACCGCGAGGAGCACGACCCGGCCAAGCTCAGCCCGGACGACCTGAAGGACTACGCCCTGGCCAACAAGCCGCGCAAAATGGCCGACTGGACCAAACTGTTCGACTTCGGGACGGACTACCTGGTCAAGCACGGCAAGGACTTGCGGCTCGTCATGCTCATGACCGAAGCGGCGACGCACGCCCACGGCTTTCGCGGCCTGCGCGACAGTTTGACGCTGACCCGGCGGCTGTGCGAGGAGTGCTGGGGGGCCATGCTCCCCGTCATCGACGACCCGACCAGCCCGGACGACGTGGAGGGCCGGGTGACGCTCTTCGGGTACATCGACGAGGAGTTGAAGACGCCGTTCTTCCCGAACGTGTTGCGCGACGTGCCGCTGCTGACCGCGGGCGACGTGAAGTTCGGCTACCGGAACGCGCGGACGGCGACGGCCGACGAACCGGGGGCCGGCAAGGAGAACTTCGACGCCGCGCTGGCCAAGGCCCAACCCGAGCAGATGAAGGCCGTGGCCGAGGCCGACGAGTGCCTGGCCGAGGCGATGACGGAGGTCGCCCTGCTCGGCACGGTCCTCGACGCCAAAGCGCCCGGCATGTCGCCGGGGTTGACGGGCTTGAAGAAGGCGATGATCGACTGCCGCAACATGACCCAGGAGATGCTCCGGCTCCGCGGCAACGGGACCGCGGGGGCGGTCGCCGGCGGGGCAGGGGAGGGGAGCGAGGCGACCGGCGGCCCCGAGGGGGGTGGCGGCTCGACCGGCGGCGGGCGGTCTCGCGAGAGTCTTTACGCCCAACTCCTGCAACTCGTCGTCGCCCTCGAAGGGGTCGAGCCGCACAGCCCGGTCCCCTTCCTCGTCCGCCGCGCTCTGGAGTTGCGCGACGCGAAGTTTCCCGAACTGGTGGACCAACTCACCTCCGGCAAAAACGTCCTGGACTTCCTGCGCCAACCGATCGAGCTGGAAAAGCCGGCCGAAGGGTGAGCCGCGGGAAGCCCGGGACGCGGGCCGGTTACCGGCCGCGCGGCTGGTAGTCGCCGCCGAGCGGGGTCGGCTCCGGCGGGAACCGGTTCTCGGTCGCCGGCCGGGTCACCGGTTGCGCGGCGGGCAGCGTCGGCACCGCCGGGATCGAGACGACCGCGGCCGGGGCCTGGACCGTCGCCACCGGGGCCGCCACGGGGACGCTCGGCTTCTGGGCCAACGTCGGCGCGGGCACGATCGGGACCGCGACGCGCGGCACGCTCACGACCGGTGCCGTCACGACCGGGGTGGGCGTCGGGAACGCGGCGACCGGCGTCGGGACGACGAACTTGAGCGGCGCGGGCGTCGGCGGCGCGGGGACCGGCGTCGGGACGACGTACTTGAGCGGGGCCGGCTTCGGCGTGGGCAAGACTTGCGGCGGGAGCGGGGCGGCCGGCTCGACCTCGGTCATGGCGATCGGCGTGACCGCTCGGGCCGGCGCGGCGACGGGCAGGGCGACCTTCGGCAACGCGGCGGATTTCTCCGCGACGGCCGGGGCGGGCGAACTCACGACGACCGCCGGCAGGCGGGCCGGCGACGGGGCCGGGGCCACGGCCGGGATCGGCGTCGGCACCGCGGCCAGCGCGGTCCGCACCGGCGTCGCCGTCGGCGTCGGCGTCGGCCGCTGCACGACGACCGTGGGCGGGGCGAGGACCGGCTGGCCGATGGCCGCGCCCGAGTCGTTCCAGGCCAGGAGTTCCAGCAGGGTCGTCGGCTGCGGGCTGGCCCCGGTCGGGGTCGCCGACGTGGCCACCGGCAGCCCGGCCGCGACGTAATCGCTGTCGTTGATCGGGGTGCTGAAGTCGTACCCGAACTGCGCCCCGAGTTCGAGCGCCCGCCGGCCCATCGCGGTCACCTTGGCCCGCGGCATCCGGGCCGCGGCGGCGTAGTACTGCTTGGGGTAATCCGCGTCCCCCGGCCGGGCCTTGCCCGCGGCCTTGTCGTCGTCCTTGTCCTTGGCCTTGTCGCCCCCTTCGACCGGCCCTTTGCCGTCCTTCTTGTCCGCGTCTTTTTTGTCCAGTTCGGGCACCAGCGGCGGCAGTTCCGGGGCGCAGCAGGCGCTCGCCAGGCAGCGGTCCAGGGCGTGCGCGGCCACTGCCCGCACCCGGGCCGACCGCTCCGACGGGTTGCCGTCGGCTTCCGAGCAACTCACCGCAATGCTCAGGGCGACCGTCACCTTGCACGTGCAGCAGCACCCGTGCAGGAGGGCCGTCGCCGCCTCGTACCGGACGCACTCGTTGCGGTCGGCCCGGAGCGCGCCGATGAGCGCCTCTTCGGCCTCGGGCCAGTAGTGGCAGTCGAGGGTGCCCAGGTACTTGATCGCCTTGACGCGTTCTTCGGCCCCCGCCCGGTCGAGCTTGGCCTTGGCCGCGGCCCCGACCGCCCCGGGGTCCTTCAACTCGGCGACGCTCGGGATCTTCGGCGCGAACGGCGGGATGATGCCCCCGGTGAGCTTCGTCAACGGCTCGCGGATCCGCTCTCGGAGTTGGCCCAGGGGCGTCCGCGCGGCCTGCCGGCGGCGGAACTCCCGCTGCACCGAATCGACGCCGAGCCGCGACCAGATCGTCGGCCCGTTGGGCAGGAACGGCTGGGGCGCGATGCCGACCGGGCTGGGCGGCGGGGGGACGACGCCGTTGAGCGCGGCACTCGGGTCGGGGGCGAGGGCGGGGGCCGGCGTCTGGGCGGACGCGGTCACGACCATGGCCGCGGCGGCGGCGGCTCCGAGCAAGATTTTCGCAGTCTTCATCCTTCGATCCCCTGGGCTGTGCCGATTCCCGAACGAGTCGTACCCCGCACGTTCCGCCGCTCAAACTCCCCGTCGCCCGGGGGCCGTCTGCGTCAGCGGATCATGGATTCGCGGGCCGTACCTATGCAATCGACAACAGATCAGAGCGATCTTCAGGGTAAGTTCGATAAGTTGGATACGAGCGGTAAAACCGCGTGGACTGGGTGTGCCGTTTGTACCGGGCACTTAGGGGGCTCTGACCCGAGACGAGAGTTACCGTCTTGCTGTCCCGGCCCAAAAGGTTAAAATCGACACTGTTCTGGGACAGAAATTCCTACGAATAACTTTCTATGAGCAACTCCTACACGCAGACCGGCCGCCCGCTCATCCTCCAAACCCCACTGGGGAAGGACGTGATGCTCGCCGTCGGCATGAGCGGGACCGAAGCGCTTTCGACGCTATTCCGCATGACGATCGACGCGAAGACGCTCCGGGAGACGGTCTTCCCCTTCGACAAGGTCCTCGGCCAGCCGGTGGGGTTGCAACTGAGCCTGCCGAAGGGCGCGACGCGCTACTTCCACGGCATTTGCGTCCGCCTCGCGCAGGGCAACAGCGACGAAGAATTCACGAGCTACCGGCTCGAAATCGTCCCGAAACTCTGGCTGCTCACCAAGAAAACGCAGAGCCGCATCTTCCAGCAGTTGAGCGTCCCGGACATCCTCAAGAAGGTCTTCACCGGCCTGACCGTCGAGTACAAGTTCTCCGGCACGTACGAGCCGCGCGACTACGTCGTCCAGTACCGCGAGAGCGATTTCGACTTCGCCGCCCGGTTGATGGAAGAAGAGGGCATCTTCTACTTCTTCAAGTACGCCGAGTCGTCGCACACCCTGGTCGTCGCCGACGACAAACAAGGTCACCCCGTGGTCGTCGGCCAATCGACGATCACGTACAAGTCGCACACCGACCAGGCGGACACCGGCGAGGACTGCATCTCGTACTGGTCGAAGGTCCAGGACCAGGTGTCCGGCAAGTTCATGCTGTGGGACCACACGTTCGAGTTGCCGCACCGCAAAAACGACAGCACCAAGACCCTGACGGAAACGACCGTCATGGGCAAGGTGTCGCACAAGCTGACCGTCGGCGACTACGCCAATCTGGAGGTGTACGACTGGCCGGGCGAGTACGCCCAGCGGTTCGACGGGATCGCCCCGAACGGCGGCGAGCAGCCGCCCGAGTTGGGCAAGATTCCCGACGACGCGAAGCGGACCGTGAACCTGCGGATGCAGGCCGCGGCGGCCGCCGCCGTCACCGTCCGCGGCGAGGGCGAGTGCCGGCAGATGGCGGCCGGGCACAAGTTCAGCGTGACCGTGCTGCCGACCGACCTGGCGACCACCCCGATCAAGCCCGACGGCGAGTACGTGCTCACGTCCGTCGCCCACTTCGCCGAACTGCCGGCGAGCTACCGCGGCAGCAGCACGGCCGGGAAGGGCTTCGTCTACCGGAACAGCTTCACCGCGATCCCCTCGGCCCTGCAGTACCGGCCCCAGCAGACGACGGAGAAGCCGGTCGTCCCCGGGTCCCAGACGGCGGTCGTCGTCGGCCCGCCCGGGGAAGAGATTTTCACGGACAAGTACGGCCGCATCAAGGTCCAGTTCCACTGGGACCGCGAGGGCAAGATGAACGCCGCGAGTTCGTGCTGGATCCGCGTCGCCCACCTGGCGGCCGGCCGCGGCTGGGGCATGATGAGCATCCCGCGGATCGGCCAGGAGGTCGTCATCGACTTCCTCGAAGGCGACCCCGACCAGCCCCTGTGCGTCGGGTGCGTGTACAACCCCGACCAGATGCCCATGTACAAGCTGCCCGACGAGAAGACGAAGTCGTCGATCCGCACCAACTCGTCCCCCGGCGGGGACGGGTACAACGCCATCCGGTTCGAGGACAAGGCGGGGAAAGAGCAGATCTACACGCACGCCCAGAAGGACATGGACGTCCGCGTCCGCAGCGACCTGATGGAGCGGGTCGGCAAGGACCACCACCAGCGGGTCGGCTTCTACCTCGCCAACGACCACAAGGGGGACGCGAGCGGCGAGACGAAGAAGGGCAACCAGTACGAAGAGGTCGCCATCGACTCGCACCGCAAGGTGCACCGGAACATGGACGAGCAGATCGGCGGCGACTACAACCTGCTCGTCGGCGGCATCGACGGCCCCGGGAACGTCGATGTGCACATCAAAAAAGCCAAGCACGAACTCATCGACGACACGTCCGACCTCGTCGTCAAAAAGGCCGTCACCGAGACCTTCGACGCCACGTACAACTTGACCGTCAAGGGGGCCGTCAACCGCTCCTTCAAGGGGGCCGTCCACGACACCACGGACGGCGCGGTCGTGTCCAAGGTCGGCGGCAGCGTGGACCACGACATCGGCGGCGACCGCACCGAAGCCGTCGGCGGCAAGGCCGACCTCAAGATCGGCGGCGACCACAGCCAGGACGTGGGCGGTACCGTGTCGCTGTCCGTGGGGTCGAGTTGCGACATCGAAGTCGGCACCAGCCTGGCCGCGAAGGCCGGCACGACGGTGACCATTCAGGCCGGGTCGGTGCTCGTCCTCGAAGCCCCGACGATCTGCCTCAAGGGCGGCGGCGGGTTCATCACGATCACCCCGGCGGGCGTCGCCATCTCGGGCACGATGGTGCTCATCAACAGCGGCGGCGCGGCCGTGCCGGGCAAGCCCGCGGTGGCGAAGAAGCCGAAGGCCCCCAAGGCCCCGAAGGCGGCCGAGCCGGCCAAGGACCCCAAGGACGCCAAGCCGACCAAGCCCAAGGACGCCGACCTGTCGAAGACCGGCTCGAAGTCCAACTGACCCCGTTCCTTCGCCCCCGCCGGAGTGACTCATGCCCCCCGCGGCCCGCGTCTCCGACATGCACGTCTGCCCGATGGTGACCGGCATCATCCCCCACGTCGGCGGGCCGATCCTGCCGCCGGGGGCGATCCAGGTCCTCATCGGCTTTCTGCCGGCGGCCCGCGTCGGCGACATGCTCACCTGCGTCGGCCCGCCCGACTCGATCGTCAAGGGGAGCATGACGGTCCTCATCGGCGGCCAACCGGCGGCCCGCATGGGCGACCTGACCGCCCACGGCGGCACCATCGTCCTCGGCTTCCCGACGGTCCTGATCGGCGACGCCGGCCAGGGCAACGCGCTCGTCTCGGCCGCCGGGTCGGGCAAGCCGTTCTGCGAGCAGTGCGGCTAAGCTCTCTCTCTCTCTCTTCAATAGCGGGCGGGGGCGGAATGGAATTGACCCTACAAATCGAGTCCGGTGACGGCGCGGGGCGGCGCATCCCGGTCCCCCCGGGGCCGATGCTGCGGTTCGGCCGGCTGGCCTCCGCCGACGTCCGCCTGTCCGACGACCCGACCCTGTCCGGGGAGCACTTCGGCGTCCGGTGCGACGACCGCGGCGGCCTAGTGACCGACCTCGGCAGCCGCTTCGGCACGCTCATCAACGGGGCCAAAGTCGTCGAAGGTCCGATCCGCGACGGGGACGAAATTCGCGCCGGCCGGACCGTCTTCACGGTCTGCCTGATCGGTGCCCCGCCCGACACCCGCCAGGACGCGACGCACACCCGGGCGGCCCCGACCGGGACCGTCGTCGCCGTGCCCCTCGCGGCCGAGGAACCGCCGCCCGCCGCGGCCCAATCGCCCGCGAAGGCGGCGGCTCTCGCCCACCTCCGCCGGATGCCCGGGGCACTCTACGCCCTCCTCGACGCCGCCTGCGAGCCGACCGTCCCGGGCCGCCTCGACCGCGCCGGGTTGGAGTACGAGAGCCTGTACGAGGGCGGCCGCGGCGACGTGCTCGCCCCGTTCGGCCCCTGGCTGGTCCGCCTGCCGACCGGCGCGGCCTTGTTGGACGAACTCGTCCGCGACGGGTGGGGCGCGAGTTGGGCCCTCTACCTGACGTGCGACGCGGCCCTGCCGGACGTCCGCCGGCACCTGCGCAAGTTCCTGATCGTCAAGCTGGCCGACGGCCGCCAGGTCTACTTCCGCTACTACGACCCGCGCGTCTTGCGGACGTATTTGCCGACGTGTACGGCGGCCGAAGTCGCCGAGTTCGTCGGCCCGGTCCGGCGTTACGCGTGCGAGAGCGTGGACGGTTCGGAACTGCTCGAGTTCGCCGCCGCGTACCGCGACTGGAACAAGGTCTCGCTGGGGGCGTCGCAATGATCCAGATGCGTGCCGAACAACAAGCGGCGTTCTCCGCCGAGGCCCAGCACGGCTTCGACCTCCGCGCCGCCGCCTTCCTGCGCGAGGAGTTCCCCGAGAAGTGGGAGACCGCGCCCGACGTCGTACTGGCCGCGTTCGTCCGCGACTCCCAACGGCGGGCCAAGCCGTTCGGCCTGACCACCGAACAGGCCGTCGTGGCGGTCGCGTGCATCCGCTGTTACGCCGGCGACGACTGGTCGGCGGCCCCGTGGGAGTGGTTGGACGGAATGCTCGGGGACACCCGCTCCGATCCGAACGAGCGGGCCAAGATGGCGGCCCTACGCGCCGAGCAGATTGCCGACTCGAACCGGCCGGAGGAGGGTTGAGCCATGCCACGCAATAGGAAGAAGAAGAAGCCGACCGACCCGCCGATCGCCGCCAAGATCGAGCAGAAATTCGACACCGGCGAGACCTCCAGCCCGTCGCAGCCGTGCGCGAAAGCTGGGGGCGGCAGCAGCGCGACCGTACCTGTGAAGTCGGGACCACAGGACCCGTCCATCGGCATGGCCGCGATGAACGTGCCCAAGGGTGTGGTCGGCGGTGGGGGGACTGCTGCCACGCCGTCCGTCAGCGCCGTGCCAGTGACGGCCCAACCGGAAACGGTCGTGGTTTACAGGAAGATGTGCGACATCGAGGCGGTCGAAACGCTCAAGACCAAGAAACTCCAGCGGAGTATTCCTGGCGCTAACGGCAAGAAATACCTGTCCGAATCGCGCGACAAGGTGGTGGTGTTCGAGAACAAAGGGGTCGCCAAGGACACCGACGAGAAGGTCGTCGAGTTTACGTTGGACAAAGCCAAGTACGATGCTCTGCTGTCAGACAAAATCTTCCAAAAAGATATTAAAGATAATAAAGGTTCGGCAAAAACTAGGGTGGAGTTCCATTACGAAGGACTCGATAAAGACGGCAAGGAAATTAACATCGGCGTGCCGAAAAGTAAGTTGCCAGCATTCAACGCGGCTATCGTCGATGTTAAGGACGTTACTCCGGACGAGAAACCCAAATGAGCAAAAGTAACCTGTACGAGAAAATCACGGCCCTCCAGACCTCCGGGGCGACGAACGAAGCCGCGTCGCTCCTCAGTACCAGGCGGTCGCAATTGAGCGAACCCGAGTACAAGGAGTGCCTCGGGAATCAGCACTTCTACGCCAAGGAGTACCAGCAAGCGACCCCGTTGTACGAGGAGGCCATGGAGTCGTCGCCGGAGTACGATTGTGCCCGATACCACTACTTGCTCGGGGCGCAGGCCGAGTTGGCCGGGAAGTTGACCGATGCGTTCGACCGGTTTCAGGCGGCCATCGACATCGAGCCGAGCTTCGTTGATTCGTACATCGAACTCGGCGGCCTCCTCTGCAAAGTTGAGGACTTCGAGGGTGCCTACCAGTGCTATAGCGACGCCATCAAGGTCGACCCTGCGGACCCCGGTATCCGTCAGAATCTGATTGTGGTACTGACACAGTTGGACAAGAAAGATCCTGCCAAGTATTCCCAACTCCTCAAGGACGCCCAGGCTCAATAAAACTCTCTCGCCAAACCGAGGCGCGCGACTCAAAAAGTCCCGCGCCGCCGGAGAGTTCGCCTGAGACTTCCCGTTTATTCCATCGCGTAGGTGAACGACGAGTTCTCGTCCACGCCGACGGTGACGCGCTTCACCGGGCGGCCTTCGGCCATACGCGTCAGCACCTCCTGCGACATCGTCGGCAACATGCTGCCGGTCAGGATGTGATCGACGTTGCGGGCACCGCTCTCGACCTCCGTGCAGCGGGCCGCGACCGCGTCCACGACCTCGTCGCCGTAGCCGAACGTCGCCTTGTGGTTCTGCTTCAACCGGTCGCCGATCAGGTTCAACTTCAGGCCGATGACGCGGCGTAGCACCTCTTCGCCCAGCGGGAAGTACGGCACCACCGTCATCCGGCCGAGGAGTGCCGGCTTGAAGGCGCGCAACAGGTCGGGGCGGAGGCGTTCGGCGAGTTCTTCGGGGGTGGGGAGCTTGTCGAGGTTGGCGCACGCCTTCATGATCGTGTCGGTGCCGACGTTGGCCGTCAGCAGGATGATCGTGTTCTTGAAGTTCACGTCGTCGCCGTCGTCGTTCTGCAGGACGCCCTTGTCGAAGACCTGGTAGAAGATTTCTTGCACGCTCTCGTGGGCCTTCTCGACTTCGTCGAGCAGCACCACGCTGTACGGCCGGTTCTTGACCGCGTTGGTCAGCACGCCGCCCTCGCCGTAGCCGACGTAGCCCTTCGACGTGCCGACGAGGCGCGACACCTTGTGCGCCTCCTTGTACTCGGACATGTTGACCACGACCATGTTGCGGTCGCCGCCGTAGAGCAGGTCGGCCAGGGCCATCGCCGTCTCGGTCTTGCCGACGCCGGACGGGCCGACGAGCAGGAACACGCCCAACGGCCGGCGCGGGTCGCCGAGGTCGGCGCGCGAGGTGCGGATGCGCTGGGCGATCGCTTCGAGGGCGTGCTTCTGGCCGATGACGCGCTCGGCCAGCTTGTCGGCGAGCTTCAAGACCGTCTGCACTTCGTCGCGGACCATCTTGCCCATCGGCACCCCGGTCAGCCCCGAGATGACTTCCGCGACGGCCTGCGAATCGACGACCGGGTAGACCAGCGGGGTCTCGCCCTGGACTTCCAGGAGGGCGAGATTCTGCGCGGCGAGTTCGGCCTTCTCGGCGACCAGTTCGCGCGGCGGGGTCTCGGCCGCGGCGGTTTCGATGGCGGTCCGCAAGTCCTTGATCGCCGTGACGATGCCGGACTCCTTGGCGAGTTGGTCCTGCAACCGGCCGCGGTTCTCCTCGGCGATGCCGCGCCGCTCGCACAGCCCTTCGAGGCGTTCCGGGTCGCCGGCGGTGACGCGGGCCTCGCGCTCCAGGAACTGAATCTCGGCGGTCAAGTGTTCGATCTCGCGGACCACGTCTTCGAGCGCCGGCGGGGTCGCCGACTGGCTGAGCGCGACGCGGGCGCACACGGTGTCGATGAGGCTCACCGCCTTGTCGGGCAGTTGGCGGTCGGGGATGTACCGGGTCGAGAGCTTGACGCACGCCGACACGGCCTCGTCGAGCACGCGGACGTTGTGGTGCTTCTCCAACATCGGGATGAGGCCGCGGACCATGCGGGTCGCCTTGATCTCGTTCGGCTCGTCGATGTTGACCTGCTGGAAGCGGCGCTTGAGCGCGGCGTCGGTCTCGAAGTACTTCTTGTACTCGGCGTAGGTCGTGGCCGCGATGGTCCGCAACTCGCCGCGGGCCAGCGCCGGTTTCAGCAGGTTGGCGGCGTCCCCCTGGCCGGCCTGGCCGCCCGCGCCGATGAGCGTGTGCGCCTCGTCGATGAACAGGATGATCGGCCGCGGCGACGACTTGACCTCTTCGATGACCGACTTCAAGCGGTTCTCGAACTCGCCCTTCACCCCGGCCCCGGCTTGCAAGAGGCCGAGGTCGAGCGTGCGGAGGGTCACCGCTTTCAGCGGCTCCGGCACGTCCCCGGCGGCGATGCGCAGGGCCAACCCCTCCACCACGGCCGTCTTGCCGACGCCGGCCGATCCGGTCAGGATCGGGTTGTTCTGCCGGCGGCGGGTGAGGATGTCGATGGTCAGGCGGATCTCGGCGTCCCGGCCGACGACCGGGTCGATCTTGCCGGCCAGTGCCCGCTCGGTGAGGTTGACGGTGAACTGGTCGAGGCTCGGGGTCTTCGACGGGGCACCGGCCGGGGTGCCGGGCGCGGGCGGGGTGCCGTCGGCGGCCGCGCCGCCGAGGGGCTTGTCGAACTCGTCGCCGGTCAGGCCGCCGAGGACTTCGCGGAGTTCCTTGGCGAGTTGCTCCCCCGGCACGCGGACGAGCGACAGCGAACTGCCGCTGACGCCGAGCTTCAACTTCGAGTCGGTGAGCAACGCGGCGAGCAGGTGGCCGCTGCGGATCGCCCCGACGCCGCACTCGATCGACGCGACCACCCAGGCCTCGCGGAGCAGGTCGAGGATGTTCATCGACAGTGCCGGAGCGCGGCCGTTGCCGGTCTTGAACCGGCCCATCGCCGCGTCCAGTTCGCGGCGGACGACGGCCACGTCCGCGCTGTAGTGGGCGAGCAATTTCGCCGCGTCGGCGTTCGGCAAGTCGAGCAGCTTGACCAGCCAGTGCTCGACTTCGACCTCGTAGTGCGTGCGCGACAGGCACAGGCCGGCCGCGGCTTCGAGGGCCTTCTTGGCGGTCGGGTTCAGCTTCTCGATGAGCAGTCGCGGGTTGGAGACGGGCATGGGGGTCGTCCGGTAGGGGGTGGGTTACTGGTCCAGGGGGAACGGCAGGGTGTGCAGGGCCGCGCGGTCGTCGGAGGGGACGCCGAGGTCGAGGTCGAGCCGCCGGGTCGGCACTTGTCGCACGGCTTCGCCGAGGTCGAGCAACTCGACGACGGTTTCTTTCTTGCCGTTGATGAAGTCTTCCGTGAGCGGGCCGATGATCACGGTGTAGGCCTTCACTACGGCCTTCTCGACGG
>JANYHV010000260.1 GCA_025362195.1 Fimbriiglobus sp. | reverse complement strand
GGCGGCCGGACGATTTCCCGGGCGACCGGCTCACCAAATCCAACACAGCAGCCCGACCACCAGGACAACGATCAGCAAGCCGATCAACTCACCCGCGACCTCCTTTGCGATTGTGCCGGCGGAGAAGTCGCGGAGGTCGGCGGCCCGACCCCGCGCGCCGAGAAAAGCCGTCACCGACCCGACCGGAACGAACAGGGCGAAGCAGGCCCAGCCGAGCCACCAGGGGCGGCAGTGGTCGGGCAGCAGCCACGGTGCGACCCCTGCGGCGCACGCCACCGGGACGCCCAGCCCGACGGCCAACAGCCGCCGACTGACGCCCGCCCGTTCCGCCGGTCGTCCCGTCGCCGACGGGTCGATTGCATCCGCGGACCACCCCGGATGTGCCCGCGGGTCGTCGCCGAACGCGGCCCCAACGAGGGTACCCCGCCAGTCGAACCGGGCCTGCGCGACCGCCGCCCGCAGCCGGTCGAGTGAGCCGCCGCTGATCTCGAGGACCGCGAACCGGACCCGCTCGACGCCCGCCGGTTCGAGCGTCTCGGCGGAGGGCAGGTTGCTGCTGCACGCCGACGCGAGCAGGTCGCCCACCTCGGCCCGCTGCCCGGCCGGGAACAGTGCGGCGATGCGCTCCACGACTCCGGGGCTAAGGGCTTCGGCCATCGTCGTCCTCTCTCCCGCCGAGCGCACAACCTCGGCCCGATCGTGCTTAGCCGTTCATGCTTCATGCTAATCAATCGTGTGCCGTCAGTCGGCGACGGCGGCTTGTAGCTGGAGGCGTGCCCGCACTTCCATGAGGATGTGGCCCAGCTTGTTCAGCCCGGTGCCGTCCGCCCCGCAGCCCCAATAGCGGTCGCCGGGGGCGTGTTCGACGAGGTCTTCGTCGCCGGTGCCGAGTAGCACGGCCCGGATGTCGGCGTGCGTCTCGAACTTCCGCCCCACGGCGGACCGCATCACGTCGTCCTTGACCGCTTCCCAGTCGGCCCGCAGTGGCTCCGTTCGGGTCCGGCCGCGGGTCGCCGCTTCCTTCGGGGTCGGCGCGCGGCCGACGTGAAGCTCGTACTCGGTGCCGGCGAACTTCTGCGCCTGGAAGTAGTGCTCGGCCGTCGGCCAGTACCGACCGCCGACCTCGAACCCGTGCCGGGAGAAGTTCGAGAAGCACCCGTAGTCGCCGGCCGGCGTGTAAAAGTAGATCGGCACGACCCGTCCTCTCCGCGAACGATTTGCCCCATCGTGGCGCTTCGCCCGTCGCCTGTCAAGCGCGCCGTCGTTGGCCTTACGGGTTGACCGGGGGCGGGGACGGGACGGGGGTTGCCGGGAGGCTGACGGTCGGCTGGCCGGAGACGTAGGCGGTGCTGACGACGTTCGTTCCCGGCGGCGCGGCCGTCGTCAGGGCGGGGCGGGGCATGACGCGGCGGTAGTGGATTTGCCACTCTTTTTGCGGCGTGGCGACCGTCCGCGTCGTCGTCGTCTCCCGGGACGCGGGCAGGAACGGGACGCTGCTGTGCATCGTCAACTCGGACTGCTTGTCCTGGAGGTTCGTCGTAGTGTACCCGGTCGTGACTTCCTTCTCCTCGACGACCTCGTAGTTCGGCCCGAGGTGCGCCTGGATCATCTTCTTGGCGGTCCGTTGGTGGTAGTTCGGGAACTCGTCCGTGTTGGCCGGCAGGGCGACAATCCCCTCGTCGGCCGTCTTCTGCACGACCCGCGGCGACTGACACCCGGCCGCCACCAGCACCACGATCACGAGCGCGCGACGCATCGTCAACCCCCCACGACAGGAATCGACCGTCCCCCGACGGCCCCTCAAGACGCCACGCATACCGTGCGATCGAACCGCTGTCGAGAGAAGCTGACCGAGCAACGGCCCGGAGGCTGCCGGGATTACCCACACCCCACACCCGACACCCGATCCCCGATTCCCGTCTCTGTGCTAAGCTGTCGGAATGCGTCTGCCCATTTTGCGAGCGTTACTGGTCAAGGAAGCCCGCCGGCACGTGGCCAACCGGGGGGGCATTGCCCTCTGCCTGTTGCTCGTCGTCGCCGCGCTCCTGCTGTCGGTCTTCAACCCCGGGGTCGGGGCCGGCGGGACCGGCGGGGGGGCGCTCATCGACGGCGTCCACCGCTGCATGGTCCAGTACGACCGCGAGACGCCGCTGGTCGCGTACCTGAAGGACCACACGCCGGACGAGTTACGATCCCACGTGATGTTCCAACTGGTCAACGGCGACACGGTCGATGGCATCGTCAGCTACCCGCCGGGGACCGGGGCCGTCCGCGTCCGGGCGGCGGCGGCCGGCGGCGGGGTGCGGATCGACGTCTGGCACCCGCCGGGGCACCCGGCCGCGATGGCCCCTTACGAGGCGTGGCTGTGGCAGGCGGTCCACGACGCGACCCACGCCGAGGCGGTGCGGTACCTGCACGCCGCGAACGTCGATGCCGCCCGGCTGACCGCCCGCGACCCGGCCGACACCGGGGACTTGTGGGCCGTGCGCGACTCGCTGCGGCGGTTGGGCGTCGAGTACGACCGGCTCGCGGCGACCCCCGGGGCGGCGCTGCCGCCGTTACCGGCCGTCGAGATCCGCCGGCAGGGGTTGGGGGCGAAGGAACTCGACCTGCGGTCGGCCGTGAGCATGGGCATGGTCGTGTTCGCCCTGTACTTCTTCTGCGTCTACCTGCTGCCGACGATGACGTGCGAGGAGCGCGAGCGCGGCGTGCTGTTGGCGCAAGCCTTGTCCCCGGCCTCCCCGGCCGAAATCCTGGCGGCGAAGTTCCTCTTCTACCCCGTGCTGGGCATGGCGCTCGCGGCGGTCCTGGCGGGCATTTACAAGCCGGCGGTCCTCGGCTCGCTGTTCTTCTGGCTGGCGATCCTGGCCGTCGGCAGCGGCTTCCTGGGCCTCGGCATGACCATCGCCACACTCGCCCGGACGCAACGTGCGGCGTTCATGGGGTCGATGTGCTACCTGATGTCGGTCGCCCTGATCCTGTTCATTTGCCAGCAGAACGGCATCCCGGGCCTGCCGTACCTGGCGATCGAGTACCACGGGCCGCGGATCATCCACGCCGCGATCACGGGCGAAGTGACCTGGTCGCACTGGGGGAATCTGCTGGCCGCGGCCGGCCTGGGGGTGGCGTGGATGGCCGTCGCCGGGTGGTTGTTCCGCCGTCGCGGGTGGCAATAAGTCGCGCGACTGTGCGGTCGTCCGGGGCTGCCCAATCCGCCCATCTTGCCGTGATGACTTGGCCGGTCGCCGGGTTTGGGTTAAACTCTCCCAGGCGACGGCTTTTCCGTTCCCGGATCGAACCCCGGCCGCGCCCTCGTCACCTTGAGGACACCCCATGTACAGTCTGATTCTCATGTCCGCGATGGCCGGCACGCCTGACGTGGCCGCGTTCGGCTACGGCACCGGCTGCGTCGGGTCGAGCGTCAGTTACTCCGCGTCGTACTCGTACTCGTACTCGTCGTGCGGCGGGTGTCACGGCCCGGCGTTCCCGCGGCTGAGTGGCTTGGCCCAGGGTGCCGGCCGCTTCGCACGGTCGGCGTTCCGCGGCACGACCTGCCACGGGTCGTCGTGCTACTCGTCCGCCTGCTACGGGTCGGCTTGTTACGGCTCGTGCTACGGGTCGTCGTGCTTCGGCTCCGCCTGCTACGGGTCGTGTTACGGTTCCGGCTACGGCTCGGCTTGTTACGGCTCGTGCTACGGGTCGTCGTGCTTCGGCTGCGTCGGCTCCGCCCCGGTGATCCTCGGCGGCGAGTCTTACGTCGTGCCCGCCGCCCCGGTCGCCGCCCCGGTCGGCGAGCACTACGGCACGGTCAGCCTGAGCGGCGGCAGTACCAACACCCTCGTCGCCGCGCGGCCGACCGTGACGGTCGAAGCGTCGGGCGAGGACAAGGCGGCAGCCAGCCTGACCGTCGAGTTGCCGGCCGCGGCGAAGCTGTACGTGGACGGCCACCTGATCGCCGGCGCGGGCGAAGCGCGGCAGTTCCACACGCCCGAACTGCCCCGCGGCCAGGCCTTTTTCTACGAGGTCAAGGCCGAGGTCGAGGTCAACGGCAAGGTCGCAGTCGAGTCCAAGCGCGTCGTCGTCAAGGCCGGCGAGTCGCTCCGCGAGAGCTTCCCCAAGCTGCTGGCGAGCGTCAAGTCCGCCGGCGGCCCGGCGCTGGCCGCGAAGTAACTGCGGGAACGTAAAAAGGCCCCGGGCGAGACAGGTGTCTCGCCC
>JANYHV010000224.1 GCA_025362195.1 Fimbriiglobus sp. | reverse complement strand
CGACGCGGTCGAAGCGGTGCCGAAAATGACAAACTGACCGAGTCTGACAATTTCCCGAAGTATTCCGTTGACGGCCCGTTTTCGCCCGGTTAATGTCTGTGCTACTCACCCGGGGAGCCTTACTCACCCGGGGAGCCTTACGATGATGAAGTTCCGTCCGCAAGTCGAGTCGCTGAGCGAAAGGATTAATCCTGATGCAAGTGTCGATGCTTCAAGCGTCAACTATTTGCAGACTTTGGACAATATGCAAGTTGTCCAGGCAACTTTTACAACTCAACAGGTTTATGATGTCCTAGCGACAATTGGCTACAGCACTTCGGCTACCACATCGAATCCCGCAAGCAACATACCGCCGAATCCGTTGCAGACTCAGATTGATGAACTCAACAAACAATTCCAGGAGCTTTTGGACAAAGCTGATAAACTCAGCAAGGACCGAATTGCCGCACTTGCGACGGTCGCAGCTTATACGAATTCGTATAATGCGGCTCTCAATGTTTACCTCGCCGAATTAAAGCGGCTGAAGGATTCTGGCGTGCCGCAGGACCGACTGGCTAACCATACCAGTCTACAGGTTGCATGGAAAGGCGTTGAGGCACAGGCTGCTCTCTTAGATGCAGCCAAGGTTACGTTGCAAGGGATCGATGCTGCGATAAAAGCTAACGGAGAGCAGATGGTGATCGTATTCAATGAACTTTTGTCATTGGGTGCTCAACTCATCAGGCAAGATCCTGTACCCCTGAACTCGCCCCTGATGCCCTAACAACGAACGGAGATTCCGAGATGGCATACTTTTTGTCGTTCGCAATTTGGCTGCTCAATGTGGGCATGTTTGAATTCCAACACTTTGCCAACCCTCGTGGTCTGCACGCGCTCCGGGAAAAGTCTCGCCAAATGTCGGCCGAGTTGCAGCAATTCGAGCGTGAAAACGTGGAGTTGCTTCGCCGCAATGCCGAAATGCGGAAGGTGTTCGAGGATTTCAAGGAACAGATGAAGCAAGTCGAGAAGAAGCGGGCCAATCCGCCCAAATAGCTGACCCGGATCAACCGTTGCGGGGGAGCCGTTGTGCTCCCCCGCTTTCGTTGATACTGCCGCAGTGGTTGTGATTTGGCCACGGACCGGCGGACGGATCGTGCTGGATCGGCGTCATGCTTTAACCGAACCTGGCGTAACCCGCGTCAGGCGAACGCCCGCGCGAACGCTGCGAAGGTTTCGCCGCCGGGGGACCTGTCGAAGACCGAGAAGACGACGCGGTCGAAGCGGCCGGCCCACGCGCCGCCCCGCAGGTGGCCGGCGAACGCGGCCGCGACGACGGCGGGGTCGTTGCGAAAGACGCCGCAGCCCCACGCGCCGAGGACGAGCCGGGTTTCGCCGTGCGACGCCGCCAGCGCCAGGACGTACTCGGCCCGCTTCCGCAAGGTCTCCGGGATGAGCGGCAACTCCCCGGGCCGGTGGTCCGCCGCCGCCCCCGCGTTCGGGGCCGGGCTGGTCAGAAAGGTCACCCGGTGCGGCTGTTCGAGCAACGCCCCGTCGTCGTCCCGGAAGATCGGGCAGCCGGGGGAACGGATCATGGCGTCCGAGTAGAGCAGCGACGGCGACGCGCGGTGCCCTTCGTAAAAACTCCACCCCTTGAGTAGCGACGCGTACAAGGCCGAACTCCGGGCGAGCGATTCCTCCTGGGCCTGGCTGCCGTTGAGGAAGCCGCCGCCGGGGTTCTTGGCCGACGCGAAGTTCAACGCCGCCACCGGCCCCGGCCCGTCGGCCAACACCCGCGCGACCCCCGCCAGTGTGGTTTCGTTGACCACCTCGAACGCCGTCGTCACTCCCGCCGGCGGCCGGTCGAGGACGGTCCGCCGGAAGGCTTCGAGGTCTTCGGGCGAGAAGAACCGCGTGCCGTCGAGGCACTCCCGCACGGCCTCGGCGATGTCGATGCCGCGCCCGCCGGCGGATTCGTAGCTCCCGCGCTCGACGATCTCGACGGTCTGCTTCGCCACTTCCCGTTGCGTCGAACGCTTCATGCCACGACCACTCCGATTTCAAAGGTTCGGCCCGGCGGCCCGCGCGCGGGCGACATCGACGACCTGCTCGGGGCTGAGGTCGCGCGTGTCGTCGCCGTCGCCGAAGTCGACACCGGGCCAATAGATGAGGTTCGAGACCTGCGGGTCGGGTAGATTCACGGCGAGCATTCCCAGCCAGAACTCGATCTCCTCTTCGGCCCCCTCGCCCGCCTTGACGCGCCGCACCATCTCGACCAACTCGGCCCGGGTGATCGCCGACACGGGCCGGACGGACGGTTCGGCCAGCCGCTTGCACACCCAGGTTCGGTGGTCCTGGCCGCCGGAAATACCCTGGAAGTCCAGGACCGCGAGGTCGGTGCCGGCCTCCCGGTTGAACTCGGCCAAGTCGTCGTCGCACTGGCCGACGGCCGCGCCGTCGATCCGGTCGGCCAACTCCGCCAGCCGCGCGACCCGCGCCTCGTCGAATCCCGGCGGCATCAGTTCGGGGCGCAAGACCATTTCGACGCACTCGTCGGGTGAGAGACTTCGCCACCGCACGGCCAACGGAAAGCAGTCTAGGCTTTACGCCCGGCCGTGGCATGCCGGCCGAACCTGGCGTAACCCCGCCCGGGTGAACGCCCGCTGCGAGACGGGTTCCGGGGGTGAACCGCCGGGCGGCTGTGCTGCCAGGGCGAGCGGTGATCGATTCGGCGAACCCGCCCGACCGGTTGTCTTCGGCTCCGCCGCAGGCGAATCCCGGCGAGCGGCGGTGCGTCAGCCCGCCGGTCCGACCTGCACGGGCGGGTGACCTCCACCGGCGAGCGCTCGAAACTTCCGGCGGGTTATGTCTCGCCCGTGCGGGTTGGAACAGCCCACTTCCGTGGGCCGCTCGCCTCGTCGCCGCGCGGAAACCGCTTGGCGACGCCGGGTCACCCCAACTCCTCGACCACGGCTTGCGCGAGCAGCGGGATGAGGAGTTCGTGGCGGGCGATCAGGGTGTAGCCCTTGCCGGCGACGCCGGCCGGGCGGCGGACGACGTTTTCGCCGCTGCGGTAGTGCGCGATCATGTCCAGGTTGGCCGTCGTGTACCCGGTCAGGTCGGCCCCGAGATTCTGCGCGACGGTGAAGGCCTTCAGGAACACTTCGGGCAGGATGACCGCGCTGCCGACGTTCAGGTAGACGCCGCCGGACAGGTCTTTCACGACGCCGCAGAAGAGCTTGAAGTCGTTGAAGCTCGACCGGCCGAGGGCCGCCCCGTCGGCCCCGGGGTGCATGTGGATGATGTCCGTGCCGATGGCCACGTGGACGGTGAACGGCAGGCCGAGCCGCTTGGCCGCGACCGCCAGGCTCAGGTCGGCGTTCGGGGCGGGCAGGGCGTCGAGGAACTCGCCGAAAAGGTAGCCCAGGCCGGCGTCCGGGCGGGCGGTCACCCCGGCGATCGCGGCGTGCATCAACTCGCCCGTCTCGCGGCCCATGCCGAAGGTGCCGTCCTTCAAGCCGGCGGCCACGTCCTCGGAGGTCTCGCCGATCAGGGCCAGCTCGAAGTCGTGGATGCCGCCGCTGCCGTTGGTGGCGAGGGCCGTGACGACGCCGCGGTGCATCAGGTCGATGAGCACCGGGGACAGGCCGCACTTGATCACGTGCGCGCCGAAGCCGAGGACCACCGGGCGGCCGTTCCGGCGGGCCTCGACGATCGCGGTCACGACGGCGCGGAAGTCGTTGCCGGCGAGGATGTGCGGCAGGCCGGCGAGGAAGGCGGCGGCCGACTGGCCCTTGACCGGCGGTTTGGCGAAGGCCGCCGCGGCGACCTTGTTCGGGCGGGTCGTGAGCGGGATCGTGCGGACCTGGGACAGGTCAACCGGGTCGGGCATGGCGGAGCCTCACGGAGTCGGAGACGGGCGGGGCGGGGCCGGTCGCCCGCACCGGTTCGACGAAGGCGACCGGGGCCGGGCCGCGGTCCCCGGCCACCCGCCAGAGCGCGCCGACGGCGGCCCGGACCAGCCCGAGGCCCGGCCGGCGGCGCGGCGAGTACGGCCCCCACCGGCCCATGACCGCGTCGTACAGGCCTTCGAGGACGGCGTTCGCGCTGTCCCGGAACCCGCCCTCGCGCTCGATCGCGTACCGGTGGTAGGCGTACGTCAGGTAGTGCCTCCGGGACGCCCACGGCCCCCGGGCGGTCGGCCGGGCGCGGTGCCGGCGGAGCAGGCGGACCAGGTTCCGGGCGTCGAAGTACCGCTGCAGGCGCTTGCCCTCGCGCTGGAAACTGCCGCTCCCCTTGTGCCACACCAGGGACTCGGCGATGACCCCGTTCTTGAACCCGGCGGCCTGCGCCCGCAGGCAGAAGTCGCTCTCCTCGTGGACCAGGAAGAACGCCTCGTCGATCGCCCCGATCCGCTCGACGACCGCCCGGCGGACCATCAGGCAGCACCCGTTGACGATGTCCACCTCGGCGACGGCGGGCGGCGGGTTGTCGCCCGGCGGGGCGGCGAGGGGCACGGCCAGGCGCTGGAAGAACCCGGGCCGGGCCGGGCCGTTGAACAGCACGCCGTCGGTCTGCACCTCGTGCGGCGGGGCCAGGAAGCGGATGACCGGGCCGAGGATGCCGAAGTCCGGGTGCGCGTCGGCCGCGGCGACCATGCGGGCCACGAAGTCCGGGCCGACGACGGTGTCGTTGTTCAACAGGATGACCAACTCCGCGCCGCCGTCCAGGGCGTGCTTCAGGCCGACGTTGTTGCCCCCGGCCCACCCGCCGTTGCGGTCCGACCGCAGGAAGGTCGCCCACGGGAAGGTGCCGGCCAGGGCCGCGGCCACGTCCACCCGCGAGGCGTTGTCCACGACGACGACGCGCGCCGCCCCGGCCACGGCCGCCAAAGACGCGAGGCACTTCCGCGTGTCGTCGAGGCCGTTGTAATCCACCAGGACAATGACCGGGGGCGGGCGGGTCATCAAAGGGTGCCCTCCGCGACCCGCTGGAAGACGCCGGCGACCGTGTCGGCGGTCCGGTCCCAGGTGAACAACTTGCTCCGCTCGAACCCCCGCGCCCGCAGGTCGCGGCGCAACGCCTCGTCGGCGAGCAGGCGGCGGAGGCCGTCGGCGAGGTCGTCCGGGTCGTCCGGGTTGACCATCACGGCCGCGTCCCCGGCGACCTCGGGCAGGCTCGTCCGGTTGCCCGTGAGGACCGGCGTGCCGCACACGAAGGCGTCGAGGATCGGCAGGCCGAAGCCCTCGTTCCGCGACGGGAAGCCGAGCACCGCCGCCCCGCTCAACACGCCGGACAGGTCCTCTTCGGCCATGTACCCGTGGAACACCACGCGGTCGCCCAGGCCCAGCCCGGCGGCCAGTTCGCGGAACCCCGGCAGGGCCTCGGCCTGGATGCCGACGAGGAGCAGGCGGAACTCGCGGCGGAGACTGGCGGGCAGGCGGGCGTAGGCGCGGACGAGTTCGGCCGTATTCTTGCGGGGGTCGGCCGCGCCGAACCCGAACACGTACTGCTCCCCGGGGGCGAGGCCGTACCGGCCGCGGACGGCGGTCAGCTCGGCCGGGTCCTCGACGCGGCGGATCGCCTGGTCGGGTGCCCAGAAGTTGACGGTGACCTTCGCGGCCGGCACGCCCAGGACTTCGACCAGGCGGGCCTTGGTGTACTCGCTGCCGGTGAGGATGTGCCGCGCCCGCCCGGCCACGAGCTTGACCCGCCGCAGCCAGGCGAGCGTCTCGGCCGACTCCGGGGCCATGTCGAGCGGGATCAGGTCGTGGATGTTGACCACCACCGGGACGCCGGAGCGGCGCGGGCCGGTGTTCGCCGGCGCGTGCAGCACGTCGGCCCGCGCGGCGAGGGCGGCGACCGGCAGCACCGCCTGCTCCCAGAGGCCGAAGCGGCTCAGCCCCGCGAAGTCGATGCGCGACCGCGTCACGTTGGCGATGGCGTCGAGCCGCGGCACCGCCTCGTCCTGCTGGTGCAGCATCGTGAACGACCAGGCCGGCCGGCGCTCGGCGAGCTTGGCGTACAGGTCGATGAGCGTCTTGCCGATGCCCCGCGGCTGGGCGCGGAAGACTTGCCGGGCGTCCACGGCGATGCGCATCCGGTCCCGCCCTGGAAGAGTCACGTGCGGGGGCCGCGCGGGCCGCCCGGTCGCCACGGGGTCCGCCCCCACGTCGCGCCGCCGGAAGTCCATTCCCAAACCCTCGCCGTCAGTTCGGCCGCGCGCCGCCAGGTGAACCGCTCCGCCCGCTCCGCCCCGCGCCGCGCGAAGTCCGCCCGCCCCTCGGCGTCGCCCAGCAGTCGGGTCAGCCCGGCCGCCAGCGCCGTTGGGTCGGCCGCGTCCACGCTTAGGGCCGCGTCGCCGGCCACCTCGGGCAGGCTCGTCCCCCGCCCCGTCAGCACCGCGACCCCGGCCGCGAAGCCGTCGAGGATCGGCAGCCCGAACCCCTCGTACAGCGTGGGATACGCCAAGACCTCCGCCCCGGCGAGCAGAACCCCGACATCTTCCTCGGCGGCGTAGCCGAAAATTCCGACACCGCCCGCGATTCCGTGCCCCGGCGCGAGCCGGGCGACCACCTCGGCCCGCCCGGTGTCGGAAAGTCCGACGACGACCAGCCGCACGCCGCGCCGCACCTCGGCCGGGACGAGTGACCACGCCGCGAGGAGTCCCGCCGTATTCTTGCGCGGGTCGGCCATGCCGAAGTGCAGGACGTAGCGCTCGCCCGGCGGCACGCCGAAGCGCGCCCGGACCTCGGCCAGCCGCTCCGGGGTCGCCCGCGCCGGCGGCGACGTGGCCGCCCACGGCACGACGTGGACCTTCGCCGGGGTCACCCCCAGGTGCGCGACGATGCGGCCCTTGGTGAACTCGCTCGGCGTGAGGATGGCCCGCGCCCGCCGGGCGGTCCGCCGGACGTTGGCGACCCACGCCCGCGCCGCCGCGTCGGTGCGGCCCGACTCCAGCGGGATCAGGTCGTTGAGCGTGGTGACGAGCGGCGCGCCGGGGAACAACGCGGCGACCCCGGCGGCGGCGTGGAACAGGTCGGGCCGGGCCAGCGCGACGGCGAGCGGCAGCCGCAGCCGCGGCCACAGCTCGAAGCGGTCGCCCTTCATGCGCAGCCGCTCGCAACTGACGTTCGGCAGGTCGGCGAACGGGTCGGGCTGCGTGCCCTCGGCGTAGAAGAAGCGGAAGCGCCACGCCGGGCGAACCTCGGCGAGCGCCCGGTACTGCGCGACGGTCGTCTTGGCGATGCCACGGCGCGGCTCGTCGAAGACCGTCCGGCCGTCGATGGCGATGCTAAGTGGTCGCGTCACGACGCCCGCCGGTCGTCGCGGAAGCGGCGGATCAACCCGGCGAACTTGGCCTCGTCGCGCAGCGCCCGCGCCCACGCCGGCCCACGCCTCGCGTTGCCGAGGCGACGCTTGACCGCGGCGGAAAACCATGCCTGGAGAACCCAGCGCGGCACCCCGCGGAGCGTCGGTGCGGGGCCGTCAAACGCGGCGCGGGCCTGGTAGCCGCCCCAGTAGAAGATGCCCTGGATGTACGCCGTCGTGACGCGGGCCGTCGGCAGGAAGTGATCGACGCCGGCGTCGGCGACCCAGACGCCGTGGCCGCCCGCGGCGACGACTTGCTCCTGCACCCGCGTGTCGTCGCCGCTGGTCAGCTTCGCGCCGACGCGGCCGTAGTCGGGGTCGAACGGGAAGCGGTCCGTCGCCGACTTGCGGAAGGCGACGTTCGCCCCGACGACCCGCTCCGCCGGGGCGAGTCGGCGCGAGGCCGGGCCGTGATCGACGAGCGCGAAGCAGACGCCGAGCACGTCGAGGTTGTCCTTGAGCCAGGCCGGCGGCGGGGCCTCGAACCACGGCCGCACGGGGCCGCCGAAGAAGTCGGCGTCGGGGTGCGCGGCCGCCGCCGCCGCCATGCGGGCCAGCCACTCGGGGTCGGCGAGCACGTCGTCGTCGGTCCAGAGGATGAGCTTACCGCGGGCCACGGCCAGGGCGCGGTTGCGGGCGTGCGAGTGCCCCTGCCTCCGCTCGGTAAGCGGCACCAGCGGCAGCCGCCCGGCGTGCCGCGCCAGCACCGCCGCCGTGCCGTCGGCCGAGTTGTTGTCGACGACGACGACCTCCCACGTCAGCCCCGCCGGCACGCGCACCTTCGCCAACTGCGTCAGCGTCTTGTCGAGCAGCGCGGCGCGGTTCCAGGTG
Organism: Fimbriiglobus sp.; assembly: GCA_025362195.1. Lineage (GTDB taxonomy): Bacteria > Planctomycetota > Planctomycetia > Gemmatales > Gemmataceae > Fimbriiglobus. The sequence continues at coordinate 827 of JANYHV010000224.1, read as the reverse complement.
CAGATGGCGACCGTCACGTCGGTCACGGCGACACCGCCCGGCCGTGGGCGTAGACCAGCAACAACACCCCGAACACCAGGCGGTAGGCGACGAAGACGCCGAGGCTGTAGCGCTTCAGGAAGTGCATCAGCCAGGCCACCGCGAAGTACCCCACCACCGCCGAGACGAGCGTGCCGACGGCCAGTGACACCAGGTCGTCACTCGACGCGAACAGCGAGACGTGGTCGGCCGGGTCCGGGACTTTCAGCAGCTTGTACTCGTCGTAAAGCTCCTTGAGGCCCGCCCCCAAGACGCTCGGCAGCGACAGCAGGAACGAGAAGCGGGCCGCGGCCTGGCGCGACAGCCCGGCGAAGAGCGCCCCGGTGACCGTCGTCCCCGACCGGCTCGCGCCGGGCATCAGCGCCAGCGACTGCCACAGGCCGACCCACAGGGCTTGCGCGACCGTGATGTCGCGTTCGCCGGTCTCGGGCAAGCCGCGGTCGCGGCGGACGCGCACCCAGACTTCGACGGCCGCCATCAGCAGCGCGAAGACGATGGCAACGACACCCATCGCGCCGAGGTCGTAGAAGTTCGCCTTGAGCCACTTCTTGAGCGTGAACCCGGCCACGACGACGGGGATCGAACCGAGCGCGATCAGCCACGCCAGCCGCGACTCGGGGCGACTGCCAAAGCGTAGCGCCTTCACGTCGTGGGCGAGTGCCTTGAGGATGGCGAGGATGTCGGCGCGGAAGTAGGCGAACACCGCGACGAGAGTACCCAGTTGCACGACCGTCGTGAAGGCGTCGCCGGGCTTGGCGTGGCCGAGCAGTTCGCGCGCCACCAACAGG
>JANYHV010000217.1 GCA_025362195.1 Fimbriiglobus sp. | reverse complement strand
CCAGTCGCTGGCGCTCTCGGCTCGCCGGGTTAGAACTCCGTTGCGTTGAGGGAGCGTGCGCCGGCGCGCATCGGCAGGACGACGGCGGCGACGCCGGCGAGGAGGCCCAGGGGGACGCCGAGGTACGACCACGTCGGCAGGTCCGGGTTGACGCCGTACCCCTTGGCCACGCCGGCCGCGTGGACGGGGGCGGCCATCAGGGTGACGACGACGACGAGGAAGAGTAGGCCGAGCATCATGTTCATCGTCCCGCCGAAGCCGACGACGATCTTCGACGGGTCGGTCTCGCGGAAGTTCGGCAAGTACGCGCCCAGGCCCACGTTCAAACCGCTTAAGCCAACGGCCGCGACGCCGACGGTCAGCAGGTGAACGGCGATGGCCCCCGGCGGCAGGCCGAGGAGGAGGTCGCTGACCAGGGTCAGGGTCTCGGCGAAGGCGGTCGAGACGGTCGCCGCGAAGAAGAACTTGCCGCGCAAGATTTGCTCCCGCTTCACCGGCATCAGGCCGAGAATCCAGAACTTGCGGCCCTCCAGGCTGATCAGCGGAAAGATGAACCGGCTCAGCCCGGCGCACAGCAGCACGCACGTCGCCGACACGTTGACCAGGCTGATGACGTACTGGTCGAGCACGGCCAGGTCGTTCTTGATGATGGCCCGGTAGTTCGACGCGCCCAGGAACAGCATCCCGGCGAATATGCTCAAGAGGACCCACTGCGTCGGGTCGCGGCGGAAGGTGCGGAAGTCCTTGACGACGAGGACGCGGGTCGGCTTGTCGAGGTAGAAGACGGACCACTCCATGACCCGGTCGAGGGCGTTCGCCCGGTACACCTTCTTGCCCCGCCCGCCGCCGACGACGCGGTCGTACCCGGTGCGGTAGAACTGCTTGGCCAGCAGCGCCGCCCCGAGGTACAGCATCAGGCCGTTGGTCCAGAGCATCCCCAGCGGCACGAGGGCGTTCATCACCTCGCCGCGGGCCGCCGCCATGATCCCGTTCGTCATCCAGTGGCTCGGCGTGACCGGCGACTGGAGCAGCGCGAACTGGCCGATGAGGCCCTCGACTTCGTTCTTCTTGGTGGTCAGGACGGTCGCCCGGGTCGCCGCCCCGAGGCGGATCACCCAGACGCCCAGCACGGCCACCCCGACCGCGCCGAGGACGATCAGAGCCTGCCGGCGGTTGCGCGGCGCGAAGCGGACGAAGAGCAGGCAGAACATCGCCGACACCGACCCGGGCAGCAGCACGTACCCGAGCAGGTACAGCGGGAGTAGCGGGTAGAAGTACCACGGCACCCCGGCGACGATGCCGTAGGCGACGAGGATCGGCACGCCGAGGATCAGGAATGCCCACGAACTGAACCCCACGGCCGCCTGGAACTTCGCGGCGAACACCCGGTCGGCCCGGGCCGGGCTGCACAGCAGGAAGCGGGCCTCGGGGGCCGTGAACAGGCTGGCGTAGAGAATGATGCCGGTGGAGAAGATCAACATGCCGCCGAGGGCGAAGAACATCAGGTCGAACAGCCCGCCGACGATCAACCCCTTGGCCGGGACGTTGAACTTGAACATCTGGTCGATGCCGTACCAGCTCAGGCCGAAGACGAACGCGGCGACGAGGAAGGACGTGCCGAGGACCGAAATGAGCTTGACCTTGCCCGACTCCCACGCGGTCCGCAGGCCGTTGACGGACAGCCGGTAGCGGAGGCGGCGGAAGACGCCGGCCTGGTCGTCCGGCGTGAACGTGCGGCCACTCGGCACGACGACTTCGCGCGTCCGGGCCGGCGGGGCTTCGAGGGCTTCGAGGGGCAAGTCGCTCACGCCGGCACCCCCGCGGCGGTATCGACGCCTTCGGTGATCTTCAGGAACAGGTCTTCGAGGCTGCCGTCCATCGCCGCCTGCGTCCGCAGGTCGGCCATCGTGCCCAGGCCGAGCATCCGGCCGCGGTCGATGATGCCGATGCGGTCGGCGAGTTCCTGCGCGATGTCCAGGGTGTGCGTCGACAGGAAGACCGTCGTGCCCGCCTCGGTCAGCCGGCGGAGGAGCACCTTCAACTCGCGGATCGACTTCGGGTCGAGGCCGACCGTCGGCTCGTCGGCGATGAGCAACTTCGGCTCGTGGACCAGGGCGGCGGCGAAGACGGTCCGCTGCCGCATGCCGTGCGAGTACCGCTCGGTCAGGTCGTCCACGAACTCGCCGAGGTGGAACGTCTCGATGACCTCGGCCGTGCGCTGGCGGGCGTGGTCGCGGTCCATGCGGTACATGTCGCACGTGAACTGCAAGAACTCCCGGCCGCTGAGCTTCTCGTACAGGAACGGCTGGTCGGGGACGTAACTCACCAGGTGCCGGGCCTCGTCGCCCTGGGTGCGCATGTCGAAGCCGCCGATCTCGACGGTCCCCTCGGTCGGGAAGAGCAGGCCGCAGAGCATCTTGATGGTCGTCGTCTTGCCCGCCCCGTTCGGCCCGAGGAAGGCGAACAGCTCCCCGTCCGGCACGCTCAGGTTCAAGTCGCTGACGGCCACCTTCGGCCCGTACCGCTTCGTGACGCCGGTGATTTCGATCATTGTGGGCCTCGTGTGAAAAATTGCGGCACCCGGCGAGTCAGGAGCGTGAGCGACTGGAGGTGGTTCGATCTCCAGTCGCTCACGCTCCTGGCTCGCCGGGCGTTAGTCGTCGCGGTCGAAGCGCAAAGTCTCGTCGCCGGCGGTCGCTTCTTGCCGCATGACGCGGCCGTCGGCGGCGCTCACCCAGGTGCGGGCCGACACGCGCTCGCCGCGGTAGACGATGACCCGGCACGGGACCGGTTGGCCGACGCGCAGGGGGTAGTCTTCGGTGCCGCTCTGCACTTCGGCGATCAGTTCCGCCCCGGACGCCGATTGGGGCAGGGCGATGTTCAACTTCGCCCCCTTGGCGAGTTCCTGGCCGAGCACGGCCAGCGCGTCCTTGAGCGGGTCCACCTCGCGGATGACCCACCGGCGGCCGGGCGTAATGTCGCGCAGCCGGTTCAACGGCATCATCGGGTTGAGCACCTGCCCGGCCGGCACGGGGACGGGGTCGAGTTCGCGGTCGATGGTCGGCTGGGCGGCGGTGATCGGGTAGCGGACTTTGCACCGGCCGAGCAGCACCCCGTCGACGACGCGGCCCTCGACCTCCGCCGCCGCGTGGCCGATCTCGACCGGGCCGAGGAGGACGCGGAGTTCGCCGGACATCGACTGCTCGCGCAACTCGCCGGTGCGGGTGACGCGGATGGTCGTCACCAGCCGCGGGGCCTCGACGCTCAGCACGCCGTCGCTTTTGCCGGCGTCGAGGGTGAGCCGGCCGTAGTTGTTGACGAACCGGAAGGTGTCGTCGGCCGCGAGGTACTCCATGCGGGTGGTGAGCGTGCCGATCTTCTTGCCGCCGCGGTAGATCGTCCACTTGGTCGGGGCCTGCTGCGTCGCCTCGTCGGCCAGGTCGATTTGCAAGCCCGGCGGGGCGTCGGCGAAGTACCGCGGCCACACGTCGTGGTAAACGACGTGCCCGGTGACGGCGAGCCAGCCGAGAACGATGGCGAGCAGGCCGAGGCGAGACGGCATGGGCGACCTCCGCGCGAAGCGTTCGAGACGTGGGCCGGGGCGTTCGCCCCGGTCGGCACATCCTAACCGCGGACACCCGGGGAAACAACGGAGCGCGAAAACTTCCCGGGCCGCCGTATCATCTCGGGCATGGACACCGCCCCGCCGCCCGCCCCGACCCGCCGCTTCCGCGCTTGGCAGGGCGTCACCGTCGGCACGCTCTTCACCGGTTACCTCGGGTACTACGTCTGCCGGTCGAACCTGTCCGTCGTCACCCCGCTGCTCCTCGACGAGTACGCGGACGCCGGGCTGACGAAGGGGATGGTCGGGGACGTGGCGTCGGTCGGCATCGTCGCCTACGCCGCGGGCAAGCTGGTCAACGGCGTCGCGGCCGACCTGGTCGGCGGCCGGCGGCTGTTCCTGGTCGGCCTGTTCGCGTCGGTCGCGGCGACGCTCCTGTTCACCCTCGCCCCGGACTGGGCACCGGCCCTGGCCGGGGTCGCCGCGCGGCTCGGCCTCGGGGCGGCGGTCGTACTCCCGCTCGTGCTCGTCTGGGCCGGCAACCGGTTCGTCCAGTCGATGGGTTGGGGCGGGCTGGTCCAGCTCGCCGCCCGCTGGACGGAGCCGCACCGCCTGCCGGCCGTCATGGGCTTTTTGTCGATGAGCTACCTCGTCGGCGACGCCGTCGCCCGGCTCGCCCTGGGCCAACTCGTGCGCCTCGGCTACGGCTGGCGCGAGGTCTTCGCCGCCGCCGCGGCGGTGCTGGCGACCATCGGCCTGGTGGCGGCGGTGCTGCTCAAGAGCCGGCCGGCGGCCGTCGGCTTGCCCGAGCCGCCGCCGCCGCCAGAGAACGTCCACGGGGCCGCCGCCGCGGGGCCGTTGTCGGCGCGGCAACTCGTCGGGCCGCTCCTGGCCAGCCGGGCCTTCTGGTTCGTCTGCGCGCTGAACATGGGGCTGACGCTGATCCGCGAGACGTTCAACTTCTGGACGCCGACGTACCTGCGGGACGCGACCGGGCTGGACGCCGGCCGGGCCGGCATCACGAGCCTGGTCTTCCCGCTGACCGGGGCGCTCTCGGCCGTCACCGCCGGGTGGGCCGTGGGCCGGGTCGGCGGCCGGTACGGGGCGGTGCTAGTGCCGTCGCTGGTGGGGCTGGTGGCCGCGCTGGGGGTGCTCGCGTTCGCCCCGGTCCGCGACCTGCCGGACGCCGCCCGCACCCCGGTCGTCGTCGGGTTGGTGTGCGCCGCCGCGTTCTGCCTGATCGGCCCGTACACGTTCAGCGCCGGCGTGCTGGCGGTCAAACTCGGCGGGCCGCGCGGCGGGGCGACGGCGGCCGGCTTGATCGACACGGCCGGGTACGTCGCGGCCGCCCTCGCCGGGTCGGGCGTCGGCCGGGTGGCCGACGCCCACGGCTGGCCGGCCGCGTTCGGGGCGCTCGCCGGCGTGGCCGGGCTGACGGTCGCCGTGGCGCTCGCTTACACACTTCTGCACGAGCGGCGGGCGTGATACAATCGTCGGGACAATCAATTACTTCCGTCGGAGTTGCCCCGATGCCGGCCCGCGCGATCCTCGTCTTACTCCTGTTCGCCCCCGCCCTGACCGCCGGGGACGACGACAAGGCGACCCCCGCCGAGACGGCCCTGGTCGCCGCCCTGCAGGGGGACAAGGCGTTCACCAAGGGCGAGGGCAAGGTCGCCCGGACCGCCTGGGTCAAGTTCTTCGAGGCGACCTACGCCGACCAGATCAAGCTCGCCTTCAACGAGGACGCCAAGCCGATCGCCGCGTTCTTGACCGCCAACCCGGAGGTCAAGGAGATGCTGTACGCGGCCATCGACCCCGAGACCGATAGCGTGATCCAGGCGCTCGAAGTCTTCCGCGACCTGTACAAGCTCGGGCCGGACAAGGTGAAGGCGTACCCGAACGTGGCCGTGGCCGTGGCCGTGACGTGGGACAACCCGAAGGGCGTGTACGACTACGGCGACCACCAGCGCCGCACCAAGAGCGAACTGCCCGCGACGGTGGCCACGACCGACCACGTCAAGAACTTCGACCGGCTGGCCAAGATCGAAGGCCCGCTGAAACAGGCCGTGCAGTTCTTCCCGTGGGAGTTCCTCGTCCACGTCGTCAACCACCGGACCCCGCCGGACGAGCGCGACTGGGCGCTCAAGAACTACCTGGCCAAGCGGTCCGGGGTGGGCAAGATTTACTTCGACGTGGAGTACGACCAGGGGATGCTGCGGACCAAGAGCGAAGTGTGCAAGCTGAACGACAAGCCGTACACCCTGCCGAGCATCAAGAAGCACGGCGGCGTGTGCGCGATGCAGGCCGACTTCGCCGCCCGGGTGGCCAAGTCGCTCGTCGTCCCGGCCGAGTACGTCCGCGGCGAGTCGAACTCGGGCGGGCTGCACGCCTGGGTCATGTGGGTCGAGGTGAAGGCCGTGTCGAAGGACAAGATCGACTTCGCCCTGATGTCCGAGGGCCGGTACCTGGGCGACCAGTACTACGTCGGCACGGTCGTCGATCCGCGGACCGGCGCGGACATGACCGACCGGGACATGGAGCGCCGCCTGACCTTCCTCGGTTTGGCCCCGCAGGCGGCCCGGCACGCCGACCTGTTGATGCGGGCCTTCCCGATCGTCCGCGACCAGAAGAAGCTCACCGGCCCGCAGCAGGCGGCGTACTTGAAGAAGGTCCACGACATCTTCCCGTCCGACGAGAAGGCCTGGCTCGAACTGGCGAAACTGTACAAGGACGGCACGCTCTCCGACGAAGCCCTGACGACGCCGACGGCCGAGAAGGCGCTGACGACGTTCGCCCGGTACCCGGACTTCTCGTGGCGCGTCCTCGACGACCTGCTCACGCCGGTGACGAACAAGGAGAAGCGGACGCGGCTGTTCGAGCGGTACGTGGCGTCGTACGAACAGCTCGCCCGGCCCGACCTGGCGTGCGAGGCCCGGCTCAAGCTGGCCGAGTACCAGGTCGAGGCGAAGGAGTACAAGAAGGCGGCCGACGGCATCGCCGGGACCTGCCTGAAGTTCCCCAGCGAGGGCCGGTACGTGCCGAAGATGATGACCAAATTGCAGGAGGTGTGCAAGGACTACAAGGGCACGCCGGCCGGCAACGGCACCAAGCTCCTGGCCGACTTCTACGTCAAGTTCCTGCCGCTCATCCCGAAGCGCCGCGGCGACGAGGTGAGCAAGTACTGCGTGACGATGTACGAGCAGGGCGTGACCTTCCTCGAAGCGAACAACAAGCCGACCGAGGCGGCCGGCCTGAAGCAGCAACTCGGCGCGCTCAAAGCCGGCCGCGGCGACTGACCCAGCGTATCCCGGCGAGCGGCGGTGCGTCAGCCCGCCGGTCCACCCCGGAATGGGGAACGGCAACCCGGGCGAAGTTTCCGGCGCACGCCACGGGGAAGTCACTCGCATTCCCGGAAGGACCGGCGGGCTGACGCACCGCCGCTCGCCGGGATTCGCCTGCGGCGGAGCCGCGAACCGTGCCCGGGGGCTTCGGCTTGCTTTTTGCGGTTGCGTCCGGCGGGCGGGCCGGTAGCATGGCGGAAACATCATTCCCGAGGGTTGCGTCGATGGCACACAAGAAAGGTCAAGGCTCCGTCAAGAACGGCCGCGACTCGAACGCGCAACGCCGCGGCATCAAGGCGTACGCCGGCGAGACCGTGACGACCGGGAGTATCATCGTCCGCCAGTGCGGCACGAAGTTCCACCCCGGCCGCAACGTCAAGCGGGCCAAGGACGACACCCTGTTCGCCATGTGCGACGGGAAGGTCTTCTTCGACGGCCAGAAGCGCCGCGTCAACGTCAAGCCCCACGGCGAAGAGAATCCCACGACGGCCCAGCCGGTCGCGGTCTGACGCAACAACCAGTCAGATCCCGCGCCGACACCCAGAAACCCGGGGCCAACCGCCCCGGGTTTCTGCGTTGACACGCAGAGACAGAACGCCGGTCCGAATTCGTCCTAGACTCCCCCCGCTGACGGTGTCGTGATCGCGGGGTCCGTGGAATGCTGCTCGCCTGTCTCGTCGCCGTCGCTGTACTCTGGCGGCTCGGCCCGGTCCGCATCGCCTTACCGGCCTGGGCGACGACGACCGACCCCGGTCGCCCGCTGACCAGCGGGTACCATCGGGTTTGGGACGTGATCGGCGTGGCGTTTCTCGCCGCGGCGTTCGGCTGGCTCGAAACGACGCAGCCGTTCTACTTCACGCAAGACGACGTCCTCGTCACCGAGCTGCCGGGGATTCTGGTCGGCTGCCGCGGGGTCTGGGACGGGCACTTCCCCAGTTACAACCCCTACGCCCTGCTCGGCGCGCCGCTGGCCAGTTTGGGCATCTATTCGCTGACCTACCCGCCGACCTACGCCGCCTACGCCATCGCCCGCGGCCTGCTGGGTAACGAACACCTGACGATGGAAGTGTTCGCCGCGCTGCACCTCGCGGCCGGGTACGGGCTGACCCGTTGTCTGACGGCCCGCCTCGGTCTTGCGCCGGCGGTCGCCGTGCCCGCGGCGTTGTCGTTCGTCCTGGCCGGGTCGGTGCTGATCGCCGGGCGGTCGTGGCACGTCTTCCTGCCGGTCGTCGTCTGGCTGCCGGCGGTGACGCACTTCGTCGTCACGGTCCGGCACCGGCCCGTCGGCTTCGCCTGGGCGCTGGGCCTGGGCGCGTGCCTCGGGGCCTCCTTCCACGTCGGCTTCCCGCAACTGTCCGTCTACCTCGGGGCGTTCACGGTCTTGCCGCTGGCCGTGTCCGGGGCGTGCGGGGGCGTGCCGTGGCGGCGGCTGGCCTGGCTGATCCCGGCCGTCGGGGTCGCCGCGGCGGTCGCCCTGCCGCTGGCCGTGTGCCAGTTCGAGCTCGGCAAGAACCTCGTCCGGCAGCCGCTCCCGACGCTCGCCACGCCGGTCCTCCAACTCGTCGCCACGATGGTGCTGCCGCACCCGCTCGCCGCGGCCGATCACCCGTACTTTCACGGCAACTCCGACATCGATCGGATGGGGGCGTTGAACTTCGCCGGCGGGCCGGTGGCGGTCGCCTTCTTCGCCGGGCTGGTCGTCCTGGTCGCCTGCCGGACGACCCAGCGGGACTGGGACGCGGCGGTCTGGAGCCTGTGCGGGCTGACGGCGTTCCTCATGGCCCTGGGGGACGCGGGCGGGCTGTGGCCGGTGGTGTCCGAGCTGCCGGTCGTCGGGATGGTCAACCGCTACCCCCTTCGAATCCTGCCGTTCCTCGCCTTCTACGTCGCCCTCGGCGGCGGGCAGGTCCTCGAAAAACTCCGCCGCGGGTGGCCGACCGCCGACCGCCTCGCGGTCCCGCTGGCCGCGGCCTGGCTGGCGGTGTTGGCCTGGCACGTCGGCCAGTGTACGACGGCGTTCTACAGCTACGGCTTCCGCCCGTACCCGGCGCTCGACGCCGGGCCGGCGGGGGCGATCCCGGACCCGGGGGCGACGCGGGCGATGGGCTGGGCGCGGCAGCGCAGCCCGGCCGCGGACTTCGCCGAAGTGCTCCCGTTGCAGACCTCCGGCGTCTACGGCGTGCCGGTCTTGCACGGGTACGACCCCGTCGTCGAGGGCCAGCCGGCGTACCGCGCGGCGGTCGCCCGGCTCCGGGCGAGTCCGGCCGAGGCCGGGGCGGCTTACGGCGTCCGCTGGCACCTCGTCCACCGGTCGGTGGCGACGCCGGACCTCAGCGCCGCCGAAGGGGCCAGGGCCTTCGAGGAGAGCTTCGCGCTGGCCGACCTGTTCGCCGCGTGGAACCCGGGGGCGTTGCCCGTCCGGGCCGCCGACGCCGCGTGTACGCTGCACGAGTCGCCCGCCGCGGCCCCACTGGCGTTCGTCGAAGCCGACCCGACGCGGGCGCTGCCGGTGCGACTCCGTGCCAGTGGTGTCGGTGCTGACGTGGCGGGGGTCCGCCCGGGCGAGCGGGTGGTGTTGAATTTCTTGAGGTACCCGGAGAGTGAGCTATATGCTGACGGCAGCCGACTGGCGCTGACGGACGACCGCTGGGGCCGCGTGAGCGCCGTCCTGCCGGCCGCGGCGACGGAGTTGACCTTGCGCTACCAGGCCCCGTGGGCGAAGGGGTTCGCGGCGGCGGCCGCGGCGGTACTCGCCGCGGCCGGCTGTGCCCTGGTGCTTCGGCGGGTGGACCGCCGGGCGGCGATCGGTCCGATTTCACGGGGGCGGGAATGAGCTTCGATCCCGCACAGTTCCGCGACCTGCGCCGGCGTGCCCGCCTGCGGCTGTTGCGGATGCACTTCGAGAGCGGCGTCGGCCACGCCGGCGGCAACCTGTCGTGCCTCGACATTTTGCTGGCCGTCCACCACCACGCGATGACCCCCGGCGACCACTTCGTCCTGTCGAAGGGGCACGCCGCCGGGGCCTTGTACACGACCCTGTTCACGCTCGGCCAACTTTCCGACGCGGAACTGACGACCTTCCACAAGGACGGCACGCGGCTCAGCGGGCACCCGCCGACGAGCGGCCTGCCGGGGGTGCCGTTCGCCACCGGGAGCCTCGGCCACGGGCTGTCGCTGGCGGCGGGGCTGGCCCTCGCGGCGCGCTTCCTGGGCGGCCCGAACCGCGTCTTCTGCCTTACTTCCGACGGCGAGTGGAACGAAGGCTCGTGCTGGGAGGCGTTGATCTTCGCCCGGCACCAGCGGCTCGACGGGCTGACCGTCGTCCTGGACGTGAACGGCCTGCAGGGCTTCGGCACGACCCAAGAAGTCGCCGACCTGGAACCGCTGGCGGACAAGTTCCGGGCCTTCGGGTGCGAGGTCCACGACGTGGACGGGCACGACGGGGCGGCGCTCGTCGGCGTGCTGGCCGCGCCGCCGGTGGCGGGGGCCGGGCCGCGGGTCGTCCTGGCCCGGACGCACAAGGGGTGCGGCGTGTCGTTCATGGCCGACCGCATGGAGTGGCACTACCTGCCGATGACCGAGCCGCAGTACCGCCAGGCCGTGGCCGAAGTGGAGGCCGCGTGAGGGACGCCTTCTGCCGGACGCTCGTGGCCGCCGCCGGCCGCGACGACTTCTTGTTCCTGACCGGCGACCTGGGGTACAAGGCCCTGGAGCCCCTGCGCGACGCCCTGGGGCCGCGCTTCCTGAACGTCGGGGTGGCCGAGCAAAACATGGTCGGGGTGGCGGCCGGGCTGGCGCGGGCCGGGCAGCGGCCGTGGACGTACAGCATCGCCCCGTTCCAGTACGCCCGGCCGTTCGAGCAGATCCGCAACGACGTGGCCCTGCACCGCCTGCCGGTCGTCCTCGTCGGCAACGGCGGCGGGTACGGGTACGGCGTCATGGGCGCGACGCACCACGCCCTCGAAGACTACGGCAGCCTGCTCACGCTGCCGCACTTGAGGGCTTACGTCCCGGCGTTCGACCCGGACGTGGGCGCGATCGCCGACCTGTTGTTCGCGGCCGACCACCCGACGTACTTCCGCCTCGGGCTGGCCGAACCGCCGGCCGACACGCCGATCCCCGCATACGCGGCGTGGCGGAAACTCCTCGGCGGCGCGGCCGGGGTCGTCGCCGTCTGCGGCCCCCTCGTCGGCGGCATCTGGGCCGCGGCGAAGGCCTTGCCCGCCGCCGACCGGCCGGCCGTCTGGTGCGTCTGCGAACTCCCAGTTACGACCGTCCCGGCCGAGTTCCTGGCCGACGTGGCGGCGACCGGCCGGCTCCTCGTCGTCGAGGAGCACGTGGCCGTCGGCGGCTTCGGCCAGCAACTCGCCGCCCGGCTGCTGGAGGCCGGGCGTGCCCCGCGGTGGTTCCGGCACCGCGCCGCGTTGGGCTACCCGTCGGGCCGGTACGGGTCGCAGAAGTTCCACCGCCGCGAGTGCGGCCTCGACCCGGCTGCCGTCCTCGCCGCCCTGTCCCCGGAGACGTCATGACGGACGCGGCCGCGCTCGAATCCCTGCGCGACAAGATCGCCCGCCTCCAGGGGCCGATTCTCGTCCTCGGCGGGAGCGGGTTCGTCGGGGCCAACCTGGTCCGCCAGATCTTCGCCGTCCGGCCGGACGTGTTCGGCGTGACCACCCGCAAGCCGGCCTGGCGGCTGGCCGACCTGCCCGACGCGAACGTCGTCGCCGTGGACCTGCTCGTGGACAGCAACCTGGACGCGCTGCTCGCCGCCGTCAAGCCGCGGACGGTGTTCAACTGCATCGCCTACGGCGGGTACTCGTTCGAGACCGACCCGCAGCTCATCTACCGGACCAACTTCCAGTTCATCCAGCGGCTCGTCGAGCGGCTGGCGGCCCGGGGGATCGCCGCCTACGTCCACGCCGGGTCGTCGTCCGAGTACGGGGACAAGGCGGCCGGGCCGCGCGAGGACGACCCGCTCGCCCCGAACAGCGACTACGCCGTGTCCAAGGCGGCCGCCGGCAACCTGCTCTGGTACTACGGGAAGCGGAAGGGGTTCCCGTGCGCGAACCTCCGCCTGTACTCCGTGTACGGCCCCCAAGAAGACTCGTCCCGGCTCATCCCGAACGTCGTCCGCCGCGGCCTGGAGGGCGGCTACCCGGACTTCGTCCACCCCGCCATCTCCCGCGATTTCGTGTACGTGGACGACGTGGTCGAGGCGTTCGTGGACACCGCCCTGAGCCTGCCCAAGGAGAACTACGGCGAGTCGTTCAACGTCGGCAGCGGGCACAAGACGACCATCGCCGACGTGGCCGGGCTGGCCCGCGGCCAGTACGCCCTGGCCGCCGAGGCGACGTACACGATGCCGAACCGCAGCTGGGACGTGGCCGACTGGTTCGGCGACATTGCCAAGGCCAAGGCCGTCCTGGGGTGGTCCCCGCGGACGCCGCTGGCCGACGGCTTCCGGCGGACGACCGACTGGTACCGCGACCTCGCGGACAAGGCCGGGTACGAGCGGGCGAGCAAGAAGTTCGGCGTGGATACCGTGTACAGCGTCACCGCCGTCGTCGCCTGCTACAAGGACAACCAGGCCATCCCGGTCATGTACGAGCGGCTCCGCGCGACCTTCGCCAAGCTCAACGTCGATTACGAAATCTTGTTCGTCAACGACTGCTCGCCGGACGACACCGAAGAGGTCATCCGGGCCATCTCGGCGAACGACCGCCGCGTCGTCGGCGTGTCCCACGCCCGCAACTTCGGGTCCCAGGCGGCGTTCGTGAGCGGCATGAGGCTGGCCACGAAGAACAGCGTCGTCCTCCTCGACGGCGACTTGCAGGACCCCCCGGAGATGATCGAACAGTTCGTCGCCCGGTGGCGGGAGGGGTACGACGTGGTGTACGGCCGGCGGGTCAAGCGCGAGGCGACCCTGTTCATGCAGCTCGCGTACAAGGGCTTCTACCGCGTGTGGGACTACTTCTCCGTGATGCGCGTGCCCCACGACGCCGGGGACTTTTCGCTCATGGACAAGAAGGTGGTCCGGGCCATCTTGCAGTTCCCCGAGCGCGACCTGTTCCTCCGCGGGGTGCGGGCGTTCGCCGGGTTCAAGCAGACCGGCGTCGATTACACCCGGCCGGAGCGGATGTTCGGCCGGACGACGAACAGCCTGGTGAAGAACATCGGCTGGGCGAAGAAGGGCATCCTGTCGTTCAGCAACGCCCCCCTGAACGCCCTGAGCGCGTGCGGCCTGTTCCTGTTCGTGCTGAGCGTGGTGCTGAGCCTGACGCAGATCGCCGTCCGCCTCGCCTTCCCCGAGTCCGTGCCGCCGGGCATCACGACGACGCTGCTCCTCATCATCTTCTTCGGCTCGCTCAACCTGCTGGGCATCAGTGTCGTCGGCGAGTACATGGCCAAGGTGTTCGAGGAGGTGAAGCAGCGGCCGCTGTTCATCCGCCGGACCGTCATCCGCGACGGCGAAGTCCGCCCGGCCGCCGACGCGACCACGCCCAATGAGAAGCCGTGATGCCGAGTCCGACCGCACCGCCGCCGGCCGAAATCGACCCGTTCACCCTGCCGCGGACCGACCACGCCGGCGGCTGCCGGGAGGCGTGGCAACCGCCGGCCTACGACCCGCCGGGGTTCTCGCTGCGGGCGGTCGCGCGGCGCTGCCTCGACCTCCAGGCGGCGTCGATTTGGGCCGACCTGGGGCCGCTCCTCCGGCACGCCCGGGGGACGGTCCTCGACGTGGGGTGCGGCGCGCAACCGTACCGCCGCCTCCTGCCGCCGGGCGTCACCTACCTCGGCGTGGACACCGAGGACGCGCTCGCCCGCTTCGGCTACCGCACGCCCGACACGGCGTACTACGCCGGCGACGCCCTGCCCGTGCCGGGCGCGAGCGTCGATGTCTTGCTCTGCACCGAGACGCTCGAACACGTCCCCGACTCCGCGCCGTTCCTGGCCGAGTTGCGCCGCTGCCTGCGGCCGGGCGGGCGGGCGATCCTGACCGTGCCGTTCGCGGCCCGCTGGCACTACGTGCCGCACGACTACTGGCGGTTCACCCCGTCGGCCTTGACCCGCCTGCTCGCCGCCGCCGGGTTCGACAAAGTCGCCGTCTACCCGCGCGGCAACGCCGTGACGGTCGCCTGCTACAAGGGCATGGCGCTCGTCCTGCCGCTGCTCATGCCCCAGTCGGGGGGCACGCTCGGCCGGGCGCTGAAGCGCGTGGCCGGGCTGGCCCTCTCCCCGGTCGTGGTCGGGTTGGCCGCCATCGGCCAACTCTCGCTGCGGCGGGACGGCGGGACCGATTGCCTCGGCTACACGGTCGTGGCCACCGCCCCCGGCCCGGGAAAGGACGACCGCCCGTGCTGACCCTCGAACCCCGCCTCTGCCCGATCTGCGGCACGAACGCGCACGCCGACGTGAAGTACCCGGAGCGGTTCGACGCCGCCGCGCTGGACGACTTCGCGTTCGCGTCGCGGAAGCTGCCGGAGTACATGCACTGGCAGTTGCGCCGCTGCCGGGCGTGCGACCTGTTGTTCGCCGACCCCGCCCCGACGCCGGCCGAGTTGGGCCGGCTGTACCGGGAGGCGGCGTTCGACAGCGGCCGCGAGGCCGGGCTGGCCGCCCGCACCTACGGCCGCTACCTCCGGCCCATCGCCGCGGGCCTGGCCCACCGGTCCGGCGCGCTGGACATCGGCACCGGCGACGGCGAGTTCCTGCGCGAACTGATCGCCTGCGGGTTCACCGACGTTCGCGGGGTCGAGCCGTCCACCGCGCCGATCGCCGCCGCGGCCGCCGACGTGCGGCCGCTCATCCGCCAGGGCCTGTTCGAGCCGGGCGGGTATGCCGCCGACTCGCTCTCGCTCGTGAGCTGCTTCCAGACGATCGAACACCTCAGCGACCCGCTCGCCCTGACGCGGGAGATGCACCGCATCCTCCGCCCCGGCGGGGCCGCGTTCCTGATCGGCCACGACCGCACGGCCCCGTCCGCCCGGCTGCTGGGCGAGCGGTCGCCGATCTTCGACATCGAGCACCTGCAACTCTTTTCGCCGCGCAGCCTGACGGCCCTGTTGCGGGCGGCCGGCTTCCAGCGGGTGACGATTCGCCCCATCGTGAACCGGTACCCGCTGGCCTACTGGCTCCGCCTCTTCCCCGCCCCGGCCGCCGTCAAGGCCGCCCTCCTGGACCGCCTGGGCCGCGGCCGCCTGGGCAAGCTCGTCCTGCCGTTACCCGCCGGAAACCTCGCCGCCGTCGGCTGGAAAGCGTAGCCCACAGCCGATTTTCTCACGGCGGGGTTCATTCCTCGGTGATCTGGACGAGGGCAACGGGGACTGGGACGAAGTACTTCGCCTCATCCAGGAACGACGCGGCCCCGAACTTGGTGACGGTCTCGAGCCACGCCCTGAGCCGCACGCCGGCTTGGCGAGCCACGGCGATGGCAGCGGGGTCGCTGACTCCGTCCAGCGATCCGTCGAGGGCGAGGACTTCGGCCTGGCGGATGAAGGCGTGGACCGCTTCGCCGTCTGCCCCTTCGGCGTCGAGCGGGGAAGGCAACTCCTCGCTCAACTCCGGGAAGGCGTAGTAAGTCAGCAGCGGCCGGGACTTCACCGGCAGCGTGTTCTCGGCTTCCCGGAGCGGGTGCGTGCAGAAGAGCAGCCACCGGGCCAGGGGCGGGGGCATGTGGGTGACGTTGTCGAGCCACGGCCGGCGGATCGCCAGGTAGTCGGCGCGCTGCAGCCTCGCCATGTTGTGCAGCAATCGGCCGATGAGGTTGCCTTGGTCGTAAGGTTCGATGCCCACCTTGCCGTAACGCGACGGCGGCGTTCGGACCCACGGCGGAATGCCGGCGAGCTTGAGGGCCTTGCCCTTTTCCAACGGGCCGAACAGTAAGAACTCGGGGTCGAAGACGAGTTGCTGCTTCAGGAGACCGTTGTCGCTCTTGCCTTCGAGGCGGGCGACTTTTGACTCGGTCGCCTCCCGACGCGTCACGTCGCCGAAAACGGGCCGCTCCCAGGACACTGTGTCGAACTCGAACTTGACCCCCCGGGTCGCTTGACCGGGCGGACCCATCCGCTTCCAGGCGTCGAGCCGCACGGCCAAGTCGTCCCGGCTCAGGACTTGCGCGAACTCGACTTCGGTTCGGATGTCGTCGAGTTCCTTGTTCATCCTCTTGTTGTCGTCGTCCGCCCTCCGGAGGATGTCCCCGACGATGCGGTCTTCGTTTTGCTCGATGGCCTGGTCGAGCGCGTTCTCCTCGTCCTCCGTCAGCGAACCGAGGATCGTACTGCGGAGCGCTTCGTCCGTGATCCCGAGATCGGCGAACTTCTTCTGGAGCGCGCTGTCCCGGAGTTGCTCGTGGGTGCCGGTCAGGATCAGGTAGTAGGCCGTCACGTCCGAGGTTTGCCCGAGTCGTGCGACGCGGCCGTTGCGCTGCATCAATGTGGCCGGCGACGAGCTGAGGTCCCAGTGAATCACCTTGCACGCGACTTGCAGGTCGAACCCCTCGTCGGCGGCGGACGTGGCGACCAGAACCCGCGCGTTCATGCGCGGGTTCTGCAGGTCGGCGACGGCCTCGTTCCGAGCGGCTTTCGACATGCTGCCTACGAGTGTCCGGCAGACCGTGCCGAGGGCGCTTTGAAGCGCTTCGCACGTCTGCAGGCTCTCGGTGAAGAGCAGGAAGCGGTCGTCCGGGTAGCGCCGGAGCAGTTCCGTGAGCCAGGCTAACTTGGCGTCCTCGGCACCGACTTCATCGCCCCCGCGGCCCTGGAGGTCGAGGAGGTTTTCGGCGAGGCGGACCAGTTCGACGACCTCTTCTTGCGTGGCCACCCAGAGTCCGTCGTCGGACCCGCTGTCACGCATTGCTTTGGAATAGGCCTGGATTTCGATGACGTGAACGGCCTGTGCCAGTTTGGTCCCCTCGAACGCAAAGTTGTCGCTAGGAAATCGCACGTCCGCATGCTTCGCGGTTCCAGTCGAGTAAGAGGCTATCCTCTGCGAAATGAGTTTGATGAGCCGGCGCAGCGCATCAGTCCCAATCCCCTTGTCTTTCTGAAAATCCGCTTGCGTGTCCCAGTGCAGGTGCCGCGCGGCCCAACTGAACAGCCAGCATGCTCCCGCGACGGAACTACTCGTCAGCTTCTTCTCGAGTTGCGCAATGGCGAACCCGCCGAACCGCTGCTCGTGCGCGGCCGCAATCGCGCTGACGGTGTCTTTGATTTGTCCGAGGAGGTCCAGAAACTGGCTGCTCGGGGCGGCGAGGAGCGGCGTCTGCGGGTCGCCTTCGGTGACGGTGTGCGGGCGGACAATCGTCAGGTTCGGGAAGATTCGGCTGCCGGTCCACGAGCGGACACTGTCGTCGCTCTGACGCCGCCACACGACGCTCGCCGCCGCCCCCGGGTCCTGGAGCATGGCGCGGAGTTCGTTCGCCTGGACGCCGCTTGCGTAGGCGTCGAACGTCACCTCCGTGCCCGGCCGGGTGATGCCGTGGGTCAACAGACGTAGCAGGTTCACGAACTGCGGCTGCGACCGGAACGGGGTGGCGCTCATCAGGATGGCGAGCGGCGGCGGCTCCGAGTCCAGCCAGTACTCGCCGCTGAGGAGTTGCATGGCGGCCGAATAGGTTTGTGTTGCGACCTGGCGGCGGACCGCCGCCCCGGCCAAGTCGCCCTCGCTGGCCGCGTGGTGGCACTCGTCGATGATGATCACTTGGGGCCGGACCGCCTTGGGAAGTTTCCCCTTTTGGACCTTCGTCGTGTACAAACGCGCGGCGTGCATGCTCGCCACGTAGACGCCCTGGGTGGGCCCGGTCCCGTAGTCGCGGAACGTATCGATCGGGTTGACGATGTGCTGCTCGTCGATCGTCCCGGAGAGGACGTCCCGCAATTTGTCCGCGGCGTCCCCCACGAGGCCGCCGGAGGTCAGGTACAGGCAGCGGAAGCCGTCCAACGTCCCGCGGGCCAGCAGCATGTCCCGGAGGATCAGCCCGACCTCGATCGTCTTGCCCAGCCCGACCTCGTCCGCGATCAACAGCCGCCGGAGGCCGCTCGGCTGGGGGGGCTTGCGGACGAACTGTTGCAAGGCGAGTTGGTGCGGGAAGGGGTCTTTTTCAGTGGTCGAGAGTCGCCCGGACGACAAGTTGGCCAGCAGTTCGAGCGCGCCGAGGCGCATCACCGTGTCTTGGTCGCTCTCGGACGTGGACCCGGCCTCGTGGCCGAGAACTAAGTCGCCGGGTCGATATCCGACGTGCTCCGTCAACTGCTTGATGACTGTGGGGTGTTGCTGGCTGTAGCTGCCCGCGAAGTCCTGCACCTTCGTCCACGGCATCATCCGTTTTGTGACCGCGTCTGCTTCGGCCCCGACGGCGTAGGCGTAATGGACGACGCCATTGGAGTCGGCATCGGCCGGGTTGCAGGAAAGCATATCGACCGATGTGCCGTTGTAATTGGGGACGGCGAAAACTTGGCGGGCCATCGATTATGCTCATTTGCGTCGAGTGATTGGGACTCGGACTATCTTCAACTGTCAGAGCGAGAACGTGACGAGAAATCCGTGGAGATTCTCCGAATGCCTGTCGACTCCGCCCCCCCGCGGTTTCCTCCTTGCGTTGCGGCGGGGGGTGGGTAGATTGGTAGGCTCACTGCGATTCGAGACACTCAGGACACCCCCCATGAACATGGAAGCGGCCGAGCTCGCCAACGAGTACTTCACGGTCACCCGGCACGGCGACGTGGCCATGATCGTGCCGTCGCCGGAGGTCGAGCAACTGCCCGAGAACCTCATCTCGCCGGCCGCCGCGATGGTCCTCGCCCCGCTCAAAATCGACCCCCCGATGCACCTCATCGTGGACCTCACCAGCGTCCGCTACTTCGGGTCCGCGTTCATCACCTTCCTCCTCCGCTGCCACCTGCTCATCAAGGGCCGCGGCAGCGAACTGGTCCTGGCCGGCGTCAACGACGAAATCCGCGAACTCCTCAACACCACGGCCCTCGACACCCTCTGGGCGCTGTACGACACCCGCCAGGAAGCCCTCGACGCCCTCAGCGGCTCCGACTGATTGCGAAGAGCGCGGGAAAATCGCCCGCCGAACGCACCGGGCACTCAGAACCGCGCTACGTTAGCGCGGTTCTGTCGTTTTTAAGGGCGATGAAGTTGAAGAGGGCGTGAAGGACGGGCCTTTGCGAATCACTCTCATTCCTGCAGCGCGACAATACGCACAGGAGGACTTGCAGACCCGACTCGCCGGTCCGGGCGTCGGGGGGCGGAAGGGGAAAGTCTCGCGTCACCTACGAGGGAGTTTCGATGTCTGCCGTACTCTCACTGCGATCGCCGCTCGACGACGGGTCGGATTCGAGCCTCAGGGCCGACCTGACGACCGAACACCGCTTCCGGTACTTGCTGGAGAACCGCCGCGTGGCCGTGGGCCGCGAGATTTCGCTGGTCTTCGAGAACCGCGAAACCTTGTGGTTCCGGCTGCAAGAACTCGACCGCGTCGCCCGCCTCACGTCCGCGTCCCACGTCCGCCACGAACTCGACTGGTACGCCCGCCTACTCCCCGCCGAGGGCACGCTGCGGGCGGCCCTCTGGCTCGGCGAGACCGGCCGGCGGACGACGCGGGCGACCCTCGAACTCCGCGACGCCGTGACCCACGGCGTCGTCGCGTTTGAAGACGCGAGCGGGACGGCCGTCGTCGGCCACTTCCGCACCGACCGCGTGCAGGACCGTCTCATCGGCCTGGCCGGGTGGGTCGAGTTCGCGTTCACCGCCGCGGCCGCCGAAGCCTTCGCCAGCCCCGGCCGCGGTTGGCACCTCGTCGTCGAGGCCGGCGGCGTCCGCGTGGCCAGCGACGTGTTCAGCGACGACGTGTGGCGGAGCCTGGTCGCCGACGTGGCCTAACTCGACTTCTTCGGCTTCTTGCGGATGCGCGGGGCCTCGGCTTCGACCATCAGCCTGAGCGACCGCATCTCCAGCGTGGACGACGCCGGGGCGGCCATCTCGCGGAGCTTCGTGCGCGCCCGCGACAGCATCGCCCCGAGGGTGTTCACCGGGATGTCGAGGTCGGTGCTGATCTCTTCGTAGGTGCGGCCTTCGAGGTAGAACAGGCGGACGACTTCGCGGTCCCGGCCGGACAGTTTGCGCAGCAACCGCTCGACTTCTTCCAGGCTCTCGACGCTCCGCTGGGCGGCGACGCTCTCGTCCGCCCCGTCGTCGTCCGGGGTCACGGCCCCCGACCGAATCTCTTCGCGGACGGCTTGCCGGCGGTTGATCTCGTGGACGGCGGTCCGGCGGGCGATCACGGTCAGGTACGTCGCCAGGCTGGCGTTGCCCTGGAACTGCTTCAAGACTTTGAACTCGCCGGCGACGATTTGCAACAGCACCTCGGCGGCGATGTCCTCGACGTCTTCGGGCGACAGGCGGGCGCTGCGGAGGTGGGCGGTCGAGTGGACGACGTGGTAGATCATGCCCAGGAAGCGATCCACGAAGTCGTTCCACGACCCCGGTTTCCCGGCCAGGCAGTTGTGCAGGAGTTCGCGGTCCACGGGCGTCAGCGACACGGCAGGCTCCTGGACGGTGAAAGTGCTCGCACCCTACACTGACAGTGTAACCCGCCGGGTCGGGGGGCGATAGCGTCGGCCGGCCGGCGGGGGCAATTCTCTTGCCCCCCGTGCGGGCGGTTCCGAAGATGATGGTCCCCCCGCGCCGGCCCGAAAGGACAGCGAACGCCATGCCCGACGACCTGACCCGCCGGGGATTCGCGGCCGCGACGACGGCCCTCCTCCTCACCACCCGCACAGGCCCCGCGATGACCCCCGACGAAAAGCCCGCCGCGCTGCCGGTGCGCGACTACGACCCGCCGAAGTTCCAGCCCAAGCTCACCAAGCCGTTCGTTGACTTAACGCTCGCCCGGGACTTCGTGGTCTTCGCGCACTCCGACCTCGACATGGTCAAGAAACTGCTCGCCAGGGAGCCGGCGCTGGCGCTGGCCGTCGTCGATTGGGGCGCGGGCGACTACGAGAGCGGCCTCGGCGGGGCGTCGCACCTGGGCAACCGGGAAATTGCGACGTACTTGCTGGAGCACGGTGCCCGCATGGACGTGTTCTGCGCCGCGATGCTCGGCCTGACGGACGTGGTGAAGGGAATGCTGACGGCCGCCCCGAAGCTGATCGACGCCAAAGGCCCGCACGGCTTCTCGCTCCACTGGCACGCCAAAATGGGGCGCGAGCAAGCCTCCGCGACCCTGGACTACCTGCAAAGCGTGAAGAAGGTCGAGTTCCCCGCCCCGCCGGCGAAGAAGCCGGAGTGACCAATGATTGCCCCGGCGAGTACGGCTTACTCGGCCAGGGCGATCACCACGTCGATGTTCCCCCGCGTGGCCTTGGAGTACGGGCAGGTTTGGTGCGCGGCGTCGACGATGGCCTGGGCGACGGTCCGGTCCAAGCCCGGTAGGCTGACGGTCAGACGGGCCCGCAGGAGGTACCCGCCGTCGGCCGTCCCCAGGTCCACCTCGGCATCGATCGCTCGGTCGGCCGGCAGCTCGACCTTCATCTTGCCGGCCGCAATCCCCATCGCGCCGAGGAAGCAGGCGGACCACCCGGCGGCGAAGAGTTGCTCCGGGTTGGTGCCGGTGCCCGCGGTGCCCGGGGACGACAGCTTGAGGTCGATGCGGCCGTCGGAACTGCGGGACGCCCCGTCCCGTCCGCCGGTCGTGTGGGTCTTGGCGGTGTAGAGGACCTTTTCGATCTGCGTCATGGCAATCTCCTTGTGCGAAAGCGTTTCGTGCGGGAAGTGGACTTGGTCGTCGGTGTCGTGCGTGGACCGGCGGTTACCGGTAGCCGCCGGCGATGTACAGGGTCTCGCCCGTCACCCAGTTCGAGTCGTCGGACGCGAAGTACACGACCGCCGGGGCGATGTCGTCCACCCGCCCGATCCGGCCGAGCGGGGTGCGGGGTTCGACCTGCTTGCGGAACCCGTCCTCGGCGTTCCCGACCGACGCGTTCCCTTCGGTCAACACCATCCCCGGGTTGACGGCGTTGACGCGGATTTTTCTCGGCCCGAGTTCGGCACTCAGGGTCCGGGTGACCGAATCGACGGCCGCCTTGGTGGCGGCGTACACGGTACTCCCCGGCAGGGATAACTTGCCCACCACGGAACCGATGTTGACGACACTGCCGCCATCGCCCCCGAAGTGCTTAACCGCTTCTTGAGTGGTCAGGATCAGCCCGAGGACGTTCAGCCCGAACTGCTTGTGGAAGTTCTCGGCCGTGATCTCGTCGAGCGGGGCATACTCGTAAATGCCGGCGTTGTTCACCAGCACGTCGAGCCGGCCGAACGCCTTCATCGTCTCGGCGAGCAGTCGCCGGATGTCGTCCGCCTTCGACACGTCGGCCTGCACGGCGACCGCCCGGCCGCCGTTGCCGAGAATGTCGACGACCACGGCGTCGGCCCCGGCCCGACTGGACGCGTAGTTCACGACGACCGCCGCGCCCTCCGCGGCGAAGTGCTTGGCGATCTCCGCCCCGATGCCCTTCGACGCACCGGTCACCACGGCCACTCTGCCTTCGAGTTGCTTCGGCATGTTCGTCTCCGGATTGGCGTTGTGTACTGGGCAGTACAACAAGCACGGGCGGAGTCTTACGCCGGCCCCGGTTTTCGCCGCGAGGTTGGCCGTGCGGGCGTGGCCAATATGAAGAGCTAAACGAAGCAAGCCCCGACACTGGGTTCAGTGCGGGGCTTGCGAGTTGAGTGGAGATGAGGAGAGTCGAACTCCTGACCTCTTGAATGCCATTCAAGCGCTCTACCAGCTGAGCTACACCCCCAACAGCATGAAGTTTACGGCGGGCCGACGACCTGTCAACCCCTCTGCCCCCGGCCCGGCCGACCCCGACGAAAGCGAACCCGCCGATGACCGCCGCCGACACGATCCAGACACTGCAAACCGAGTTCGGTTCGGGCATTCTCTACGGCAACGCCGACGCCCACGACCCGTTCGTCGTCGTCGAGCCGGCGCGACTGGCCGAGGTGGCGGCGTTCTTGCGCGACGACCCGCGGATGAACTTCGCCGTGCTGAACGACGTGACCGGCGTCGATTACCTGGAAACCGACCCGAAGAAGCTCGCCAAGGCCGGGTTCGAGCCGCACCTGGAAGTCGTCTACCACGTGTCGTCGTTCGCCATCCCCGGCCGCCGGTTCACGTTCAAGGTGACCCTACCGCGTGAGAACACGCCGGTCCTGCCGACTCTGTGCAAAATCTGGGCGACGGCCGACTGGCAGGAGCGCGAGGTGTACGACCTGTTCGGCATCGTCTTCGCCGGCCACCCCGACCTGCGCCGCATCCTGCTGGCCGACGACTGGGTCGGCCACCCGCTCCGCAAGGACTACGAGTACCCCGACGAGTACCACGGCATCCGCTGCAAGTAACGCGCCAGGAGCGTCAGCGACTGGAGTTCCGTGGCTCCGCCGCAGGCGCGTTAGCCCGACGCGCTAGCGAGGGTCGAACGGTCGAGGGCACTGTTCGGGGTCGTTGACGGTTGTGTCGTCGTCTGCCCACACCGTCCTCGACCGTTCGACCCTCGCTAGCGCGTCGGGCTAACGCGCCTGCGGCGGAGCCACGGAACTCCAGTCACTGACGCTCCTGGCGCGCCGGTTACTCCAGGGTGAACGCGGTCATCTGGTAGATGTTGCGGCCGTCGACGGTGAGGAAGCCGTTGAAGGTCAGGCGGCGGGCGGTGTCGTCGGCGGCGGTGACTTCGAGCAGGACTTTCACTTCGCGGTCGCCGGGGACGACCTGACCGCGGTAGACCCAGTCGTGCTTGCGGTTCAGGCCGACCGTTTGCCAGCCGTGCCGGGGGGCTTCGCCGTACCGCTGGAAGGCGACGTACTTCGCCAGTTGCAGGAACGACTCGAGGCCGAGCGAGCCGGGCCAGACGGGGTCCTGGTAGAAGTGCGCGGCGAAGAACCACATCGACGGATCGACGGCGATCCGGCCGTGGACCAGGCCGAGGTGCTTCGACCCGCCGACGGGGTGGTACTCGACCGCGTCCACCATGCGCATCATCGGCGCGGGGAACGGGTAGGTCGTCGGCAGGCTCTCGGCCTTGAACTGCCGGTCGGCGCGCTGCTCGGGGCTGAACTGCGGCAACTTCGCCGCCGGCATGCCGACCTGGTTCTTCAGGGCGTCCGCGGCGAAGAAGCCGAAGTACGTCGTGCCCTCGTACACCTTCCGGCCGCGGTTGGTCACGAGCATCGTGTAGTGCTGGATGATCATCCCGGCCGAGTTCGACACCTGCGTCATGGTCACGTTGGTCGTCAGCGTGCCGGTGCCGGGGGTGACCGCCAGGAACTGCGTCGCGCTGCCGCCGAGGTTGCGGAACGAGATGTCGGTCGGGCTGGTCAGCGCCGACCCGCAGTACGCCGCGAGCCACCCGCACGGCTGGAGGGCGGTTTCGAGGAGCACGCTGAACGGCATCAGGTCGCTGCGGTTCTCGCCGAAGTACCACGCGTCCGGGGGCACGTCGTACTGGGCCTCGCAGGCGGCCCCGGCGACGAGGACGAACGGCTCGCCGGTGACGGCCGTGATCCGGTCCACGAACTGGAACGGCGGGCCGGGTAGGCGGGCCAGCTTACGCGGCTGGTCCTGGTCGAAGACGCGGTACGGCGCGCCGAAGCCCTCGGACGGGTCGCCGTTCGAGTACGCCAGAATCCTCGCGCGGTCGTACAGCGCCGGCTTCGCCTCGTACTCCACGTCGGCGTGCCGGGCCGGCGGCGTGGCCAGGACCACATCCGGCCGGTCCCAGGTCCGGTCGAGGCGGTCCCGGGTCAGCCCGCTCATCCGCAGGCTCAGGTTCGAGATCTCGACGATCGGCTTGCCGTCGGCGAACATCAGCGCGTCCGCGACGCAGTACGGTTCGGGCCGGTAGCCGACCTCCTTGACGCTAATCTCGTAGGTCACGGACTTCGTCGATTGCAGCACCTGGCCGCGGCACTTGAGCCGGCTGCGGACGCCGGGGACCGGCTCGCAGACGACTTCGCCGTCCTCGCCGACCCAGCCCGTGCGCATCAACAGCACGCGGAGGGTGTGCAGGCAGCACTCGTACATGAGCGTGCCGGGCATCACCTTGTCGTCGATGAAGTGGCACTCGATGAACCACTCTTTCGGCTGGATGTCGTACACGCCGCGGACGAACCCGAGGCCGAACCGGCCGCCGCTCGGGTCCACGACCGGGACGCGGTCGAGCAGCCGGACCATGCCGGCCGGCAGGCGGAGCGGGTTCCGCAGCGGCAGCCGGGCGAAGGCCGGGCCGAAGGCGGTGACGTAGTCCCCCTCTTGCAGCGCCCGCACCTGGGCGTCGTTCAGACTGCCGGCGGGCAGCGCCACGAACGGCCGCCAGTCGTCCGGCTTCTTGCCGGGGACGGCGACCTTGTCGAGCTTGGTGTGGACGATCCCCTGGCCGGCGTCGAGGGCCGCCTGCGTGAAGAACCCGGCGACCCCGTTCTGCATCGTCAGCACCGGCTCGCCGTTCACGCTCCCCTCGAACCGGAAGCGGAACAGCCAGGCGTCGGCCTGGTTGAAGAAGCTATCGACGTGGATGTCGTAGACGATCGTCTCGCCGACCTTCGGAAGGCCGCGGTGGAAGGTGACGACGGCGTCCAGGAGCCGGTACACGGCCAGGCCCTTGGTGTGCAAATCGACGCCGAGGAAGCCGGCGAGGAACAGGTCGGCCTGGCCCGCCTCGACGGTCACCGAGACCGGGCAGCGGCCGGCGTCGAGGTACCACCGGTCCGCGTGGACGGCGTGGTCGGTGACGACGCGGCCGGATGTCATCGACAGCGGCACGCCCTCGATCGACCGGACGTGATCGACGAGCATCAGCGGGCCGTCGGGCAGGCGGACGCGGGTCGGGAAGGCGTCGATGGCGGCGAACGTCGGCCCGAGCACGTCGCCGATCTTGCCGCGGGCGAACTCGGAGCACTGGGCGGTGTCCAGGGACCGCGGCGGTTCGCTCCCGATCCACGGCGTGAATACGCCGGCCGGGGATTGGCGATTGACGGAATCGTCCGCCGAACCCCCCCCCGGGGTTTCCATCGTCAATGTTTCCGGCAGATCGTCCTCGTCGTCCTCGTCGTCGTAGCCGAGGAGTTGGGACAGGAGTTTCGACTTGACTTCGGCGGCGAGGGCCACGGTCTCGGTCGCGCGGGCTTGCGTGTTCACGTAGGCCTCGTGGGCTAGGGCGGTCGCGGCATCGGCACCGGCCGCGGCTTCAAAGTAGGGGGTGAAGGTCGTCGTCCACTGGACGGCCGCGGCGGCCGGAAGGCCGACGGTCACGGGCGACGCCGCCAGCGCCGCGAGGGCCGGCACGGAGACGACGCGGGGCGGCGGCAACGGGGCCGGGGCCGGGGTGGCCGACGGGGTGTCCACGTCGAGCGGCGTCAGGTCGTACTCGCCGGGGGGCGCGACGAACAGCGGGACCACATCCGGGTCGTGCTCGGCGGCGACCGGCGGCAACTCGAAGCCGACGTCGCTCCACTCCTTCGCCGCGACCGCCGCGACCGGCTCCGGGGCCAGTTCCGGAGCTGGTTTGACGGCGACCTTCGGCTCGGACTTGGGGGCCGGCCGCGGGGCTTGCGGGAGCCACGGGGCGGTCGGAGCTTCGGCCGAGATCAGCCCGACCGGGACGCGGACGTGCGGCCGGCCGGGCGGCACCGGGGGCTGGTGGTCGGCCGCCGGGGACGGCCCGCCGTACAGCCGCATCATGTCCAGTGGCACCCGCTCGGCGATCAACGCCGCGGCCGTGCGGAGGGTGAGCGACACGCCGTCCTGGCGGGCGACGCAGACGGCCCGGGCGAGGTGCGGCCGGCCCGCCAGGATCGCGCCGATCATGCGCGTCGCCGAGTTCCCCGGGCCGACTTCGACGAACAGCCGGACGCCGTCCCGGTAGGCGTTGTTGACGACCGCCGGGAAGTCGATGGTGTTCACCAGCCCGGCCGTGATCGAGTCGGCGGCGATCGGTGGGGTCGGCTTGTACGGCCGCGCGAACGCCCCGCTGTAGACCGTCAGCCCGGCGGCCGGGGTGGTCGGCAGGGTGTGCAGTTTGCGGTACGGCTCCTGCGCCGGCCCGCCGGCCTCGCAGTGGGCCAGGGTGACGCCGGCGAGCGGCAAGAACGCCTTGCCCGGGAAGTGCGCGGCCAGCCGTTCGACGTCGTCGCGGACGCCGCCGACGACGCACTCGGTCGGGGTCGTGACGATGAGCAAGTACGCGCGGCCCCCGGACGGCAGGGCGGCCCGGACCTCGTCCGCCGGGACGGCCAACACGCCGGCCAGCCAGTCGATCCCCTCGCCGCGCGGGGTGTGGTAGAACGCCCGGGCCGCGTCGTACGGCGGGGCCAGGTCGGTGCCGAACAGCGTCGAAGTTTGGATGCGGGCGAGCATCTCGTCCCGGTCCCGCCAGACCCGCAGGCCGAACAGCCCGGACGACTCGCCCAGGCTCTGGCCGATCATCGCGTCCGGCTTGAAGCCCAGCCCGGTGAGCAGGTCGGTGGTCAGCGTGCCGAGAGCGACCTGGCCGAACAGGAACTCTTTCGCCGTCGCGGTCGGCGGGATCGCCTCGGCCCAGAACAGGCCGGGGGCGTACTGGCTTTGCAACCGACGGTTCTCGGCCTGCTGGCGGCGCAAGACCTCCGGCCAGTGCGCGGCCACGTCCCGGCCCATGCCGGCGAACTGGTTGCCCGACCCGGGGTAGACGAAGGCCACCCGGCCGCGCGACCCGGGGCCGATCGGGCCGGTCAGTGGCTGCGGGTTGTAGAAGACGCGGTCGCGCAAGGCCGGCCGCACTTCCAGACCGTCGGCCGCCGGCAGGGGCGACTCGGGCCGCGCCGCCAGGTGGTCGCGGGCGGCCGCGACCTGCTCGCGCAACTCGGCCCCGCTCCGGGCGACGAACGCCACCGCCCGGCGGCGGTTGGCCGCCGGCGGGGCGTTCAGAATCCACTCGCGGGCCAGGAACTCGACCCCCGCGCCGGCCGCCACCCGGTCGATCCAGCGGGTGAACTCGGCCAGCCGCCCGGCCAGGTCGGCGGCCGTGTCCCCCTCGACGGCGAACAGGGCCTCGGGCCGCGCGCCCAGCGGTTGCAAGCGCTCGGGGTCGGCGGTCGGGTCGATGATCGCCACGGGATCGACGGCCAGCAGCGACTCTTCGAGGACGAAGTGGACCGCCGACCCGTCCACGCCGGTCGCGGCGACGATCGCCCGCCGGGGCGCGTCGGCCTCCTTGAGCCAGTACCGCGCCGCCTTCGCCGAGTGGCACCGCGCCCGCGACGCGTTCAGTTCGGGCCGCACGCCGGCCAAGTCGATCGTCGGCGGAAGGATTTGCTGGTACAGCGCGAGGCACGCCTTGATCAGCCCGGCCGCGCCGCCGGCCGCGCCGGCGTGGCCGACCTGCCCGCGGACGGCCGACAGGGTGACGGGGACCGGCCGCGGCTTGGCCTGCAGGAGCGCCGCCAGGGCGTCCGCCTCGGGCCGGTCGTCGAACGGGCTGCCGGTCGCCGCGACTTCGACGTACTCGATCGTCGTCGGATCGATGGCCGCGTCGGCGCACGCCCGGACCAGGGACGACGCGTAAGCGGCGGCGTCCGGCGCGAGACCGTCCGGGCTGCCGCCGGACGCCGTGCCGACCCCGCAGATGACGGCGTACACGCGGTCGCCGTCGCGCTCGGCGTCGGCCAGCCGCTTGAGGACGAGCGCCCCGGCCCCCTCGCCGGGCAGCACGCCGGCGGAGGTGATCTCGAGCGGCGCGGCCCGGCCGGACATCGAGTACGGCCGCTGCGGGTCGTTCGCGCCCATTGCCCGCGGGTCGCCGGCCAGGTCCACCCCGCCGCACACGGCCCGGTCGAGTTCGCCGGCCCGGAGCGCCCGGACGGCCAGCTCGACGGCCCGCGCCGCGGAGCTTTCCTCGCTGCACACGGTGAAACTCGGCCCGCCGAAGTGGAAGGTCCGCGCGATGCGGCTGGCGGCGATGCTTCCGAGTGCGCCCATCGTCCGGTTCGCGTTCAACGCCGGGCCGACCGAGTCGGCCAGCAAGTCCGGCCACTCGGCCGACGAGAACGACGGGGCTTCGCCGGTCCCGGCCTCGCGCTTCCGCGGCGGCCGGGTCGTCAGCGCCTTGTGCTTCGCGCTCCACCGCAGGTGATAGTTGGTCGTGTTCAGGTCCAGGCCCAGGCCGATGAACACGCCGGTCCGCGGGTCGCCGTCGGCGGCGTCCGGGGCCGTCCCCTTGCAGTCGTCGAGGGCGGCGGCGGCCGTCTTGAGCATGAGGAGTTGCTGGGGCAGCATCTCCTCGAGTTCCCGCGGCGGGATGCGGAAGCGGTCGAGGGGCACGTCCACGTCTTCGATGAAAAACCCGGGCGGGCCGTCGGCGTCGCCGGGCAAGCGGCCGGCCGCCTTGGGCACCGGGTCGGGCCGGTGGCCGCCGCCCAGGGCGAACTCCTGGAAGGCGCGCAGCTCGCGCCACGGGCCGAAGTGCGCCGCCAGGCCGACTACGGCGACCGGGCCGTTGGCCGTCAGGTCCGGGTCGGTGCCGGTCCCGGGCACGGCGGTGCCGAGCGTGTCGGCGTGCCGGGTGATGAGTTCGTTCAGGCGGGTCATGAGCCGGGACGGGGTCGCCGCGGTCGGCTTCGACTTGAGCACTTGCGAGGCCGTGGACCCGGCGTAGGTTTGGCCGACGTACTCCTCGACGAGCAGGTGCCCGTTCACCCCGCCGAAGCCGAACCCGCTGACGGCGGCGCGGCGCGGCAGGGTCGGCCGCCGCGGGTCCCACTCTTCCAACGTCGTGGCGACGCGGAGCGGCCCGCCGTCGTACCGGAAGGCCGGGTTGGCCGCGGCGAAGTTGGCCTGCGGCGGCCGCGCGCGGTGTCGGATCGCCAGCAGCACTTTCACGAGCGCGGCCGCGCCGGCCCCGGTGAGCAGGTGGCCGACGGTGGACTTGACCGACCCGATGACGCACTGCCCCGGCTTCCAGCCGTCCTCGCCCCAGAGTTCGCTCAGGCTGTCGAACTCGACGGCGTCCCCGACCGGGGTGCCGGTGGCGTGGCACTCGATCAGGTCGGGGAAGTTCGGCTTCCACCCGGCCAGGCCGTACGCCGACCGCATCGCCCGGAGTTGGCCCTCCTTGGCCGGGGCGAGCAGGTTGCCGTGCATGTCGTTCGACACGCCCGCGCCGCACAAGACTCCGTGGACCGTGTCCCCGGCCTTGAGCGCGTCCGTCAACCGCTTGAGGACGAACACGCCGGCCCCTTCGCCGACGACCAGGCCGTCCGCCGCCGCGTCGAACGGCGAGCACCGGCCGCTCGGCGACAGGGCGCGGAGTTGCGCGAAGCCCATCTGCGTGTACAGGCAGTCCGGCCGGGACGCCCCGCCGGCGAGCATCGCGTCGGCCCGCCCGGACAGGAGTTCGTCGCACGCCAACTTGATCGCGTAAATCGACGACGCACAGGCCGCGTCCAGGGTGAACGTGCCGCCGCCCAGGCCGAGGGACTTGGCCAGCAGCCCGGCCGGCAGTCCGGCGACGTACCGGTTCAGGGGGTGCGTGCGGCGCGGCTCGGGCGGCAGGCCGACGGCCCGGGTGACGCGGTGCCCCAGGTACTCCCGGGCCAGGTCGGACGCCTTGTCCGTCGGCAGGCAGATGTTGCCCAGCACGACGCCGACCTTCCGCAGGTCGAGGCTGTGCGTGACGGCCGACCGGAAGGCCCGCGCGCCCACGTCCAGGACGAGGTGGAAG
Organism: Fimbriiglobus sp.; assembly: GCA_025362195.1. GTDB lineage: Bacteria > Planctomycetota > Planctomycetia > Gemmatales > Gemmataceae > Fimbriiglobus. The sequence goes on along the minus strand of JANYHV010000217.1, from coordinate 3,279 downwards.
AGGGGGTCGAGGCCGGCCAGCAGGTCGGCCGGCACGCCGACGTCGGCCGCGGCCACGTCGAACGGGTCGAGGTAGTACCCGCGGGTCGAGTAGACGGTGTCCGGGTTGGCGACGCGGGGGTCGCGGCAGGCGTCCGGGGGCAGCAGCCACCGGCCGTCGGGAACCTCGCGGGAGCAATCGACCCCGCCGGCGACGTTGTCCCAGAACAGGTCGAGGTCGGCCCCCGAGCCGGGCAGCCGCGCGGCCAGCCCGACAATCGCGACGCGCTCGGCCGCAGGCATTCGCTTCACTCCGTGGACGGGCAGAGGGCCGCCGCCCGCGGTCGGACCGGGGCGGGGCGGGAGGGCACCGAGTTACGAGCGGGGGGCCAGCGTGTTCCGGCGGAACGACTGGGCCAGGTTGGCGTCGATCATGCACTCGAAGTCCTGGAGCTGCGCGATCACCGCGCCGGCCGCGTCCAGGAAGTCCATGTCGGCCCGGGCGAACGTGCCGTTGTCCCGGGTGACGCGGATGACGACCTTGACCGGGGCGGCCGGGAACGACCGGCGGTACTGGCGGTACCGGCCCATGAAACAGGGCAGCGACGCCGACCCGTGCTGGGCCAGGCTCCACAGGATCATCAGCTGGAAGGCCGCGTCCAGGACCATCGGCTCGGCCACCCACGACGACCGCAGGGGGTTCGTGAACCACTCGTTCGGCGACGCGGCCGGGTACGCCGTGGCCACGACCGCCAGGTCGGTCAGCCCGACGACGCTTTCGATGGCCTGCAAGTCCGGCCCGTGGAACAGGAAGTGCCGGTAGACCTCCTCCATCGTGTGCGGGTACGGCACGACGGACGGGTCGGGGTCGGCGACCGGGGCCGCCGGCAGCTTCGCCGTCAGCACGACTTCGGCCCGCGAGTACGGCACCTCGCGGCCGTTCCGGGGCAGGCCGCGGAGTTCGACGACCACCTGGAACAGGTCGCCGTCCCGGACCGCCTTGCTCGAATACGCCTTGAGGACGGTCGGCGCGCTTTCGTCCGTCTTCACGCCGCGGGTCACCCGCAGGGCGTTCAAGCCGTGGAAGACGAGGCCGGGGTTGTTGTGCAGGGCCGCGTGCGCGATCCACTCGATGTGGACGGCCATCGGCAGGACGGCGTGGTGGTCCAGGACGTGCGACCGGAGGATCGGGTGCGTGGCGATCTCGACGGTCCGCTCGAACACGAACGCGAGGTCGGGGTTCGGCGGCAGGGTGGCCGGCGTCGGCAGGGACCCGCTGCCGTTGCCCAGCGGCTGCGGCGTCGTCATGGCCGGGGCCGTGCCCGACCCGGTCGAAGTCATCGCCGACGACTTGCCGCTGCGGACCGCCTTGCCGAGCGCGATCACCTCGACCGACCGGCCGGCCGCGGACAGTTCCTGGACGGCGAACATCGCCCCCTCGCCCATCGGGATCAGGCCGATGCCCTCGGACTCGAACAGCTTGCGCAGGCCGGGCGTGACCATGCCGCCCTCCCACGGCCCCCAGTTGAGCGACACGACGCGGGTCGTCGGCCGCTTGCGGGCCTCGACCTGGGCGGTCTTGTTGAGCACTTCGTTGGCCACGGCGTAGGCCACCTGGCCGGTCCGGCCGTACCGCGCGGTCGTCGAGCTGAACAGGATCATCGCCTTCAAATCCTGGTTGGCCAGGATGTCCAGCAGGTTCCGCAGGCCCTCGACTTTGGTGTTGTACACGAGGTCGAAGCTCTCGGCCGTGAGGTCGTCGATCCGCTTGTCGGCGAGCACCCCCGCGCCGTGGACCAGGCCGGTGACCGCGCCGTACTTCACCTTCACCTGGTGGATCAGGTCGGCGAGTTGGCGGCCGTTCGACACGTTCACGGAGTAGTACGCAGCCTTCGCCCCGACGGCCTGGACGCGGGCCACCGTGCGGGCGACCTCGCGCTGGGCGAGCGTCTTGGCGTAGAACTCGCCGACCGACTTGGGCGTCGCGGCGGCCCCGAGGTGCTCGAGGACGGCCCGCTTAATCGCCGACTCGTCCGTCAGGCCGCGGAGGAACTCCGGCTCCGGGCCGGCGGCCACGGGCGTGCGGCCGGTCAGGACCAGGGTACACTGGAACGCCTCGGCCAGGGCGACCGCGACTTCGGCCGTGACCCCCCGCGCCCCGCCGGTGACGAGGACCACGTCCTTCGGCCCGAGCACGGGCGACCCGGTGACCGGCCGGCGGACGGTCCGGACGAGTTCCAGGGTACACCGGTGCCGCGCGCCGATGCCGACTTCGATCGGCCCGGCCAGGCACAGCTCGTCGAGCAGGGCGGCCGCGGCCGCGGCCGGCGACTGGTGCGCGTAAGCCGCGGCCACGTCGAGGGCCTTGTACCCGAGTTCGGGCCACTCGTGCCGGGCCGTCTTGACCAGGCCGGCGAGGCCGCCGGCGGTCGGGTCGGTGCCCGGGGTGATTTCGCCCAGGCCGAACTCGCCGTCCAGCCGGGCGACCGACGCGATCAGCGTCGCCGTCCCCTGGCGGGCGACTTGGCGGAGCTTCGGCCCGCACGCCTGCACCCACTGGAAGGCCAGCCGGTTGAACGGCAGCCCGAGGGAGTGGACCGGCGGCAACAGGACCAGGGCCGCCGGCGTGCCGGCCGGCTTGACCGCGGCCGGTTCGAGCCACGGGAACTGCTTCACGGTGTAGTGCTGCGCGGTCAGCTGCGCGAAGATCTCGGTGGCGAAGGCGTCGTCCGGTTGGGCGACGAGCCAGAACTCGGCCCCGTCGGCGATCGCCAGGTTCGCCCGGCCGCTGGTCAGGTCGATGTTCACCAGTTGCAAGATGCTCCGGTCGATGTTCTCGATGGCCCCGGTCACGATCGGGTTGCGTAGCGCCTCCAGGGCGTTCGCCACCTCGCTCATCGTGGACGTGTCCCCGACCCCGCCGGCCGGCCGGCGGCGGGCCGACGGGCGGATCGACTCGGACAAGAATTCCTGGCGGATCGCGCTCAGGGGCACGGTGGCGATCCCGCCGTCCGCCGCCTGGCCGTCGCTCGACTTGCGGTCCAGGGGCGAGATGGCGCGGTCCGCGGCGGGGCGGCCCACAGCGCTGGACGGGACGGAGCCATCATCCGATTTTGGGGCGTGGCGGAGCGCCTGCACCTCGATCTTCGCGGTGTGGGACGACCCGCCGAGGAAGTCGGCGATGTCCTGCAGGGTGTGCAGGGTGCCGAGGTGCTCGGGCTTGACCACCGGGGCGTTCGGCAGGCGCTCCTGCAGGGCGCTCAGGATCTCGACCCGCTTGATCGAGTCCACGCCCAGGTCG